>NZ_JBHIRC010000001.1:0-359495 GCF_042196985.1 Bartonella sp. AA97HXZ | reverse complement strand
TTATGGGCGAAAGGGGCTTTTGTTTCCTCCAATTATCAAACAGTAGAAACGCAAGCACCAACGGGGGTTTTCAAAGCAGAAGCACTTGCACCGATTATTGGCTCTTTTTCTCGGCTTGGTGGTTTGTTAGCAGGAAATGGACCAATCCAATGGGCTTTGGCAACCATTATGATTTTAGCCGCATGTGCTGGTATTTTCTTTGTTGCTAAACGCTTTCAGGAGCATCGTCTATGATCTTATGGATGAAAAGAAATCTGATGCTAACAGGCGCGGCTTTAGCCGCTTTTTTTATTGCATTAGCAAGAGCTTTTACTCTTGGGAAAAAAGCAGAGCAACAAAAGCAAACAGAAAAAGCTTTAAAAGCAGCCACAACACGTCTGGAGGTGGAAAGTGAAGTTAATCAAAAAAGTGATGCTGATGTGCGTACTGCTCTCTCTGACTGGTTGCGCAACAAATAAATACGCTTCTTCTTGTGTTGGCTGGTTGCCAATTTATTTAAGCCGGCAAGATCTGAACGCCATCAGTTCAAACTTAGCAAGAGAGATCTTAAAGCACAATAATCTAGGTGAACGCTTGTGTGGGTGGAAACATGGCTAGAAAAAAAACACAAGACGATACAGAGCTTACAGAAGCAGAAAAAGAAATACTTCAAGAAATCATCATGACCTACAAAAGTGTAAAAGTGATGTCTCGTTATACGAAATGGATTGTACTCATTATACTCTTATTAGCGCTTGATTTTTCACGTATTATGGATGCGTTTGTAAGTATTTTTACACAAAAACCAAATATCCGACTCTAAACATACTCTGAGACGCGCGAAATTCTTTAGAAAATGGATTCTTAAATTTGCTCGTCTCATGGAGACTATCAATAATAGCTTTACACATTTAAAACTGTTATTTTCACAGAATTGGACATATCAAATTTCTCTTCAAAATAGCTAAAAACACTGCAGAGGTAATTGTAAAAATTCTATCCTGTTATAAATGAAGCCCACTGTTCCAAGAGAACATGTCGCTGTTCTAAAAAATCCGTTCGCATGTAGGCTTTCGTCACTGAACTCCCAACTGTATGTGCAAGAACAGTTTCGGCAATCTCAAATGGTGTTGACGTTGTCTCTGCTATCCAGTCCCGTAAGCTTGAACGAAAACCATGGGGACGATAGGTTAAGCCGCAAATTGTCATATATTTTGCCATGGTAGCATCAGAAATGGGGTTGCCTCTACGACCAGAAAAGAGAAAACCATTCTTTTCAAAGGGGAGAGTTTTTTCAATAACTCTCAAAGCTTCATCACTTAGTGGCACGCGAAAGTCTGAAACTTTCCCTACAATACCTTTCATGTTTTCTTTTGGTATCGTCCATATATTTTTGTCAATTTGTTCAAGACGCAAATAGCGCAATGGATATGACCGTGCGCCTGTCAAAATCAATAACTTCAGTGCTAAATTTGAAAGAATCTTATCATCCAAGCTTTGATAAAATGCCGGAACTTCCTGCCATGGCATAGCAGGAATATTTTGAACATTTTGAATAAATTTTCCCAATAAAGCTTTTGCTTTTGGTACCAATTGCATGTCCACATCTATACCACGTGCTGCGGCATGTTTTATAGCAATATTCAAACGTGATAAAGCCTTGCTCGCTGTTTCATTTTTTGTTTTCCAAATAGGCAACAAACACTCTTTTATATCAAATTGCGTTAATTCAGTAATTGCTATATCCCCAAGTTTAGGAAAAACATGCAATGTAAGAGGTGCTAACCACCTTGCTGCTTTACCTTCATTTTTCAATTCGCTTTTTTTGGCTTCAAAAGCACTTAAAACTATTTTTTGTAAAGAAATACTATCAACTGCCTGCCGTAATTTTTCATTTTTCCTTTTACGAATCGGGTCAATACCTTGGTGCAAAAGGTCACGGCAAGCTGTAGCTTTAAGCCTCGCTTCTTTCAAAGATACAACGCTACAAGAGCCTAATCCCATTTCACGACGTTTTTTATTGAAATCAAATCGAAAAATCCAACGCCCTTGATTTTGGGCTGTTTTGATAAGCCATAGCCCAGCTCCATCAGCATATTTTCCTTTAGATAGATTTTTTACAGATAAGACAGACAGTCTATCACGTGTTCTCGTTCTGCTAACCACCTTCTGAACCACCTTTTGAATCGCACTTGGAGCGATTTTATTTGATAGCAAGATTATATACAAAAGGCAATTTTATAAATAAAATCAAATAAAAACAGTTAGTTATAAATATAGAAAAAAGTAAAACGCGCAATCAGGTGATAGCGTAGAGAATTCTAAATAAAGAAAAAATAGGTGCACGCCGTCCGCACCACTCTATGTGAATTTTCTTTATTTTCTCATTACTTAGATAGTAAAAACTCTCTTTAAGTTTACTGTTTGCAACTCTATAACGGTATTATAAAGTGATAACTGTAATAATATGAAAGACGAAGCAATCCTTCTTTGCCAACAAATGTTTCAACCACACCTCGTGAACTAAAAATTTTTTATTCTTAACAATTAAGACTCTGAGTAACTCTTCCTTACCTCCTCATTCTCACTCAAAGTCAAAGCCCCCCTTTTTTCACCATAAAATAGTGTTTACAATGCATAAAATTAAAAAATAAAGGCCCTATCAAAGAAATAGGACCTCTTAAATTTAAGCTCCTTTATCCTACAAAATTAGAATTTGTAAGCTATTCCTGCGCGAAAATCATTCGTCTTATACTTAACTTCAATCTCGTCTTTGAATTTCCTTTTACCAAAATCTGAGTAACGATATTCCGCACGCACAACAAGATGATCTGTCATTGCAAAATCAACACCACCACCGAGAGTATAACCAATCATCGTTTTTGTTACATCCGATGTCCTATTAAATGGCTCACCTCCCGTAATTACTGTCGACAAAATATCCTGAAACTGTCCATAAGCAACACCACCAGCAATATAAGGCATCACACGCCCCGTAGAAAACCCAACACGCACCCGTGTAGCACCTGTCCATTTTTGTTTTAACGTATGATTAAACGTTAAACTGCCTTTCTCTTCTTTATCCTCTGCAGAAGAGCGAGAAAAGCCTCTACCTTTTCTCCTGACAATTTTTGCCTTTTTTCGACTTTTTTCTTCTGTACCTAATTCCTCAGTATCAGTACCCGTTCCTTCAGTACCCGATCCTTCAGTGCCCAATCCTTCAGTTCCACCAGCACTCGATTCATCTGCATGAAATCTTGTTTTTGTATCCTTTTTTTCCGTTAAAATGATATCCGTATCAATCCCCATAATAAAATTATTACCGAGATCAAAATTAACACCCGCATAAAAACCACCTATAAACCCAGAAAGATCGGGCATATGCTGTTTCTCGACAGGTATCCATGGTTTACTTTTACTACCCTCATCAGGATAGAGAGGAATATTAACATCAGGCGCTGTTGCAGAAATCTTACTTGAAAAGCCACCAACTTGCCCCCCGAAATAAACACCTCCCCAAGAAAAAGGTGAAGAAGCAACAACTTCTGAGGCAACATGTACTGGCTCTTCGTGAGCCACCACATCTGCAGCCTGTACTATAGAAGGTGAAATCAAAGAAAAAACAGATGCTGTTATAAATTTTGTATTCATAAAATTATACCCCATTTCTAAATTTAAATATAATCAAAAATCACATTTAGAAAAACAAAGTTTTATAAAATCTTATGCTGCAAAATCGCATGTACTCCTTTATAGTTACATTTAAATCTATTACTATATTAATATATCATTACATCAAAATTTAATATTATCAAATAAATTTTAAAATATTATAATAATGATTACTTCAAATAATAAATATTTAATAAAAATACATATTATCTTGTCAAAAGGAGGAAATATAAAACATTTTGTATTAAAATTACCGCAAAAAAATCACAAAATAGTATATTTTATGCCTTTTTTTATGAAAAAATTCTAAAAATGATGTAATTATTTTTAGAAAATCGATGTTCATTAACAATACTATAAATACCTCAATATTCTTACATCCAAAATGCATACTGTAGATTCTACATAGTATAAAAAAACATCCATTTTATACTAAAATCATACCTTTTTTTTACCATTTTCTAAAGGATGAGATTATTAATTACACACAATATCATTATCCTTCTAAATCTTGTCCCCAAACAAAAATTCTCAATCATTTTATTTAAAAATTGCTCTTCCCCTACTGATTTCTATATTATCATCTGCCTTTATTGCAAAACGGTCTTTATTAGGAAAAGTTATAAAACATCCCTTCATACAAATTGTAATTGTTTGATGAGTATTTAAAGAAATTTTTGAAGGTATACTTCCTTCAACAACAATAAGAGATTGTATCTTTAAATCAGTATTCTTCACTGTTGCAGCAAAAGCTGTTATGGTAAAAATACTTAATAGAATAACTGTAATCAAAATATAAGTATATTTCAGCATTCTAAGATTCCTTCCTCAGCAAAACGCTTATATAGGCTAAATCGAAGAGCATTGGTTACATGAGAAGATGAGGTAATATTAGGCACATAAATAGCCAAATTAAAGGAAAAACTCTTACGATCAAATGCTGTAAAACTCACCTGTGGGATAGGATTTTTTAAAACGCCTTCTGTCGCAGAAGCAATCTCTAACAAAATTTCAGCAACATGCTCTGGAGCAACCTTAGATGATACAGTAACTGGTATATCAATTCGTCCTACTTTATTACGTCGTGTCCAATTACTAACGTTGTTATTAATAAGGCTTGAATTGGGAATAATAATCGTCTTACGCTGAATTGTCTCAAGTTCCGTTGCACGCACACTAATACGCTTAACAACACCCCCTACTGATCCAGATTCTATATAGTCCCCTATTTTAAATGGTCTTCCAACTAAAATAATAAGTCCAGAGACAAAGTTTTGGACAATATTCTGTAAACCAAAACCTATACCAAGTGAAAGTCCTCCAGCAATAAGAGCGAAATTTCTAAGATCCAAACCTGCCATTGATAATCCGGTCAAAGAAGATACAACAACGCCTCCATAACTTATCACTGTTTTGATAGAATTACGTATACCAGAATCGAACTCTCCATGAACCAACACCACATTATCTAACCAACCAATAAATCGGCGAATAAGAAACCAGCAAACACAAAAAGAAATAATTCCTGTTACAAGAGAAATCAAAGAAAGACTAATATTTCCAATCTGAAAACCGGTCACCGATTGCCACAAAACTGCTTTTAAATCAGAATAGGAAAATCCAAACTGTACAGCAATTGGCATTGCACAAAATATAACAACAAATAAATTGAGAAAAACGCTCACAAAAACTCCCAATTGATTCATCGTTTTTTCTTCTAAATGAAACCTCTGCATCAAAAGATGACCAACCGTTGTTTTCATAAATTGGTCTTTAGTTCCAAGTGCTTGAGCGCTTTGTATTCCTAAATACATGAGAACTAAAAATGCTCCATCAATCATAATTTGCTGCGTAATAAAACGCGCAAGTCCAACGTAACCTAAAAAATTCAATACAAAGAGCAGTAACCCCAAGCCAATAAGAGGAATGCGTATATAAAATGGCCAAAAGTATGGCTCTTTTTTTTCTTCTTGAACACGCCTACGTCTAAACCGCAAAGGTACAAATGATATTATAAATAGCAATATCGCTACAAGAAAAACAGCAATAAAACTTTTAGCAATTGTTAAAGATAGAGGCGCTGAAATGATTTGATAAATACTATCAAGAACAGCGTCAAATGCCAAAATACCCCCTAAAGAAGTGAGTAAAATCACTAATTGATAAGCAGACGATGATGTAATCTTGAGAAGACCTACATGGGGCCTATTCGATGATAGAAGAACAACCGCTAATCGATTGATTAAAAATAATAAAATAATTTGACAACCTATCATATCAAAAACTGTTGTAAGCTTACCTAGATCTAAGTTAAAACTACGAAACAAAAACAACACAAGATAAACGCAAAGAATACATACAAGTGAAGGTAAGAGAACTGAAATAAAGGCGATCAATAAGCGTTGTAAATAAGATATTTCCTCATTAGACTTCGTAAAGTGGCAATACACATGAACAAGAACTTTTTGAGAAAAATACGAAAGTCCCAAAGTAATAAAAAGTGGAATTAAAAAGCAAAGAAATAGTTGTAAAAACTTGAAGTAAAATATAAAATTCCACCAAGAATTTAACAACACAAGAAAATCTGATGAAGCCTCTTTTGTTTTTTGGACGAGATGTTTAACCATCGGAATCGAAAACTCAAGCCTATACGTAAGCGTGCGTTTAAAAAGCTCCCGAGATTGAGAAATAGAAAGTTCAGCTATTCTATTTGCCGCTAAGAAAATTGCTTCAAAACGAAGCATGATACTGTTAATTTTAGCTTTTTGCTCTATCAAATAGGAATATTCCTTCACAGAGCTTTTCAGTTTTTTCACGTCACGATGGAGCTCCATTAATTGATCAAGAAGTGTATTAATCTCATTAAGAGGAGGACGCAAAACAAATGCTGCCTCAATAGCACGTTCACTGATATCTTGTGCACGTAACCGTAATTCTTCTAAAGCACGCTCATCTTCTGGCTTTCTGTCAAAATCTCTTTTTAAAGTTTCAGTATTTTCTTCAAGAGTCTTAATAATCAACTGTTGTTGCAGAATAATTTCATCAACTGAATAAGAAGCTATCGTTTGTTCGACAATTGTATTTTGTGCCCCCCTATTACCCCATGCACCAGAATTAAATACAAAGATAATCCCCAAAAGAAGGAAAAGTATGTGGATGTTTTTTCTACAAAATGAATACATATCTACCTTATGAGCACAAAAGGGATTTTATTTTTCTCTTTTAAATATGGTATAAAGTAGATATTTTCAACTTTTATAGAATAATCTTATAAAAGCTTTCCCTTATCCTATAATACTGGTAATAAGATAAAAGAATGATAAATAAGCTGAACTCAATAAGATTAAAGAAGGCACTCTAGCATGTTTTTTTTGCACCTTTATTGCAAAAAAGAAGATTTTCTTCCTTTGACAACCTGGATTTTTCTATCCAGTTTAGGTGTATTCTTGACGAGCAACCTAGAAACGCGTGCTTATTTAATCAAACAATCACACACCAATAATGTCATTAAAACGAATAGATTTGATTTACATCATAAGTGTGATCAGGTGAATGTTACCACAACTGAAAACAAAAAACTTGTAACACTCCATACAGAATCTATTTTTATGAGGACCTTTCAAAAAATCCTAACATTGGATTTCTTTTTAATAAAGATTCCAGCTGTTGACACACGATTTCGCAACGTTAAAACACAATATTTCTCAAATAAACGCGCTCCTCCCAATGAACATACTTAATTCTCTTCCTTGAATATAAAAACGATCATCTTATTTTACTTGTGCTTTTAACTTTGAATAACTGTTAGATTGCCTATTTACGGAATATATCATGCGTACACCTGGTTGGTTAACTACCCTTTATTGTTTTATTCTTTTAAGCAGCATTTATGTTGCCTTACCCAATTTATTTTCACACGAACAAGTTAAAAACTCGAAATTCTTACCCGACACCCGTGTAGCACTTGGTCTTGACCTTCAAGGAGGCTCTTCTCTCCTGCTCGAGGTTGATAGCAAAACGTTAAAACGCGATCAGTTACATATAGTTTTAAGCAATGTGCGCAATGTATTGCGTGAAAAACAAATCCGCACCTCAAGTGTGCGTATCGTTGAAGATAGCGTTATTGCCCTTATTTCTGACCCATCGCAAACTGAAAAAGCACTCTCTGCTTTGAAAACATTAATAACCCCCATACACAGTAGCTTTGGCACAACAGAACATAACATCACGATCAGTGCTCAAAATGAAACTCTCCGCGTCACATTAACAGAAGCTGGTATAAAAGACCGTGTCAGCAATGCTATTGAACAAAGCTTAGAAATCATCCGTCGTCGTATAGATCAAGTTGGTGTTTCAGAACCAGCCATCCAAAAGGTCGGAAATGATCGTATTATGGTCCAATTGCCTGGACTACAAGATCCAAAACAACTGCGTGATCTTTTAGGAACAACCGCTAAGATGAGTTTTCATCTTGTTCCTTCTAATGTGGACCCCAATAACCCCCCTATAGGTGTTTCTATTCTCCCTGGATACACTGATGCAACACAACATTATGCAATTTATGATCAAATTGCTTTAGATGGAAATGTCCTGAAAGATGCCCGTGCAGGTTTTGACCCCCAAATACCAGGACGTTCCATTATTTCATTTACGCTAGATTCCGCTGGTGCAAAAATATTTGCCGATATAACACGACAAAATATTAACCGTCCTTTTGCCATTGTTCTGGATAATAAAGTTTTAACCGCTCCGACCATCAATAGCGTCATTCCCAATGGACAAGGTCAAATTACAGGAAACTTTGACCCCAAAGAAGCCTCAACTCTGGCTGCTCTGCTTCGTGCTGGTTCCCTCCCCGCACCACTCACGGTCATTGAAGAGAGAACCGTAGGTCCAAATCTTGGTGCTGATGCTATCCAAATGGGACTTTACACCGGCATAATTGGCTTTATTCTTGTTGCAATTTTTATTTTTCTTCTCTATCGTATTTGGGGATTAATTGCCAATATAGCACTAGCTCTGCACACAATTTTAACATTTGCTGCACTGAGTCTTTTGGGAGCTACGCTTACGCTGCCTGGTATTGCTGGTATTATTTTAGGCATCGGTATTGCCGTTGATGCTAATATCCTTATCAATGAACGTATCCGTGAAGAAAGTCGAAAAGGTGTGGGTGCTTTTGCAGCCCTAGATCGTGGATTTAAACACGCTTTTGCAACCATTGTTGATGCAAATGTTACAGCAATTATAGCGACCGTCTTACTATTTTGGTTCGGGACCGGTCCCGTTCGTGGTTTTGCCGTAACAATGTTGCTTGGTATTATCATCTCCATGTTTACAAATATCACCATTGTACGCATCATCATGATTTGGATCGTTCGTAAATGGAAAATTAAAAAATTGCATATTCACTCTGCTTTCAACATCATGCCACAAAACACAACTTTCCACTTTATGAAAGCACGTTTCATTGGTATTGGCGTCTCAATTGTTTTATCAATGGCTTCAGTTTTTCTCTTTTTTAAGCCTGGATTGAATTTTGGTATTGATTTCATTGGCGGAAGCCAAATGAGTATTACCACGAAAGGACCAGCAGATCTAGCAACTCTGCGTTCCAAGCTTTCTACTCTTAATATTGGTGAAGTTACCTTGCAAAATATTGATAACGAAAATACCGTATTAATTCGCATGCAGAAACAAAGCGGTGGCGAAGCACAACAAACCACCGCCATTGATAAGGTCAAAACAGCTGTACAAAATATCTATCCCGATACCACATTCGATCAAATAGAAGTTGTTGGTCCCAAAATTTCAGGTGAGCTTGCCACAGCTGCTTTTACTGCTGTTATTCTTGCGGCTATTGCCATGTCTCTCTATATATGGTTACGCTTCGAGTGGTTCTTTGCCATTGGAGCAATTATCACTCTCATTCTAGACACCACAAAAATGATTGGCTTTTTTGCTTTATTTCAATTTGATTTTAATTTAACGGCTATCGCCGCACTCTTAACAATTGTTGGATATTCTATAAATGATAAAGTTGTCGTCTATGATAGGATGCGCGAAAATATGCGTCTTTATAAAAAAATGCCGTTGCGCGAGCTGATTGATCTGTCAATTAATCAGGTTCTTGTACGTTGTTTTTTTACATCAGCCACAACAATTCTTGCGATGCTCCCCATGGCGATATGGGGTGGAAGTGCTGTTCATAATTTTGCATTACCCATGGTCTTTGGGATTATTATTGCAACATCATCCTCTATCTTTATTGCTGCTCCTATTTTACTCCTGCTAGGAAATTGGTGGCGTGAGCGAAATAATCGTGCAAATATCAAAGTGAAATAAAAATGCCCTTTAATGCGTATGGTACATCTCGCCTCTCTTCTCATAGAAATATAGTCGTTTTCATTCATTCGCTTTTTGATCAAGAATAGTAAATAATCCATGCTCCACGACACACCACTTATCACAACTATTGTTGCAGGCTTATGTTTAGCATTTCTCTTGGGAATGATTGCTAGCCGTTTACGTATTTCACCCCTTGTAGGCTATTTGTTAGCTGGTGTTATTGTGGGACCCAATACAGGCGGATTTAAAATAGATTCCGTCATCATTAATCAACTTGCTGAAATTGGTATTATTTTGCTGATGTTTGGTGTTGGGCTCCACTTTTCATTAAAAGACCTTTTATCTGTCAAAGCTATTGCTGTCCCCGCTGCTATTGCACAAATGGCATTTTCTACTTTTCTAGGTTTGTGCCTTGGTCTGATTATGGGATGGGGCTTTAGTGGTAGTTTGATCTTCGGTCTTGCTTTATCCATAGCAAGTACCGTTATCCTGCTACGTGCTTTGCAAGAGCGTCATCTTATTGAAACAGAAAAAGGACGCATTGCCGTTGGATGGTTGATTATTGAGGATTTAGCAATGGTCCTTATACTTGTCCTCATCCCTTCCTTGGCAAGTGCCCTCAGCAATACCAAAAAAGAAGCGTTGGATCCTCTTGTTCAATGGTTGGATTTAAGTATTTGGGGTATTTTTGGTCTCACCATCCTGAAGGTAATTGTATTTATTGCACTTATGCTCGTCATTGGGCGACGCGTTATCCCATGGCTTTTAAAAATGAGCGCACAATCGGGATCACGTGAATTATTTCGTCTTAGCGTCTTTGCTATTGCATTAGGAGTAGCTTTCGGAGCCGCTCATTTATTTGGAGTTTCTCTTTCTCTTGGTGCTTTTTTTGCTGGTATGGTCATGAGCGAATCAGAATTAAGCCACCGTGCCGCGGAAGAATCTTTACCACTGCGCGATGCTTTTTCTGTTCTCTTTTTTGTTTCTGTAGGCATGTTATTTGACCCCGAGAAACTCTTAACTCATTTTTTCCCTCTCTTAGCAACCTTATTCATTATCGTAATCGGAAAATCTGCTGTTGCCTTTTTCATCGTTAAAGCTTTTCGCTATTCTAATGCAACAGCTTTGACTATTTCTGCAAGCCTTGCCCAAATCGGAGAATTTTCCTTTATCCTTGCTGGTTTAAGTTTAAGCTTAGGACTTTTAAACAATGACGCTCATGATTTAATTCTTGGAGGAGCAATTTTTTCTATTTTGCTCAATCCTCTTGTTTTCATTGCCTGTAATAAAATTAAAAAACGTCTAGAAAAAAATTCTGCATCTTCACAAAATACCCAAACAATTATTGATATTGATCCACAAGATCCTGACCAAGATTTTTTACCGATGACCTTAAAAAACAACCATATCGTAATTATTGGCTATAGTCGTATCGGTAAGTGTGTTGCATTATCTTTAATAAATAGAGGTGAACCTATAGTGATCGTAGAAGAATCAAAACGCCTCTCTGATAAAGCGATTGCAGATGGCTTTGAGGCTATTTGCGGCAATATCATTCAACAAGAAATAATGAACGCAGCAAATATAAATAATGCACATAAAGTTGTTATTACAATGCGAAGTACCATTGAAGTAGGAGAATGTATCGTGAATATCCGTGATATGAAGAAAGATATCCAGATAATCACACATGCATTATCCGACACAGAAACAACATATCTCATTGATTTAGGTGCTGATGTTGTAGTAACAGATGATGAAGAAATTGCCAATGGCATTATAGAGTATATAACAGAACGAAGATCTGTAAGGAATATGCTCAATCATGAAAATTTACAGAAAACATAAAATGGATACAGAATCGTGAAAATAAAGCAATTTATATGGCCATTGATTGGTATCTTAGCAATGCTGGTATCTATTCGAATTCTTTACATGAAGCTCTCTGCCATTTCATTTGGGGATGTATTGGAGCGCTTGAGCAATTTAAATGCACAGCACTGGTTATTAGCCTGTTTATGTTCTCTCCTAGCTTATGCTGCTCTTGCTGGATATGATCGAATTGCCTTGCAACATCTAGGCCATAAAATTTCTTGGATTTTTATCGCTATATGTTCATTTACAACCTACGCTCTTTCACACAATATCGGTGCTTCAGTTTTTTCTGGTGCCGTTGTACGCTATCGCGCCTATAAAATGAAAGGATTAAACGGAACAGAAATCGCAATATTAGTAGGTTTTTGCTCTTTTACTTTTGTAATCGGCACAATCTTACTTTTGGGAATCGTTTTGGTGCTGCAACCCGAAATTATCACCCTCATTCATAAAGAACTTCCTGAATGGCTCGGAACAACGGCTGGAGCAATTTTACTCAGCTGTATAGCACTTTATACGTTTGGCAGCTGGCTTCAGTTAAAACCCTTACGCTTGGGTAAAAAAATTCAACTCTCCTATCCCCGGCTGAAAATTGTTATTCAACAGCTTCTCATTAGCCCTCTAGAGCTTTTAGGAGCAGCAGGAATTATATATGCTGTTCTCCCACATAACGCAGATATTCATTTTATCTCTGTTCTTGGTGTTTTCCTAGCATCTTTTACGATAACTCTTCTCTCTAATGCTCCAGCAGGAGGAGTAGGAGTTCTTGAAGCTCTCTTCATAACAGGCATGCCCAATATAAATCCAACCGATGTTATTGCAGCACTTATTGTCTTTAGAATGTTTTATTTGATTATACCGCTTATCCTTTCATTATTTGTGGTCGTCATTTTTGAGGCGCAACAATATTGGAAAAGAGCCCCCAAAACACCACCTGAATAAATAAAAGGCTATCAATGACTTCTTTTTTTATGTACCTATAAAAGAACAAAACACCATCGTGTTGCCAATTTACATATCTTTTTTAAGAAACCTCTCTCAACGCTCTTCTCCATTACACAACAATACCCGTAAATGGTATAATAGTAAAGCTATTGTTGCACCATCATCTTTATACTTAATAAAAGAGCAAGCCTGCGCCATTATACTATTTTTCCAATGTTATGATAACTTTTAGCACTTAAGAACATTAATAAGAATTATTTTTATGCCTTTCTTCAATAGTCTTTATCCACACGTTAATCCCATTTATGATGCAAAAATGAATGATTTTAATTAATTCATTATAAGAGGGATTGAAACAAAAGAAGTTTATGATAGTAAAGTTTTTTTAAATAAAGAATAATCAATTCTTTATAAATCAATATATTATAATGAATCTGAGTGGCTTTCTTAATATTTATATTTTTAGAGGTTTAGCTAACGGAAAGACAGCATAGCGTAACCACACAGCTTAATATTTTAAAACTTTAAGCCTCATTAAAGTTTATTGTCTTTCGTTTAACAGGTATTAGCTTTAAACAATTAAACTGATCTAATTTTATTACTTGTATGTCCAGCTAACTACTTTATTTTATCTTGATTTACCCTCTTGGAATACTGATGATTATTACAGAAGTTTTTTGTTTAAGCGGGAGAGTTATCAAAAAATATCCACGCTGCTGACACAACTAAAGTGTAAAGTTTCTTCTGTCTTTAAACAATATGCTAAAAATCCAAAAAAATTTAATCAATTTATATTAAAAGAAGTGAAAACTGTTGATTTTTATACCCCTTTAAATAACACAATTGTCGGTAAGAAGCTTCTCCTTACCAATTGCAACTTAAAAAAAGAAACAATACGCATTAAAAGATCTTTAAATGTCCTTTGGAAGTTCTTTGAGTCCCCTAAAAAGTACAAAAACCGATGACTAAGCTATATCAACAATCTTCACTTTTAAACAAACAGATATGGGGAAATCCTACTGCCCAATTTTATTTAGAAAATCGTACCTTAAAAAAATTACGCAATCAATAAGTTATTTACGGTATAAAACCAAATGGTGGGTGATGAGGGGATCGAACCCACGACCCGCTGATTAAGAGTCAGCTGCTCTACCGACTGAGCTAATCACCCATAAGTTTCTCAAAAAATGAGAATGAGCGTTTCTATAACGCTCCTAAGAGTGGATGTCTAGATATTTTGTTGTTTGTTATATGAACTCATTGTCTGTAAGGTTAAAAATATGATATTCACCACTTGATCTTATATAAAAATAAACTCATTATAAGAAGCTTTATAAATAAATGTTCTGATTGTTATACAGAACCTATAGTTAGAGGATTATCGAGCATAATGCCCGAGCGAAAATTAGAAGAACCTTCTTGTGGTTGTAAGCGGGATGGGGCATCATTTTGTTTTATCAACAATCACATGCATTCAAGCAATATTGTGCTGTTTTTTTCTTTGAATATAAGTTTTTTTACATTCAATGTTCATGATCCAATATACAAATAAAAGCCTATGAATTTTTTTTGTCAATCGCGCGCTTTTAAGCTTCTAAAAGGTAATGAATGATGGAATGGATCACTGATCCCCATGCGTGGTTTGGTTTGATCACGCTGGTTTTTCTCGAAATTGTTTTAGGAATAGATAACCTTATCTTTATTGCAATTTTAGCTGAAAAATTGCCACTGCATTTGCGTGACCGCGCACGCTTTATAGGTCTTACTTTAGCATTAATTATGCGGCTTTTCCTTCTTACCGTTATTGGATGGGTTATGAGACTCGATAGGGTAATTCTTTCACTTTCATCTTTTGTATTTAGTTGGCATAGCTTTATTTTAATCGGTGGTGGAGCCTTTTTGCTCGCAAAGGGAACGCTAGAATTACATGAAAGGTTAGAAGGAGTATCACATGAAAGAAAAACAGGCGTTGGTTATGCTGTTTTTTGGCAAGTAATCGTCCAAGTCGTGGTGCTGGATGCTGTTTTTTCACTAGACAGTATTATTACCGCAACAGGTATGATTGCAAAAGAGCAGGCAGCAGTTATGTATATCGCAGTCATAGCTGCTATGGGAGTAATGATGTGCGGATCTGGTGCTCTTATGCGTTTTATTAATCGTCATCCCACTATTGTAATCCTTTGTCTTGGTTTTTTGATGATGATTGGTTTTACTCTCATTGTTGAAGGATTTGGTTTTCATATTCCAAAAGGGTATTTGTATGCTGCTATTGGTTTTTCTGTTCTCATCGAAGCTTTTAATCAAATTGGACGTCGTAACCGTGAAAAAATGATTAAAACGAATGATCTACGCAGTAGAACAGCTGATGCTGTTTTGAGGCTCTTAGGAGGAGGAAGCAAAGATAGTCACCTTGCTGAGACTGTAGATGTTATTGCTGAACAGGCCGCAGCTTCTGAATTGTTTAGACCAGAAGAAAAGGAGATGATTCGTGGTGTTCTCGATTTAGCTGATCGCCCTGTTCGCTCTATCATGTCGCCGCGTAATGAGATTGAGTGGTTAGATTTAAATGCTGATGAAAATGAAATGCGTGAAGAATTACAAAAGGTTAAACATAGCCGCTTAATTCTTGCGCGTGAAAAAGTGGATGAATTTGTTGGCGTTGCATTGACAAAAGATCTTCTTTTGAATTTGGCTGAGGGGAAAAAGATTAATTGGAAAAAAGCTATGCGAGAACCCCTCGTTGTTCATGAAAACACAAGTGTTTTACGATTGATGGAGCAATTACGTCATTCTTCGATTCAGCTTGCAATTATTGTTGATGAGCATGGATCTTTTGAAGGAATTGCAACACCAACCGATATTCTTGAAGCTATTGCAGGAGACTTTCCTGATGACGATGAAGAACTCATGATCGCAGAACAACTTGAAAATGGCAGTCTTCTTGTTGAGGGATATGCTGATATCCGCCGTTTAAGTGGTTATCTTGGACGTAACCTTGTGGATGAAGCAGATCGTTATACGACTCTGGCAGGCTTTATGCTTTGGCAGTTTGGTCATTTACCAAATGAGGGAGAAAGTTTTGAAACTGATGGTTTACACTTTAAAGTGATTGAAATGGAACGCAGAAACATATCTAAAATCCTTATTTCTCCACTTGTATCACCAGAAAAAAGCTAATTCTTTTTATAAGCAAAATGAATAAAAAGATTTTTTTATGATTAAAAATTGAAAAGAATAAGCAGCTGATAACTCAATTGCATTTCATTATTTTTATATTTTTTTTAAGCGTAAAATAATGACATACAAAAGTTATATTATCAATGAACTTTCCATTATAAAAAATTTTCATTGATGATTGACGAAAAGCTGGAAGAGAGAAAATGGTGCAAAATTATTTGTCAATGGTCATTAATCTCAAAACAATGAATATATACAACATATTGATTTATAATAATTATTTATTACAATATTACCTTCACATCAAGAAAGCCTCTTTCAAACATCAGATTTCCGCCAATGGATAAAACTCCACCATTGTTGAGTTCACTCAACTGATGATGGCATCTTTAAACCAGACTCTGGCTCCTATAATCTTTTTAGATCTTCTTGATATTTCTTAAGGAGCTATTCCTTAGCTTTTGTTTCGATAAATTTAGCTATTTTTTTCCTTCCAAGAATGAAACTCCACCTCTCTGGAAAGCTTTTATTAAGAACTTTGTTTTTCTTCCAGATGGTTCATATTTTTTACTACTTTTGCAATGAAAGCGTAGCTGTGTTGCTTAGATTTGACTACTTCTTTGACTACAGCCAATGCACGTTCAAAATGAATCTGTTGGGTATTTTCATCAAAGCCTAAATGATCCTCTGCACTGAAACTTTGATAATAAGATTGTAAGGTTGCAACATCACCCAATAAAGCCAGTGCACCAATATGAAGTAAGCTATAATCTGCATCATCTACCTTGATAACCTTTATGTGCCTCCAACTTCACTCTATCGCCAAGGTGGTGCTCCATATCTGGAATAAAAGCATTTATGAAGATCAATTTTTTCTATCGCCTATTTCAAGACATAATCAAGCTTAATTCCAACCAATCTGCATATATTCCTTCTTCACAAACTCTCAACCCCTTTTTATAAAAATCAAGTTGTAGATCCTGTAAGTGCTGAGAATTGATAGGGATCAATTACCATACAGGCAGCAGATAAAATACCAGTACTAATCGAAACTCCAACATCAACTTACGGATAACCTTTGATAATTGCGTCATTATAAAGAATTTGTACTTCACAATCTGGGAGTTGATAACATGCTGAATAATTATCTAACTCTTTAATTTTTTCAACAAACCAATCAAGATTTTTGAAGAACACTGTTGCACTCTCCATGATTAAAAAATTCTTTGCTCTACCTCAAAAAAGGTTGTATCCATATCAAAAGTCAAAAGCGAAGCAGATTTTTGCAAACAAAAGTGATAACGCCGTGTAAGAGAAGAATCTTATCAATAAGGTCTTTGGTGATTTCTTTTGCAACGTCTAAACGAGATGGAATCTTATTCATAAAAAAAATATAATAAAGTCAATAGTTTGTGTGCAATTATTCTATATGAATCCCATTTAAAATCTACACTTTTATACGTGATTTAATTAACCATTTTTCATAAACAATTACCATGTATGGATAGACCATAAAACGCATGTAAACATTCAAATGAAGTGAACGCAGCTATCATTCATAACAGTTCATAAATTTTATGATACGTTTTTATCACACACAAATCGCATTATTAAAAACGTAATCGTTTGAAATTATCGATAACATAAATTGCATGCGTTTAAAGAATGGTATGGGGTTTACTCTTTTTTTGAGCTAAACCTTAAAAGAAATAATCATTTGAAACTATCATAGAATAGGTTTTAATTCATTAAGGGCACATAAAAGGATTTAAAGACAAGTCGATTTAAAGCGCCGCTTACTAAAAAGTTAGTCAATAATAAGCAGACATTATATAGATATTATCATCACAACAGGTAATGAAATTGATAATGTTATGTCGTAGAAATCAAGAGATTTTTAATGATATAACGCAGGCAAACAAGCAAAAAACGTTTTAAAAGTTACAGTTTAAAAATACGAAACCAAATGAAGTCCCCTCAAATTTGAGGATACTTATTAAGACAAAGATAAGTAGATAAATTTCAAAAGGATTGCAATCATATTACAAAGGCATGGTGTTTTACTCAATTTTGAGTCAAAAGCGACAATATTAAAGACTGCTCTACTCTAAAGTTAACGAGCTCAAATTTGGGCTGATTAATTTTGCCAGCCCAAATATGGACCGGCTTATTTGCAGAGAAATTAAGTTTAAATGCAAAGTGAAAATACGCTTATGAGAACCTCACTAAATGAACGTTTAAACGTTTAGAGACATAAAATGATATCTCTATAAATACGTTTGAAACCTAGATTTATAACAGTTTAAAAGCCTTAGATTTTATAAAAAGCGGTTGTTTATTATCTTATGAAAAGCTGCTTTTAAAAACCAATGTTCGTAAATGTAAACAACGGGTTTTGTTACAAATATTCACTTAATACGCATTTTCTCTTGAGAGTCTTGATATGAACCTACCAAGCATTGAGACATTTTGATAATGTACTTTGTGTCAAATGACCACTTCAAAAATGCGAGCGTTATTCTTAATACGCTTTATAGCCATACATAAAGTGTTTATAGGTTCTGTAATTCAAATGAGTGATTAAAGATCATATCTGTCATTTACGTTCCTTTTGATCAGTTTTAATCAATAGAATAGAGCGTTTGCAATATGATACGTTTTGTATACATGCATTCATTATTGACTTCTTTTGTATGATCTGTAGTACCTCTATTTAAAAGCAGCGTCATATCAATTGGCACAGCTTTCTTTTATGATACGTTTATAACCATCAAAGAAGACCCTCCACGTCTGTCATTTATTCTGTTTATCAATCTTGATAACATCATCACTTTCATAAACCTCTCAATTTATGGGAACCGAATATAAATCGCTATGTCTTTTTATTCTTGCATTGCCATATACATTACTTCTAATCACGATATAATCAGGAGATCTTGGCATTGCCATAAACAGAGCCGTAGACCTTAGTATGACACCCCACGCTAGCATTGCCGTAAACCTTGCCTAACAACCGCATGATCATAAACCGCGGCATTGCTATGAATACGTGCACTACCGGATAATTTTGCATTCCCATAAACCCGCGCTTAATGATAAACTCAAACGTTATAAGAAAGATGAGCATTGTCATAAACATGAACACCAAAATACACATGGGTTTTATCACATATAAGGGTATTGCCATACACATAGCCACCAATGGCAGCATTGCCATAGCCCCTTATATTTTCATAAACACAACCAGATTTTACAACACAGACATTATCAGCAACCCAGCAATTACCATCATGAGAGAGATTGCTTTCATTTTCAATAAAAGCATCCAGATCGCTTTTTTTACATCACCAAAATCGTTTAAAGCACGAATGCGATAATATATATATACATGACCAGTCACGAAATCCATTTGATTGATCTATTCATATTTTGGATGGTTTTTTCTGATTAACAGGAGCGGTTTCATTTGCAATGAAAGAAATAACGGAGGTGTTTTTTGATATAGTTATCATAATTAAACCTGTATGTTTTTAAAAGTTTTGAACAGACATTAAGCCAGCTCCAAACCAAATGTTTGTTGCATCAAGCGCTCTGTTCAAACTAATAATAACATATTCATTACCTAGTAGTAGAATACCAACTCCTACACCTGCATAAAGCGAAGCAATAATCCGCCCATATGGCTATGCTGCATGACCATAATAGAACCCAAAACCATCATTGCTACACTCGCAACACCAGCAGCAAAACGGATCAAAAGGACTAAGTGTTAACGCCATGAAAATAATTAAGTGCACTCATCACTATAGCTGCACAAGATAGTATGCGAGGAGCAAGAAATATAATCCCAATTCTGCCAAACGTAAAGAACATACTCCCAACTAAATAACCACCATAATTAGCGTTCAGTATATAAAAAAGTTGATTAAAAGTAAACAATCCCTCATCCAACATAACTGGCAATATTGGTGTATAGAGAAATCACCAGATACCCATATCAAAACCATATCGAATACAGCATTTTGAAACAATTCAAATCTTAACGGTTGTTTTTTCCCCCTTATTATTCCTTTAACTGATGATATTCCTCATCCGCGTTCCATATCACCATAACAGCCTTTAACTCCAAAAATAGAATAAAAGCAAATTTAGCTATCTATTTTAATGCTCAAAACAATATATTTAGCGGTCTACTATCAACATCGCCAGATCAGTTTTACAATAACATATTGAATTAATATGTATTTTTATGTTATAAATGTTTATAGTTAAATTGAAAGCATATTTAGATAACCTTGCTTTTTTATCTCGATATTCAAAATGACTAACCGAACAATTATATACGCAGCCGTAAATTTTACTTCTCTTAAAATCATTTGCTTATTCGCTGCAAAACTTAATAAACAACTCAAATAACCATTTTCATAAAAGAGGAAATTGGTTTCTTTTAGATAATATTGTTATTTAGTATGATATAAAGTTGAAAAATTTGGTGCACCCGACAGAATTCGAATCTGTGACCTCTGCCTTCGGAGGGCAGCGCTCTATCCAGCTGAGCTACGGGTGCTTCGCACTGATTATTAAAATCAGTTATGGTCTTTTAACTAATCATACTCTTAGCTTCAATGCTAAATTATCATTCTAATAAAAAAATTACTCGTTTGTAATTTATCTAACGACGCATTCCTTTTACTTTTTAATGATACTTTACCTTGAAATAACTTCTCTTTATTCAATGCTCTTTTTATTATAAAAAGAGCTTTTATTACAACTTCAAAACTCTCAAAAATAAGTTACAACATAAATTATAAGTATCAGGATAATTTTTAAATGGCTACATTACCAAGTCGCTTTCATTTTATTTCCGCAGAAACTGAGGAGGCTATCAAAGCTACCCATAAATTAATTTCCGTTTATGGTCATTCTTCTCTGGAAGAAACTGATATTGTTGTTGCAATCGGTGGTGATGGGACAATGTTACAAACCGTACGAGATGTCATGAACACAGGCAAACCTATTTATGGTATGAATCAAGGTTCTATAGGATTTCTTATGAATGAATTTCATGAAAAAAAATTGCCCAATCGTATTGCTGCCGCACATAAAAAAGAAATCCATCCCCTGCGCATGATTGCAAAATCTGAATGTCAAGATTCTATCGAGGCGCTTGCAATTAATGAAGTATCCCTCTTTCGGCAATCTTATCAAGCGGCAAAAATTCGCATCACCATTGATAACAACGTACGCATGGAACAATTAAGTTGTGATGGTGTCCTCGTCGCTACACCAGCTGGATCAACCGCCTATAATTTATCAGCACAAGGACCTATCTTACCTCTTATGGCTCCCCTTATGGCCCTCACTCCCGTTAGCCCTTTTCGCCCTCGGCGTTGGCATGGAGCTTTGCTTCCCGATACAGTAACAGTGCGCTTTGATATGCTTGAACCTGACAAACGCCCTGTAAACGCTGCTGCAGATAATATTGAAGTTAAATCTGTTCATTCAGTTACTATTTCAATGGCAACAGAAGTAACAGCTTCAATCCTTTTTGACTCAAATCATTCATGGGATGAGCGCATTTTATCAGAACAATTTCGCTATTAATGATTGTATTATGCGTTTTATATGTATATGATTGTTATAGTTATTTTTTTTTGTGAAACCATCTTAATACTTTTAAAGAGTGTAGAATATTGGTTATAATCATCATTAGATAGCGCAGTTAAAATCACAGAGCAGTTGATAAAAAAATGATACCATCTTTAAACAGTTTTGATGATTTAGGTCTTTCCGCAAAGGTTATTAATGCGGTGAAATCAGCGGGGTATACAGCTCCGACACCTATTCAAAGTGAAACAATTCCGCATGTCCTTCAAAGAAAAGACGTTTTAGGAATCGCCCAAACGGGAACAGGTAAAACTGCCTCTTTCGTATTGCCTATGCTCACTCTCCTTGAAAAAGGTCGTGCAAGAGCACGAATGCCCCGTACGCTCATCTTAGAACCAACAAGAGAAATTGCAGCTCAAGTTGAAGAAAATTTCGATAAATACGGAATAAATCATCGTTTAAACGTTGCTCTCTTGATTGGTGGGGTATCTTTTGAACTCCAAGATCGCAAACTTGAACGAGGAGCTGATGTTCTTATAGCAACACCAGGGCGCCTTCTTGATCATTGCGAGCGCGGTAAACTACTCCTGATGGGCGTTGAAATCCTTGTGATTGATGAAGCTGATCGCATGTTGGATATGGGCTTTATTCCTGATATTGAACGCATCTGTAAGCTAACCCCTTTTACGCGTCAAACTTTGTTCTTTTCTGCAACAATGGCGCCAGAAATTACAAAACTAACGAAACAATTTTTACATTCTCCCGTATCTGTTGAAGTTACAAAAGCTTCCTCAACAGCTACCACAATTACACAACGGCTTGTCAAATCTGGAAATAAATCATGGGATAAAAGAGCGGTTTTACGAGAGCTTATCCAAAATGAAGGTGCAGAGCTTCAAAATGCAATCATTTTCTGTAATCGAAAGAGAGATATTTCTGAACTTTTTAGATCGCTCATCAAACATAACTTTAATGTAGGGGCACTTCATGGAGATATGGACCAATATTCGCGCATGAACACCCTAGCTGATTTTAAAAATAATAAACTTACACTTCTTGTTGCTTCTGATGTTGCTGCCCGTGGACTCGATATTCCAGCTGTAAGTCATGTATTTAACTATGATGTTCCTACACATGCTGAAGACTATATCCATCGAATTGGTCGTACAGGGCGTGCAAATCGTAGCGGAAAAGCCTTTACAATCGTTACAAAAGCTGATCAAAAATATATCAATGCCATCGAGGAAATGAGTAATGAAAAAATTGAATGGCTCAATGGAGATCTCTCAACTTTAATAGCCGATGATCAAACAGAAGATATTGTTGTAAAGAAAAAATCTTCAAAACCATCAAAGAAAACTGCTCCAAAAGAGACTGTTGCTCACACTAAAAAATCTGTAGAAGAGAATAAAACAGAATATATCAAAAATGCAAATAATAAGGAGAAGCCATCTGAGCAACAACGCTCACGAAAAAATAAGAATTACACACCTATTGGATTTGGTGATGATATTCCTGCTTTCATGCTTATAAAAACGTGCAAATAAACCCGTTCTTTACTCTCTTTTAGAGTGAGATGAACAAAATGCTTAAAAAAGCCGCTCTTATTTTCTAGAGAGCCTTTCCGTTATCTTTTCACGCCCTAAAAGCTGCAAAATTTTTCCCATTTCAGGTCCATGATCCATGCCCGTAAGTGCCTGACGTAATGGCATAAATAAAGCTTTTCCTTTTCGACCTGTTTTTTCTTTTAATGCTGTTGTCCAAATTTTCCAACTTTCCTCATTCAAAGCACCTTCAGGTAAGAAATCGAGTGATTGGTGCACAAAAGCACGATCCTCTAGTGCTACTGTATCAAAATTCTGTTCATCATGAATGATTTTCCACCAAAAAACAGCCTCATTGACTTTATTAATATTGCTTCTTATCGCATTCCAGAAATATTCCGCCTTATCTCCCTCAATAGAAAGTTTTTTAAGGCGCATTTTTACTTCCTCATAGGTTAACTCATGGACAAGATGACTATTCAAAGCAAGAAGATCAGCAATATCAAATTTTGCAACGGATCTTGACGTATCTTGGAGATTAAAATGCTCTAAAAGCGCAGCTTGATTGGGATAAGGATGCACATTTTGCGATGTCCCAATCAAAACGGCAAGGCATTGAACAGCTATAGATTCAAATCCTTCTTCCCGTAGAGAACGAATAGAAAGATCATTATTACGTTTTGAAAATCCTTTTCCTAAAACTGTCGCCAATAAATTGGTATGAGCAAAAACCGGTAATTCTGCATTAAGAGCTTTAAAAAGAGCAATTTGAGCGCCTGTATTTGTAATATGATCATCCCCACGAATAATATGCGTAATAGCCATATCTACATCATCAACAATAGACGGCAATGTATAAAGATAGGTTCCATCTTCACGAATAAGAACAGGATCTGAAAGAGAAGCTAAATCAATCGTCTGCTTTCCCTTTATTGCATCATTCCAGCAAACTTCTGTTCGCTTTGTGTGTAAAGGATCACTTTCAAAATTAGGAAGAAGAAAACGCCAATGGGGTTTACGACCTTGTGATTCAAAGTTTTTTCTCTCTTCTGTTGTCAACTTCAATGCTGCACGGTCATAAACAGGAGGCAATTTGCGTGAAAGCTGGATTTTACGACGCCGCTCTAATTCCTCTGTTGTCTCATAACAAGGATAAAGAAGGCCACGTTGTTTGAGAATTTCTGCCACTTCATCATATCGATTAAATCGCTTGGATTGGTAATAAATTGCATCTGGTTGAATACCAAGCCATTCAAGGTCAACAGCAATAGCATCGATATATTCTTGTTTAGAACGTTCAATATCTGTATCATCATAGCGTAAAATAAATTCTCCCTTATACGCTTGCGCATAAAGCCAGTTGAAAAGCGCAATACGGATATTGCCAATATGAATATAACCTGTTGGAGAGGGAGCAAAACGAACTTTAACCATAAAATAATACTCAATTTTTATCGCGAAAATGATTGACTATAGGATAGCGACGATCGCGTCCGAAATTTTTGTAACTGATTTTTACACCAGGCGCAGATTGACGCCTTTTATATTCGGCACCATAAAGAAGCTGTTCAACTTTCGCAACAGTTTCTCGTGAATGTCCACGTTTAACAATATCACAAATACTCATGTCATTTTCTACAAGAGATTGTAATATATCATCTAAAATAGGATAAGGCGGAAGAGAATCTTCATCTTTTTGATTTTCCCGCAGCTCTGCAGAGGGTGCTTTTTCTATAATATTGGATGGAATGATCATTCCTTCTGGTCCTCTCAAATTGTGCAAGTGATTTTTATTGCGCCACTCCGCTAATGCATAAACCTGCATTTTATAAATATCTTTAAGAGGATTAAACCCGCCATTCATATCCCCATACAGTGTTGCATATCCCACAGCCATTTCTGACTTATTGCCTGTCGTTACCACCATTGAGCCGAATTTATTTGAAAGCGCCATTAAAAGTGTACCGCGTATACGACTTTGAAGATTTTCCTCTGTGACGTCAGAGGGTAACCCTGAAAAAACAGGTGCCATTGTCTTTAAAAAAGCCTCAACAGGTTGTGCAATCGGTATGATTTCATAACGACATCCCAAAAGATCAGCACATTCTTTGGCATCTTTTAATGATTCTTGCGAAGTATAATGATAGGGCATCATAATGGTGCGAACCCTCTCAGCACCAAGAGCATCCACCGCCATTGCCGTACACAGGGCTGAATCAATTCCTCCTGAAAGACCAAGAATAACATCCTTAAAGCCGTTTTTATTAACGTAATCTTTCAACCCCAAAACACAAGCTTGATAATCAGCCGCTAATCCATTGAGAAGACTTTCATTAGGACCTGAAATACAGTGCCATCCCGTCGTTGTTTTTTGCCAATGGCTTAAAGCAATATGGCTATCAAAGTGTTTCATTTGAAATATCTTTTTGCCTTGTCCATTCAAGGCAAAAGACCCACCATCAAAAACGAGCTCATCTTGACCACCTACTTGATTAGCGTAGATAATTGGCACTCCAGATTGTAGAGCCTGTGTATGAACAACGTCTATACGTTTTAATGTTTTATTACGATAATAAGGAGATCCGTTAAGGACAAGAATAATTTCCGCTCCTTTATCTTTAAGCTCTGTACTAAGAGAGGAATCATTCCAAAGATCCTCACAAATGACTATTCCTAATTTAATTCCATGATAGACAATAGGCTGAGGACGTGGACCTGAAGAAAATAAACGCTTTTCATCAAATTCAGCATAATTAGGTAAATCAAACTTCAAACATTCGGCAATGACTCTCCCTTCATCAAGAACCATGACAGCGTTGTAAATATTACCATTGCGCCTTAATGGAAGACCAATGACAATTCCTGGTCCGCCTACGGTTATCTTTGCTAATTTCTCAACAGTCTCTTCACATGTTTTTGTAAAAGCAGGTTTTAGAACAAGATCTTCCGGCGGATAAGCACTTATAAAAAGTTCCGTGAATAAAACAAGATCAGCCCCCTCTTCTTTGGCCTTTTGATGCGCCATGACAGCTAAAGAAAAATTCCCCTCAATATCACCGACAATAGGATTTAATTGGGCAATTGATACCCGAATATCATTTTTCATAAGCCTTTGTATCATTTCATCAGTTTAGCAACCACAACTTTATTCTTCATCATCGGAAACATCATTTTTTAAAATTCTTTTCTGCCATAATGACCTAAAAATATTAGGCAAATTTTTGCCTACCCCCCAGCAGCAATTGCTAACGATTCAGTCACGCGATTTTTTTTAAGGAGTTCAGCAACAAGAAAAGCCAATTCTAACGCTTGATCTGCATTTAACCGTGGATCACATTGCGTATGATAACGATCAGATAAATCGTCCACAGAAATGGCGTGCGCCCCTCCTGTACATTCAGTAACATCACGACCTGTCATCTCAATATGAATGCCTCCTGGATAAGTTCCCTCTCCACGATGCACTGCAAAAAAATTCTCTACTTCTTTTAAAACATAATCAAAAGGACGCGTCTTATAACCATTGGCAGTAATTGTATTGCCATGCATTGGATCACATGACCATATAACCGCACGCTTCTCGCGTTCAACAGCACGGATGAGTTTAGGCAGATAACTTTCAACTTTATCATAACCAAAGCGCGTAATGAGAGTAAGCCGCCCCAACTCGTTTTCAGGATTTAAAATATCAATTAATTTTAAAAGCTCATCAGGCTCAATGGAAGGACCACATTTTAATCCTATAGGATTCTTAATGCCGCGACAATATTCAACGTGAGCATGGTCAATCTGACGCGTACGGTCACCAATCCATAACATATGACCAGATGTTGCATACCAATTTCCTGAAGTTGAATCAATCCGAGTCAAAGCCTCTTCATAACCAAGCAACAGTGCTTCATGACTGGTATAAAAAGATGTTTCACGCAATGAAGAATGTGTTTTGGATGTAATCCCTATAGAACGCATAAAATCAATTGCTTCAGAAATACGCTCTGCCAATAATTCATAACGTTCTCCCTGCGGACTGTTAGAAACAAAACTCAACATCCATGTGTGAACATTTTCTAAATTAGCATAGCCACCTTGTGAAAAAGCACGCAATAGATTAAGTGTTGCCGCAGATTGGCGATAAGCCATAGACATCCGTTGCGGATCTGGAATACGAGAACCGGCTTCAAATTCAATGCCATTAATAATATCCCCACGATAAGCAGGAAATTCAACTCCCTCTTTTCTTTCAATATCAAAAGAGCGAGGCTTTGCAAATTGACCAGCAATACGACCAATTTTAACAACCGGTTTAGAACTACCAAAGGTCAAAACAATCGCCATTTGCAAAAATACACGAAAAAAATCACGAATATTATCAGCTTCATGTTCTGCAAAGCTTTCGGCACAATCACCACCTTGCAATAAAAAAGCTTGGCCTTTCGCAACGGCTGCTAATTCATTTTTTAAATCACGTGCTTCACCGGCAAAAACTAAAGGAGGATACCTTCTCAGTTTTCGCTCAACATCTTCTAACATAGACTTATCCGGATAAGTCGGAACTTGTTTAATTGGCCTTGTTCTCCAAGTGTCAGGCGCCCATTCTTTTATCATTACACTCTCTCTAAAGATTAATCTTACAGATTAGCATATCAAAAGCTTTTTACCGCAATATATGCTGTTTAACTTTCTATTTTCTTCCCATTTTCATATATATAACTTGGTTTATACATCGTTACCAATTCTTCTGCCATCGTTGGATGCACTGCCATCGTCTCATCAAAGATATCCTTCGTCAGCTTACCCTTGAGAGATATCCCTATAAGCTGAGCCATCTCACCAGCATTTTCCCCTAAAATATGAGCGCCCACAACAATACGGCTTTCACCATCAACAATGAGTTTCATAAGCATTTTCTCTGAACTACCAGAAAGAACATTACGCATAGGACGAAAAACTGTACGATAAATTTCAAGACGCTTATAACGCTTTACCGCCTCCTCTTCTGAAAGACCAACCGTTCCAATCTCTGGCTGTGAAAAAACTGCTGTTGTAATTAAATCATAATCAGGTGTTGTTGGAATATTTTCAAATGCTGTCTTAACAAAACACATTGCATCATGAATCGCAACGGGTGTTAATTGAATATGACCTGTTACATCACCAACAGCCCAAATATGGGGGATATTTGTTGTCATTTTCTCATCAACAACAACTGCACCAAATTCATTCACCTTAACACCTGCCCGCTCAAGTCTTAAACCCGTTGTATTTGGTACACGCCCCGTAGCCAACATAATCTGATCGGCTCTGATTATTTTCCCATTTGATAAAACAACTTCATAACAATTTTCTGCAGCCTGCACTTTAGAAATTGTTATGCCATAGAGAATAGAAATCCCTTTTTCAATCATTGCATCGCTGAGCAATTGCCGCAAATCATGATCAAAATTACGAAGGATTAAATCACCACGATGAAGGAGTGTTGTTTTTACACCTAATTCATGAAAAATATTAGCAAATTCAACACCAATATACCCTCCACCAACAATCACTATTGATTTTGGGAGTTGATTAAGGTCAAAAATCTCATTAGAAGTAAGGCAAAATTCACCGCCTTCTATGGACGTATTTGGTGCAAGTTTTGCCCCTGTTGCAATCAAAATTTTTTCTGCACTTACCCGCTCACCCGTGGCAGAAAGCTCTAATGTGTGATCATCTATAAAAGTAGCACGACTTTCATAAATATGCACATTGTTATTTTCTAATCCCTTACGATACAACCCTTCTAACCTTGATATTTCTTTATTTTTAGCTGCAACCAACTTTTCCCAGCTAAAAATTGGATCCGCATATTCCCACCCAAAACCAACACTTTTCTTAAATTCTTTTACATATTGTGATGCATAAACATAAAGTTTTTTGGGAACGCAACCACGAATAACACAAGTGCCCCCTATACGATATTCCTCTGCTATAGCGACCCGCTTGCCAAGACCTCCAGCAAGCCGTGCTGCACGCACTCCACCAGAACCACTTCCAATAACAAATAAATCAAAGTCAAAAGAGCCCACGAATTATTCCTTCTTATACATCTGCAAGAGTAGGCTAAGATCTTTTATTATCAAATGAAAGTCTTTTTTTCTTTTGAAGAAGCCTTTTTTATAAAGCAGTATTCTAAAAAGACTTATTCTCATTAAAATATTTAAAACGGCGGGAAAACCGCCGCTATTAAAAAAATCAGAAATTGCCCATTGTTGTCATGATATCGATCAAGCTATTTTTTATTTTCTGAAGATTCTGATTTTATAGGCATATTTGTAGGCATAGTAGAATTATTCAAATTAAGTGTTTCAGACATCTCTTTTTTCACATTTTCTACAAGATCCCGCATAAGAGCAGTACGCCATATATCAAATGCTGAATAAGAATCACGTGCAATATTGGGGACTTCTGTCAAAAACTTTTTACCGGTATCAGAATTATAAAATGTTGTTATCGCATCAAGCTCTTTTTGAGTAAAATATTTTGCATATACATGAGCAATCTCTTTTTCTAGATCAGAGCGCCTTTTAATTAAAGCAAGCGCCTGCTTATCAACAATATCAGAAATAGCTGTTGCCAAATTCGGATCATCGCTAATCAGTTCATTTTTGAAATCATGGACCGCATTTGGTAAAAAGCTATCAAATTGATCCGTTGCATGAATAGCTCTGATTGCCTTTCGCGCTGAATCTAAATGTTGATCACTCACACCTTGTGCATAAGCCATGCCAACATTCACAACAAAAATAGCAATTGCACTAAAATATACGACAAAACGCTGAAAAGAAAATATTATTTTCATTTAATGATTACCCCGATCGCTAATTATAATTTTAATTCGTTATTCTACCTAAAATCTTTAAGACCCTTTTTTACTGTGCTAACATATCATCATGTAAATGCCTTTTCTAAAAATCAAACGGTTCTAAAACTTTTATTTGACCATCAGCCATAGCGACAATTGCACGTGAAGCCAACCCCAAAAAAAGGCCATGCTCAACAACACCAGGAATAGCAAGAAGTGCATCTGATAATGGTTTTGGTTGCAAAATGCAGCCCCAAAATGCATCAAGAATAAAATGGCCACCATCTGTTTCAAAAGGATTTTTTCCATTCATTCGCAATGCAATTTTTCCAGAAAGCCCTAAATCATCAGCGACTTTTTCAATGGCTCTGCATGTTGTGTGGATACCAAATGGATTAACTTCAATTGGTAGTGCAAAAGCACCAAGTCTTTTTACCACCTTTGTTTCATCCGCAATGACAAGCATTGCACGAGATGCCGACGCTACAATTTTTTCATACAACAATGCTCCCCCTCCCCCTTTAATGAGCATCATCTCAGGACCAATTTCATCTGCTCCGTCAATATCAAGATCCAGCTCAGGTATTTGTTCTAAAGTGCTAACAGGCACTCCAAACTTATGACAGAGTTGTTCAGAATATTTTGAAGTAGCAACACCAGTCACCCGCAAACCATCCGCAACACGCTCACCTAGAAGATGAATAAATTCATTGACTGTCGAACCAGATCCGATACCAAGCCGCATACCATCTTCAACAAACTCAAGCGCTTTAATAGCTGCCATTTTTTTTAACTGCTGAACATTCATGAATGACTTTGCCTTCTATCCGTATAAGCAGCATTTATCACCCCTATTACCACCGATAATAATGATAATAAAAGATAACCTCTTGACGCAATCTATTTAAATTGACCATCATCTCTTGCTTGAAGAGATGTTACTCGTTATAGAAATATATGATAAGAATAAAATAGAATAATCAACAATTATCTTTTTTATTTCTTTGAGAATATTTGTTAGCATTTTTCTCATTCAATAAGAATTTTTGATTTATTTTGTGCTATCAATAGGATGCACAAAGATGCACATATCAATTTTTTTGAAAAAATTAAAATGATCAGATATAAAAAATCATCTATTTCTAGAAAACTGTAGATTATTATCTCATTTCAATAACGTTGATAAACTTACCAATTTAAATACCGTAAAATATTATGAGAAAAGTCTTCTGTTATTTTTTGTTTTGTCATTATCCAAATGTGAAGCAAAATATGACTGATTATATGTTTTTATGAATGCTGTCTGTGCATATTCCATGGTCTATGAAACCCTAGCGAAGACCAAATAATATCTCCACCTTTGGTCATCATAACGCTTCCTCGTGATAACAATTGTTGAGGTATAAATACTATTTTTGCCTTCTTGTAACAAGTTGGATTATGCATCACAAATGTCTGAATGAGAATATCTGCCTCTACACATTGATCTGTTTCTCTCTGTAAAACGATCACTTTTAATCCATTATCCAATAAAGATGTACATACATGATAATCACAAATAAATTGTCCGTGTAACGAAGGACCATATTTTGTTGGTTTAATCGTTTCATTCACACGAAATGACTTTTTCCATATGGATGTCGTGAACTTAGAAATATGGTAACGATCAATATATAATTTTTTATCATGAATAACGCCCACGAGGCGCATATTATCTGCTATAATCAGTTGTACAGGTGAATGCAATACACAAATAGAAACACCTGCCAAAATAAACAAACTAAAAAAGAGCCGGATGGGTGTTTTGCAAAAAGTCAGTCCAACCAAGCCTATGCTCAATAAAACTAACGCTGATAACGGCATAAAACCAGGATTCAAATCAGGAGAAATAGCCTTGATAGCATGTGCAATCTTTATTACAAGATCAACTCCAAAACCCATAATTTGAAGAGGAAGCCATTCGAATCCTCCTAACATTGCAAGAACTGCGATTAATCCAAAGGGAATGACAAAAATTGAGATGACAGGCAAAGCAAAGGCATTACTGATAATGCTCAAAGATGCCATATTAGAAAAATGATAAGCAGCATAAATTCCACTTGCACTCCCTGCAACAAAGGAAGAAGCACATGTTGAAAGAATCGATAAGAAAACAAAATTTATCACTCCCCCTCCAACATAAGAGGGAGTTGTTTTTCTTTTACGAAAAAATGATCTTCCACTCCACCAATCAAAAAAAGCGATCAAAGCAGCAGTCGCAGAAAAGGACATTTGAAAGCTAGGACCTAATATTTCATGGGGTGTCATCGCCAGAGTTATCAACCCTGCAATGGAAAAATTACGCATTGTTATAGCAGAGCGATTACACAATATAGCAACCAACATAACAGCAATCATCACAAAACTTCTTTGCGCTGATATTGCTAAGCCCGACAATAACAAATAAAAAGCTGTTATCATAAAAGCAACGATAGCAGCAAATTTTTTACTGGAATAATAGGAAGAAAAAACTGGAAAAAATGCTAAAAAACTACGGATACTCAAAAGAACTATGCCGCTTAACAACGCCATATGTAAACCTGATATTGATAAAATATGAGCTAATCCAGCTGTACGTAATGCTTCATTTGTCTCATTTGAAATACCAGCACGCTGCCCTGTTATGAGGGCAGCTGCAACACTCCCCTTTTCTCCTTCAAGGGCTATACGGATTCTTTGTGTCATCTTCGTGCGTAAATTTTCAATTTTCTGTAGAATGATAGCGAATATTCCATCAGGCTGCGAAACGGATATTTTTCTTGGTTTTCCTAAATAAACGCCTTGTGCTCCAATTCTTTTAAAATAATTATGAAAACTAAAATCGTAGCCTCCTGGACGCACCGGCCCAGAGAATGCACGAATCTTAACTTTTCCATGCAATCCATCACCAATCGCTAAGCCAGATGGCAAATATCTTGCCGATAAACGAACACGATGAAGACTATGGCGTAATACGGGATTTTCTGTATTCAAAATATCCAAAACTAAACGAAATCCTCCTTTGGCATCTGACTCAATAGAAACAATTCTTCCCGTCAATGTAGTGACAATGTCACTGCTTAGCATGGGTGTTGCAATACGCCACGTTTCTATTTTTGCCGCTAAAGCACCCAATATAATACAAAACAGAAACCCCACGGGAATCGTTATTTTTCGATAAAAACGTGCTACATAGAATATTCCCAGAAAAATACTGACCAACGCCCCCAATTGTCCCCAACTCGGTTCCCACTCTAAATGAAAATAGAAAATGATTCCTAGGGCAAAAAAGACTAAAATCAGCGAAAAAAGGATACCAAAAGAAACTTCTTTATTAATACAATCTTCTAACCATTTGCGAAAAAAAATGATTACTTCTTTTAAGAGTGTCAATAAAAAAAGTTTTTGTTGATTATAGCTACTGTTCTTTGCATCATCATACCTAGAAAAAACACTCTGCCCTATCTGACATGGCTTTTTTCTTTCTGTAACAGATTTTTCGGATAAACCCTCTTTACTTTTATAAAACATCAGTCCCCCACTTTAACTCGCAATACGGCTATTGCACGCCCCATCACTTATGCTAACATGACTTGTCTATAAAATTCCATAAGTAATATCTTAGTTTAAAGGAAAATATTCGTGTCTGTTATTACTCGTTTTGCCCCTTCACCCACTGGCTTCCTTCACATTGGTGGTGCTCGTACTGCTCTTTTTAATTGGCTTTATGCAAAACATACCGGTGGAAAAATGCTTTTACGAATTGAAGATACAGACCGAGAGCGTTCAACAGAAGCAGCTGTAAAAGCCATTATAGATGGCTTGCACTGGATGGGTCTTAGTTATGATGGCGCCCCTATTTCGCAATTCGAACGAGCAGAACGTCACCGCCAAATCGCTGAACAGTTGGTCAAGAATGGCAAAGCATATTATTGTTATGCTTCACCTGAGGAGTTAGCTGAAATGCGTGAAAAAGCCCGTTCAGAAGGGCGCCCACCACGTTATGATGGACGTTGGCGGGACCGTGACAGTTCCGAAGCTCCTAAAGATGTTAAGCCTGTTATTCGCATCAAAGCCCCTCAAGATGGAGAAACGATTGTACATGATCGTGTTCAAGGTGATGTCCGTTTTCCTAATAAAGATCTCGATGACTTCATTATTTTGCGTTCTGATGGTTCGCCTACCTATATGCATGCTGTTGTCGTTGATGATCATGATATGGGCATCACACATATTATACGTGGTGACGATCATCTTACCAACGCAGCCCGACAAATGATTATCTTTAAAGCAATGGGATGGGACATTCCTGTTATGGCCCATATTCCTCTTATCCATGGTGAAAACGGTGCAAAATTATCAAAGCGACATGGTGCGCTCGGTGTTGATGCCTACCGAACAATGGGATATCTTCCTGCTGCTTTGCGCAATTACCTTGTCCGTTTAGGTTGGAGTCATGGTGATGACGAACTGATGTCCCTTAAAGATATGATTTCTTGGTTTGATATTGAGGATATTAACAAAGGTGCTGCTCGTTTTGATCTCAAAAAGCTCGATTCCATCAACGGACACTATATGCGTATGAGTAATGATCAAGAACTTTTTGATGCCGCTCTTAATATTCTACCAGAAACCGATAGGGGAGCACAAATTATTGAAAGACTTGATGAAAAACGCCGTGTTCAATTTTTAAAAGCAATCCCGCATTTGAAAGAACGTTCAAAAACACTGTGCGAACTGATTGACAATGCCTCCTTCATTTTTACGCAACGACCTTTACAACTTGATGAAAAAGCTCAAATACTCTTAGATAAAAATGGACGAACCATTTTAAACGATCTTTATCTTGCTCTGAAAGCTTGCCCCTCTTGGGATACAAAAACTCTAGATGAAACACTTCGCTCTTGTGTACAAACACAGAATCTCAAATTTGGATCTATCGCCCAACCACTTCGCGCAGCTCTTACAGGATGTGCAACATCACCAGGTGTTTTGGATATTCTTATTTTATTAGGACGCAATGAATCCCTTCATCGCATCAAGGACCAACTTATCACAACAATATGCCCATGATGTGCACTGAGTATATTTCCTCAAATAAGGATCTATACAGATATCTCAACGCGCCCTAAAAGAGTTTTTTATGTTATATCATTGAAATACATTTCTTATTGAGTAATAATGATCAATAAGGAAATATTTTTAGATTGCATGTACTCACTTTTAGAGGCAATCTACCCTTAAATAAGTAAGAAAAGCTTCAGTTATACATCCCCCACTCTGATGAAGCAGAGTCTTAATTTTTAGAAGTGAAGGATCTGAAAGGAATACCGAATGTCTGAGAATAACGCATATATTATTGTGAATGATAAAAAAGTAGAGCTTCCCTTGCGTAAAGGCACGAGTGGACCTGAAGTCATTGAAATTGCTTCTCTCTATAAAAAAACCGATATTTTTACTTATGATCCTGGTTTTACTTCAACAGCTTCTTGTGAATCAAAAATTACTTATATCGATGGTGATAAAGGCATATTGCTTTATCGTGGTTATCCTATTGATCAATTGGCTGAAAAAGGAGACTTTCTCGAAAGTTGTTATCTTTTACTTTATGGTGAACTCCCAACACAGCAAGAAAAAAATGAATTTGATCGATGTATTATGCAGCATACCATGGTCCACGAACAATTTGCACGCTTCTTCCATGGCTTCCGTCGTGATTCTCATCCTATGGCCGTCATGGTTGCCTGCCTTGGCGCTATGTCTGCGTTCTATCACGACTCTATTGATATTACAGATCCTCACCAGAGAATGATTGCTTCTGTTCGTCTTATCTCAAAAGTTCCAACGCTTGCTGCTATGGCCTATAAATACAGTATTGGACAAGCATTTGTTTATCCACGTAATGATCTTAGTTATGCTGCAAATTTCCTCCATATGTGCTTTGCTGTTCCTTGTGAAGAATATAAAACAAACCCTGTGCTTGCTCGGGCGATGGATCAAATATTTACCCTTCATGCAGATCATGAACAAAATGCTTCTACATCTACGGTACGTCTTGCTGGATCCTCAGGTGCTAATCCGTTTGCCTGTATTGCAGCAGGTGTTGCATGCCTTTGGGGACCAGCACATGGTGGTGCCAATGAAGCATGCCTAAAAATGCTACAAGAAATAGGTTCTATTAAAAGAATTCCTGAATTTATTGCACGTGCAAAAGATAAAAATGATTCTTTCCGCCTTATGGGCTTTGGGCACCGTGTCTATAAAAATTATGATCCACGTGCAAAAATCATGCAAAAAACCTGTCATAAAGTTTTAAAAGAACTCAACATTCAAGATGACCCTCTTCTTGATATTGCAATAGAGCTTGAAAGAATTGCCTTAAGTGATGAATATTTTATTGAGAAAAAGCTTTATCCCAATGTTGATTTCTATTCCGGCATTACATTAAAAGCTCTAGGTTTTCCAACTGAAATGTTTACTGTCCTTTTTGCATTGGCGCGCAGTGTCGGGTGGGTGGCACAATGGAAAGAAATGATTGAAGACCCTGCACAAAAAATTGGTCGTCCTCGACAACTCTACACAGGCTATGCTATGCGTGACTATGTTCCTATAGATGAACGTGCAAATTAAAAAAAGAAATCAATAAAGCTTCAATTTACTGAAGCTTTATTGAGAGTAATCAAAAAACATCCTTTAAAAATTTTTATAAAACGTGATTTTAAAACTCTTTCTACAGAGATAACATCATCATAAAAATTTACTAAAAAATTCTAAGTTTTAGCTCTGTAAAGAAATTGAGAATACTCTTCTGCAAATTAGCCAAACATTTAGCAAAAAGAAATTGAAAAGTTTACCTTATAATCCTCATTATCTTTAATGAAAATGTATTCCCTATCATTCCCCCATGTTTAAAAGCCTTATTACATATTAAAATCTAGCAATGTCAGAATTTTTCTTTCTATCTTCTTCAGATAAAATTGCAAAAAGCTTACATTAAGTGCTTCTCTAATTAGAATAAAAACACTTTTACATTTTGTTCTGTTAAAAGCTGAAATTTTCTTTGTATTTAAGTTGATAGTTTTTCTTTTAAAGATAAATTATTGATTTTTAAATAAAATTATTAAAAATCACCCTATAATCAATAAGAGGTGACCTTCTTTCCTATATTTTTTATTCCTATACTTGATAAAAAGAATTTATTTTTTTGATAATGATATTCAGCATAATGATAGCAAAATGAACACAGATAAATTTTTTACATTGCTCCAAAAGAGCTTACAGATTATAAAAATTCATGATGGTTTCATATTTGCCAGCTTATCTAATAGGAGAACATAATGAAATTATTAGTAGGAGCTCTTATAATAAGCGCGACACTGTTTACCCTATCGGCCAATTCTCAAACGCTGAAAATTGCAAGCGATGCTTCTTATCCGCCATTTAGTTATATTGACTCAAATAACAAACTGCAAGGGTTTGATATTGATATATCTTATGCGCTTTGTAAAAAAATGAATGTTGAATGTACTATTGTCACACAAGACTTTGAGGGGATGATTCCCGGTCTTCTTGCCAAAAAATATGATGCTATCGTTTCTTCCCTTTCTCCTACAAAAGAGCGCTTACAAAAAATTGATTTTACAGATCCTTACTACAACACAGCACTCGCTGTTATCGTTACCAAAAGTTCGGAAATTAAAGAAATCTCAACACAAGCCTTTAGAGGTAAAAACCTTGGTGTACAATCAAATACAACACAAGCTGCATATGCGGAAGATCATTATGCCTCTGAAGGAGTTAATATCAAACTTTATCCTACAGCAACAGAAGTTAATCGTGATCTTTTAAGCCATCGGCTTGATATCATCATCTTTGATAAATTAAAAGCATTAAATTGGCTTGAAAATGAAGGAAAAGACTGCTGTCACCTCTTGGGAACTCTAGAAGAAACAAATTTTCCTATTGCAATTGCACTCCGTCAAAATAATAATGATCTTAAAAATAGTTTTAATAAAGCAATAGAAGAAATCCGCGCCGATGGAACCTATGAGAAAATTATGAGAAAATATTTTACTTTCGATATCAATTAGATAGCACTATGAATTAAAACTCAATCTGTATATTTAAGGAGTATTTTTTAAATCTTTATTGGACATGCAGATATAATTAGAAATTCGGCTTTTTTATAAGAAAATTTACATTTATCAAAATAACTTTTAATTGCTCCTTGAGAGCTAAACATTTTGTAGAATCTAATGACAACAATAAGGTTGTATTTTTATCGTATCAAAATCTAATTTTTTCTTTATGTCCAAATTTAATAGCCTTATTTTCAAGAAAAATCCGCAGTTTTGACTCATGAAATGATTCAAATCAAACATTTCGTGAAAATTAAGCTATCATACAAGCAATAAGATATTTATTCTTTTTTTATCAATAATGTCCAACATAATGATCTAAAATAAACATCAATAAATTTTTGAATTGCTCCCAAAAAGCTTACAGATTATAAAAACATAATGATTTCATATTGCCCGCTTATCCAATAGGAGAACATCATGAAACTATTAGCTGGAGCTCTTATAATAAGCGCTGCACTATTCACCCAATTGGCTGATGCGAAAACATTAAAAATTGCGAGTGAAGGCACCTATCCTCCCTTTAGTTATATTGACTCAAATAACAAACTGCAAGGATTTGATATTGATATATCTTACGCACTTTGTAAAAAAATGAATATTGAATGTACTATTGTCACACAAGACTTCGAGGGAATGATCCCCGGACTTATTGCAAAAAAATATGATGCTATCATTGCTTCCCTCTCTCTCACACAAGATCGCTTACAAAAAATTGACTTCACAGATCCTTACTACGATACAGCACTGGCTGTTATTGTTACCAAAGCTTCGGGAATTAAAGAAATCTCGACAAAAGATTTTAGAGGTAAAAATCTTGGTGTGCAATCCAATACAACACAAGCTTTCTATGCAGAAGATCATTTTGCCTCTGAAGAGGTGAAAATAAAACTCTATCCTTCCACAATCGAAGTGAATCGTGATCTTTTAAATCATCGACTTGATGTGATTATTGTTGATAAATTACAAGCATTAAATTGGCTTAAAAATGAAGGAAAAGATTGCTGTTCCCTCCTAGGAACTCTAGAAGAAACAAGATTTCCTGTTGCAATTGCAGTCCGTCAAAATAATAATGATCTTAAAAATAAGCTCAATGAGGCGCTAAAAGAAATTCGTTTGGATGGAACTTATGAGAAAATTATGAGAAAATATTTTACAAGTGATGTTTATTAAATATCAATATGATATTTAAATGAAACCCGTTGGTTATTGCTAAAAAATATTATCTAACTCTTTCATGAGGAACACAAGAATGATTGAAAATTTAGCATTGCTATCATTTAGCAATGGGGGATGGGGAGCGGTTATACTTTCCAGTGCAGGAATGACATTGTCATTGGCGTTATGTTGTGGCCTTCTAGGATTTCCTCTAGGACTTCTCAATGCAGTAATGATTCGATCCAATATTAAGATAGCTAAAGCTCTAGCACGTCTCTTTTCAACGGTGTTTCGTGGATTACCAGAGCTTTTAACTCTGTTTTTAGTTTACTACGGATTACAAAGCCTTATTCAAAATTTATTTGACTATTTTAATTTTGAAATCATGTTCAGTATCAATGCTTTTGTTGCTGGTGTTCTTGCTCTTAGTATGGTTCTTGCAGCTTTTTCTTGTGAAGTTTGGCTTGGAGCATTTAATATTTTTGATAAAGGTCAATATGAAGCGGCTAAAGCTTTAGGTCTTTCGCGAACAACCACATTTTTTCGTATTGTCTTTCCTCAGCTCATCCGAAATGCCTTACCAGGACTTTCTAATAATTGGCTTACTTTACTGAAAGATACATCCCTTGTTTCTACAATCGCGCTTGTTGACCTCATGCGACAAACGAATTTAGCTGTCGCTGCTACCAATAAACCCATGCTATTTTATTTTATAGCATGCTTACTCTATTTGTTATTTTCAGCGTTTTTTACTGCAATCTTACGCCATTTGGAAACATACACTCAAATAGGCTATAAAAAGGTGCTAGGTCAATGATTCCTGAGTGGCTTTATTTCCTTTTTAATCCTGATCTTTTAAGCCATTATGGACCAAAATTTATTAATGGCTTTATTATTACTGTTGAGCTTGTTTCTATTTCTTGTTCTCTAGGTCTTTTTTTGGGTATGATTATCGCTTTTGCACGTCTATCAAAGAATACATTTTTACAATATTTTGCAAATGCTTATGTCTATTTTTTCCGCGGCTCTCCTTTATTAGCTCAACTCTTTCTTTTTTATTATGGGCTTGGTTCAATGAACAGTTTTTGGCAACAGGTGGGGCTATGGTGGTTTTTTCAAAACGCGTGGTATTGTTGTCTTTTTATTTTTACACTCAATTCTGCTGCCTACCAATCTGAGATCTTTAAAGGAAGTTTTCTATCCGTAACAACTGGACAACGCGAAGCATCAAAAGCTTTAGGTTTAAGCAACTCTGTCACATTTTTTAGAGTTATTCTTCCACAAGCAATGATTGTAGCATTACGCCCCCTAGGAAATGAGTTGATTTTAATGATTAAATCCAGTGCTGTTGCCTCACTTATTACTGTTTATGATTTAATGGGGGTTGCTAAACTCGCTTATTCACGGACTTTCGATTTTCAAGTTTACGTTTGGGCTGCTCTTATCTATCTCTTTATCGTTGAACTCATTCATCGTTTTATTGTTTTTATCGAGCAGCGCCTCACTCGACATTTACGGTAAATAAAATGATCATAAAAAACTTTACCAAACCAAAATGTTGAATTAATCAAGTTCTTCATCAATGAAAGAATAAAATAAGATGAATTTGAAAAATAATAAATCGATCTCTCCCAGTAAAAAACCAGTGATCTCTATTCGAAATCTAAATAAATGGTATGGAAACTTTCAGGTCCTACATGATATCAACTTTAATGTTCAAGCTGGTGAACATATCGTTATTTGTGGACCATCCGGATCAGGAAAATCAACGTTAATTCGTTGTATTAATCAATTAGAACAAGCACAAAAAGGTTCAATCTGTATCCATAACGTTGATATCCATACTGCACCTATACAACAGCAAAAAAATGTTCTTCGTAAGATAGGAATGGTCTTTCAGAACTTTAATTTATTTCCCCACATGAGCGTTATACAAAATTGTATTTTAGCACCTATGACAGTTCAGGGCCTTTCCAAACAACAAGCAAAAGAACGGGCAATTCGTTACTTAACGCATGTTGGTATTGAAAAACACTGTGAAAAATATCCTTTACAACTTTCTGGTGGGCAACAACAACGTGTTGCGATTGCCCGTGCACTTTGTATGGAACCCGAAGTCATGCTTTTTGATGAACCAACCTCTGCCCTTGATCCAGAAAGTGTGGGAGAAGTTTTGGAAGTGATGGCTCGATTGGCCGATACAGGGATCACAATGCTTTGTGTTACCCATGAAATGGGCTTCGCACGTAAAGTCTCAGAAAGAATACTCTTTCTAGAAAATGGAAAAATTGTTGAAGATACAGCCTCTGAAGAATTTTTTACCAATCCTAAAAGCCAACGTGCTTGTAATTTTCTTGCTAAAATTAAATATTAATCATTAAAATATTGCTTTATTTATACAATTTTATTCCTGCTTTTTAAAAGAGTGATAATTGTTTGTGCGCCAACAACCCCCGATGGTACTTCAGTTTTCATTTTCTGTTCTACCATCTCAAAGGAATCAAGTTGTGCCTGTCGCAATAAAGGATTAGCCAAAAGTTGTTCTACCTGTCTTGCTAACATGCCAGGACGGATTAATTCATTCAAATATTCCGAAACAATAGGCTTATCAGAAATAATATTTGGAAGAGCAGCACTCCATAACATCATTTTAGGAAAAATAAATATTTTAGAAAAGAAATCAAGTTTATAGCAAAGAACCATAGGAACTTTTGCTAAGGCTAATTCAAGTGAAACAGTTCCATGTGCAGCAAGAGCAACATCTGCTTGTGCAAAAGCACGCCATTTTTCATCTTCACCAACTACAATTTCTATCTTGCTTTTCCAGCCCTGCACAAAGTCCCAGATTCTATCTACCAAATGAGGTAAGGTTGGTAAAATAATACGTAAATGAGGAATACGTTGTACAAGAATCTCTACTGTTTCTCGAAAAATAGGCATTAAGGAACGAATTTCTGAATTGCGTGATCCTGGCAAAATAACTAATGTAGGCGATAATGTTTGTGTATCGATCAAATTTCTGTGTTCTAATTGGCTTTTTTTTTCTGACTGAACTCTCAAAAGGGGAGTATATGTCAAAAGACGATGTCCAACATAAGTCGTGGCAGGGCCTCCCAAATCTTGCATAATCTTTTCTTCAAAAGGAAAAACCGCTAAAACATGATCAACAAATCCACACATAGCTTTCGCACGCTCTGGCCTCCATGCCCAAACGGTCGGTGCAATATATTTAATGATAGGAATAGAAGGCGCTAAAGCACGTACCTTTTTTGCAATACGATGCGTGAAATCAGGACTATCAATAATAATTAAACAATCAGGTTGTTCTTGTGCAATAAATTTGGATAAATTGCGAATATGTAGCAACAACAATGGTAGTTTTTTCAACACCTCCTTTAAACCTATTAAAGCAATATCATGGGAATCAAAAAAGCTTTTTAAGCCTAATGCCTTTAAATGGCTCCCCCCAACACCAATCAAATGAATATTGCATCCTATCTGTTGTGATAAACAAGAAATTAGATCGGCCCCAAGTAAATCACCAGATTCCTCACCTGAAACCACTGCAATCTTTAAGAAACAATTATTCATGACCAAACTTTTCAAATGTCTCTATAAATAAAGAATATTTGTTGGCTTTTTCTATTGTTGTTTTCACTGATAATATTAGACTTCTATTTGCCTCCACCGCAACACCAGATAAACCACTCTTTGCAATATTCATTATTGTCGCGGGCCCAATTGATGGCAAATCAACGCGATTATCCTGTTGTGGTTTTGCGCATTTTACAAGAATGCCACCTTTAAGGGGAATTTGCCCTCTTTCTCGCATTTCACAAATACGCCACAACATATTATCAGTTCCCTCAGCGCCCTCTAGAGCAACCACCCTTCCTTGGACAACGACAACGGCTTGCCCGATATCTAATTGACCTAAAAGCTTTGCTGCTTCTACTGCTAAAAAAATATCTTTTTTCTCTTTTGGAGTAGCGCGCCGTACTGTTAAATTAAATTCTATGGGAGCTAAAAGATCTGGGACTATTTCGTGAGCACCGATAACACAAAAACCATGTGCTTCAATAACTCGTATAAAAGCTTTTAATAATGCATCGTCTCCCCTCTTCAAAGCTCCGATTAACTTAGGAAGAGCTAAAAATGTTGTCCAGTCCAGTCGCAATTGTTTAAGAAGTGGACGCTTTTTTACACCACCTGCCAAAACAACATTATATACACCAGCCTCTTTTAAAATTTTAACGAGTCGTGCTAACTCTACAATTGATAGCTCGCAATGCTCATAGCGATAAAGAACAGAATCTGCCTCACCATGCAAAAGCACAAGAAAAGGATTTTCTCCATTCTTCTCAAGAGTCTGCGCAACAGTAATCGGTAGAACACCATTTCCTGCTATAATAGCAGTACGGCCGGAAAGAAAACTTCTGGCTCCCCAAATAGGCATTTTTAATCCTTATGTTCTTTTATTCTAACACCTTCAAATTTTGGTGTACAATAAAAACGCTTTCCTTCTTCTTTAATAAAATTAACAACTTCAGAAACAGACTGAGAAGAAGAATAGAAAGAAGCAACATCACTGACACGCTCTTTAAATGGTTTGCTATGATCAAAAAGCATAGCAACCGCATGACGGAGTGCATGAATATCTTGACGCTCAAGTCCTGCACGCTTCATGCCAATAATATTGAGTCCAGCAAGTTTTGCCTGCACACCAACAGCTGTTCCATAAGGTATCAGATCACCAACCAGTGCAGATACGCCGCCGATAAATGCATGATGTCCAACACGAACAAATTGATGAACAGCAGCACCACCACCAATAATCACATAATCACCAATAGTAACATGACCAGCAATCATTGCGTTATTGGCAAATGTTACATGATTGCCTACATAACAATCGTGAGCGATATGCGCATAACAAAAAAATTGGCAATTATCACCAACAACTGTCATTCCTACACTCGAATCGGACCCCCTATGCATTGTTACACCTTCACGAATCGTACAATTCTTACCAATAAAAAGAGTTGTAGCCCCTCCTTTATGTTTATTATTTTGCGGATCTGCCCCCAAAACGGCATGAGAAAATACTTTACTCTTGGCTCCTAACGTTGTCTTTCCCATTATTACAACATGACTTGTCAAACTACATTCATCACCAATAACAGCCTCTGAACTAATATGGCAAAATGGTCCAACGCGTACATTCTCACCAAGCTGCGCTCCCTTCTCCACAAGAGCAGTTGGATGGATTTTCGTACCGGACATTTTTAAATTCCCATCAAATATCGTTTATTCTTCTTCGACAATCATTGCTGCAATTTCTGCTTCAGCGACGCGGACATCTTCTACTTTTGCAACACATGAAAAACGTCTCATACCAGATCTTTTTTTCAAAAGCTGAACATGAATCTTGAGCTGATCACCAGGCATAACCGGCTTACGAAATTTCGCATTATCAACCGTCATAAGGTAAACTAAATTTGTTTGCTTATTGCCTAAATTTAAAAGTGCTATTGCTCCTGCCGTTTGTGCCATAGCTTCTAAAATCAAAACTCCAGGCATAACAGGCTTTGAGGGAAAATGTCCCGTAAAATGTGGCTCGTTAATCGTTATATTTTTAATACCAATCGCTTCTTGTTCACCATCAATATCAACGATACGATCAATTAATAAAAATGGATAACGGTGCGGTAATATTGATAATAGCTTTTCAATATCGACAGCCTCTAAGTTTTTAGTTTTTTCATTGCTGATCATATCAGCGTTTCTCCTTTTTAACTTTTCCCATACTGCGCAACGCCGCTACTTCACGAAACCATTGTTTAAATGGTCGCGCTGGACTACCTCCCCATTTTTCGCCATCCGGAATGTCATTCATAACACCACTACGAGCAGCAATCTGAACAGATTTACCTATTATGATGTGATCAGCTACTCCCACACTTCCGCCAAGCTGAGACATATCCCCTATAGATGTACTTCCCGCAATGCCACATTGAGCGGCAATAAGACAATAGCGTCCAATTTTGACATTGTGGGCAATTTGTACAAGATTATCAATCTTGCTTCCTTCACCAATAACAGTATCTTGAAATGTTCCACGATCAATTGTCGTGTTCGCACCAACTTCTACACCATCCTCAATAATAACGCGACCAAGCTGTGGAATTTTCTCGATTCCAGAAACGCCCCCAACATAACCAAAACCATCTTGCCCAATGCAAACACCAGGATAAAGCTGAACCTTATCACCTATTATAGAACACTGAACTGTTACCTTAGGAGCAATATAGCAGTCACATCCAATACGGCAATTTTCACCGATAACAGCTGTGGATGAAATAAGAGTTCCTGCACCAATCTCAACATTTTTACCAATAACAGCTCCCGCTTCAATACACACATCATGTGCCAACTTAGCCGTTGGATGAATATGCGCATGCGATGAAATCCCCTTCTGCCCCAACCAAGGCATTGGCTTGACAGAATCTGGAAACAAAATACGACCAATCTGAGCAAAGTCACGCTGTGGTGTGGATGTCACCAAAATTGCCATAGTTTCGGGAACTTTAAAAACAATCTCATTCGTACACAAAACAGCAACAGCAGAACTGTCCAGTAAAGCATCAGAAAACTTCCGATGCTCTACAAAAACAAGCGAACCTTCCACAGCACTCTCAAGTGAAGAAAGAGTATTGATAACTTTATGAGAAAACTCTGGATTAAGAAGCTTTGCACCCGTCAACTCAGCAGCATTTGCAACTGTCAATCGTCGGGACGGCGTAAAAAAAAATGTATCCGCCATCAAAACACTTTCTCTCCCAGCTTAAGCTATTCTCTTCAAGTTTTTCCTTCTTAAAATCGCTCAAATCAGAACTTCGTAGAAATACCAAAGTTCAATTGTTGCAAACGATCACCTTCCTGCTTCGTTATTGGCCAAGCATAATCAAAACGCAAAGGACCAAACGGAGAATCCCACATCAAACTCACACCTGCAGATGAACGCCAAGCACTTTTGGTATTGGTAACAGACGGTTCACCCTTAAAAACGGCTTTATAATTATTGCCATAAAGCGTGGCAATATCCGCAAATAAAGCACCGCGCAACCCAAATCCTTCAGGCACGACAGGGATAGGGAACTGTACTTCAGCAGTCGCATTCATATATGTCGTTCCCCCCAAGAAATAAACCTCACCCTTACTGGAAACCTGACGCGGACCTATTCCATTATATTTGAACCCTCGAATCATATCAGAATTTACTTTAAACATATCGAAAATACGAACACCATCTCGGCCCATTCCGTGGATATAACCACCCCCAAAGGAAAGCAAACCAACGATATCCTTCTGGTCAGAAAGAGTCTTGTACATCATCGCCTTACCCGTGGTCTTCAAGAACTTTGCACTCCCACCAAGCCCTGCATATTCCTGAAGCAGATGCACGTACCACCCATCATGGGGGGATCTCATATCATCAATCGTATTATAGGTGAAACCATAACTAATTGATGAACGTTTCCAAGGGCTGTGTTTTGCAGCTTGAACAATCGCACCAGAATATTTCCCATATAATTCTATTATGTCACTCTCTTTGTCAAAATCATACTCTCCGCCAAAATCATATTCTTCCTGCACATAAGAATAAGCTACATTAGCAGATAATTGATTATTAATAGGTAACGAAAACCGCAGCGATCCACCTGTCTGCCGTACATCATAGGCTTTATCAGCACGATAAGTACTACGAAAAACATCAACACCAGCAGATAAACGATACCCTAAGAAATAAGGATCAACAAATGATAAATTATAATTACGAGATTTTTCTTGCCCCGCACCTAATCCTAAACGAACATATTGACCACGTCCCCCAAGATTACGTTCAGTAACAGAAACTTCAAGTGACATACCAGGACTTGTTCCCCCTGTTGTATACCCTCCAGAAAGAGAAAGATCTCCTGTTGAAGCTTCAACGACATCTATTACCAAAACAACTTGGTCAGATTGATCTGTAGGAACCATTGAAATATTAACGGCTTTGAAGAAACCTAAACTTTCTAGACGACGTTTTGCCCGCTGTAATAAAGTTTGATTGTAAGCATCTCCTTCGTTTAAATCAATCTCACGGCGAATGACGTAATCACGCGTTTTCTCATTGCCACGTATATCAATACGTTGAATATAAGCACGTGTACCCCGTTCAATATTATATAAAATTGAAATTGTATGATTTGCTAAATTACGATTTCCCCGCGGTTCAACTTTAGCAAAAGCATATCCCGAATCAGCAACTTTGTTATTAATAGTTGCAACAGACTGTTCAATATCTTCTGCACTATAAACATTACCTGGCTGGGTTTTAAGCATCCTTTTCACAGATTGAACGTCAATTCCATCAACATCACTCTCAACCTGAATATCGCTAATTTTATAGAGCGCACCCTCATCAAGAACGAAAGAAATTTTATACGTATTGCTTGCTGCATCAAAAGTTGCTTTAGAAGAGACTACACGAAAATCTGCATAACCACGGTTATAATAAAAGCGACGTAAAGCTTCTTCATCAACAGCGAGGCGCTCTTCACTGTAAACATCACCTCCCAACAACTTCGAAAAAATTCCTGAAGTTTTTGTTGAAATCACATCACGCAAACGACGACTTCCAAAGACATTATTTCCCTTAAAAGTGATATCACCAATCTTTGTTTTTTTCCCTTCAACGACATTAAATACCACATTAACCCGCCCTTTTCCAAGGTTAATCGTTTGAACGTTAACAGTGATATTATTACGACCAAGAGTTTTATAAGCCTCACGAATTGTATTTATATCAGCAGAAAGCTTAGCAGAATTAAAAGGCTCATTCGGTTTTAAAGAAATAAACCGCTTAAGATCTGGGTCTTTAAAAGATTTATTTCCTTGAAACAATATTTGATTGACAACCTCATATTCTTTTACGAATACAACCAATTTATCACCCACCGGATTTATTTTAACATCATAAAATAAACCCAATTCGAAAAGGTTCTTCACAGCACTATCAACATCACCACTGGAAACACCTTGCCCAACCTTAATCCCCATATTGTCTCGAATCGCCTGAGAACTTACAAACTTATTCCCACGAACCTCAATAGAGCGGACTACAGACGCTTGTATTTCTCCGACCGCAGCAATTGACATAAAAACCGTTGCTGGGGCAAACATCCCCATCTTTAACACCAATACAGATGCTGCATTTAAAAACTTTGAATTCGTAGTCATTGGCTTTTTTACCTTACTCTCGTTCCTTGGACATGATGCCTTAAAAGCTAACTGCCATAACAACCTTTTTACAGCGAGACTTTTCATTCCTTAATTACTCATTATAATGTACAACGCCACAACATTTTGTAGACATGGTAAACAACCTTCAATTTGTTTTTGCTATTATTACTTAATTTATAAAGCGTTTTCCATAATTTAATTAGCTAAACCAACAAAAATAATCATTAAAAAAGACAAAGATCATAAAAAGGAGAAGAATGGAAAAACCTAAACGAAAAACGATTCCCTGAATTTTAGCAGATATTTTCCTCCCAGTAATGACCTCAATGACATGCAATAAAAGATGCCCACCGTCAAGCGGTAGAATCGGAAAAAGGTTAATAAGCCCAACACTTATTGAAAGAAAAGCTGCCAAATTCAACAAAGAGATAAAACCTGTCTCGCTCACTTTCCAAGCAATTTTAACGGTTTTAGAAGGTCCACTTAGCCGACAACGATCCTCTTTGCCTCCTATTAAACGACTCATAAAAAGAACGGTTTGAGTGGCGATAAACACAGTACGGTCTGACGCTTTTCTTACAGCTGTTACAAAACCATAGCGAATATGTTTTATATAAGTTGGATCTAAACGTGCAGGATTATTTAAATCAACAGGAACACCTACACCTATCATAGCACTTCGTGTTCGATTACCAAATCCATCATCTCGCTCAACGACTTTCGGGGTAATCATCGTTGTAAAGACTCGCCCCATGCGTTCTATTTTAAACTCTATGGGTTCTCTTCCGTGAAAAGCTACATAATTCATCAAATCTTCAAAGCTTTCAACCCGTCGTCCATCCATTTCAACAAAACGATCACCTAATTCCAAACCGGATTGAAGAGCAGGGCTATCTTTTACCAAAGAACCAACAACGGGCTCAATGGCTACACGACCATAGATAAAGAAAAAAAATGTTAGAATAACAACAGTAAAAAGGGCATTGAAGAAAGGACCGGCAAAAACAGTTGCTGCTTTTTTCCAAGCATGCGCACTAGCAAATGAACCATCAACAATCAGAGATGATTGGGATGATTCCGTATCGATTTTTTCCTCATCCCCAACAAATTTTACATAACCTCCTAAGGGGATAAGTGCTAAACGCCACTTCGTGCCATGCTTATCTGTATAACTCGCTATTTCTGGTCCAAATCCAAGCGAAAAAATTAACGCCTTAATACCACACCACCGACCAATGAGATAGTGCCCAAATTCGTGCACAAAAATGATAATCATAATGATGAAAAGAATACTCAAACTTCTTAAAAGAAAATCACCCATAGTGACGATATGATTTAAAAGTTCCAAACTATCTTCTCCCAATTAGATCATACTAAAAAGATTAAAAGGCGCATCCATATCAGACATAAATGAACCAATTAAATAAAGAAGAAAAGCTGCCCCTACCAATCCATCTATACGATCCATAAAACCACCATGTCCAGGCAATAAAGAACTAGAATCTTTAACAGAAAACCGTCTTTTGAGCCATGATTGCCCTAAATCACTCAATTGTGAAACAATTGACAAAACAAGTGTAAGGAGTGGCACAAAAAAACTGGCTAAATTTATATCAAAAAATCCAAAAGCAACCCATATACCACCGAAAACTCCGACAAATGTACCACCAAGTGCTCCTGACCATGTTTTATTAGGAGAAAATTGTGGTGCTAATTTAGGGCCCCCTAATGCACGTCCGATAAAATAACCACCAATATCTGTTCCCCACACTATCGTAAATAAGAAAATAACAACTTGGAACCCCAACATTTCATGATCCCGTAGAAAGCATAAAGCAACAACAGGAAAAGATGCATATAAAAAACCACAAAAAACCCAACCACTCTTTTTTATAGATATAATAGCTAACACTGTAGCTAAAACGATTAAAACACAAAAAATCAATGAAGCAGATACACTCAATACTAAAAAAAAGCCAAAGATTAAATAAAAGATACTTGCTAATATTTTTTGTAAAATACACCATTTCTCTTTAGTAATACTCATCCACTCATAAAGAACAAAACCGCCAATACACCATACAAATAAAAAAAAGAAGTTTCCTCCCAACCATGTTAGATACAACGCAATAATGCCAAAAACAAAAGCTGTCAGAATACGATAAACCAAATTAGACAAAACAACATCCAAACAATAAAAATAGAAAATACAAGCTCTAAAATTAACGCAAGAAAAACTCCCCTACGCAGTATTTTTATCTCATACCTGTATAATTTCTCTTATAATTTATCATAAATAATTCAGTCTACTAAGATAGCGCTTATGAAACTAATAATCAATGAAAACAGCTTCAAAAATCTCCGTCAAAATTATAAAATATTTTTTTAATATTTTCTCAAATATAAAATGAAAAAGCAGTTACCTCTGCCCCATACAAATTAACTAATATAGGTTTCGTATAAAAACACTTTTCTATCAACTATTCGTCATTAAAAAATGAATTACGCCACATAACATCTGCTTGATCAATTATACTCACATGTTTTATAATGAGAAATAAGAGAAAGGTTAGACTTGTTTTTTTGCATTATATTCTTTCCTCAACCTTCATCTTAGAATATTTGAATAATTTCTAATAATGCTTTCATTATGCATTTTAACAAAGACGTGCTCAACTAAAAACCCGCACCATGCTGTTAAATAGTGTCTCCCAGCAAAGGGCATGATTTATCACGCAGACTAAAAAATTAAAACATCTGCCCTTTCAAATCAGTCTCTCCCATATCAAAATGATAGAACACCTTCCTGCATCACACCTTGCTACCACAGAGCACACCACTCCCCACAATTATCCCTAGAAACAATTTACAGGCTGGGAGTAAATATCCTTTTTCTAGTGACAAAATCGTCTTAAACGTGCATAATTTCAGATTCTTTTACGGCTAAAATTTTATCAATATCAGCAATAGTTTCATCCGTGAGTTTTTGAACTTTTTCAGACAAACTATGGGCTTCATCTTGTCCAATTTCACCATCTTTTTCTAACTTTTTCAAATTGTCCAGACCATCCCGACGAACATGACGTGTAGCAACACGCGCTTGCTCTGCATAGTGATGCGCAATTTTTACAAGTTCTTTACGGCGCTCTTCATTCAATTCAGGCAAAGGAATACGTAGATTCGTACCATCAGTTATGGGATTTAAACCAAGACCAGAATCGCGAATAGCGCGCTCTACAGCTCCGACCATCGTTTTATCCCATACAGAAACAGAAAGCATCCGAGGTTCGGGAACAGAAATATTAGCAACCTGATTGATATGCACAACAGAACCATAAGATTCAACGGTCAACGGCTCTAATAAACTGGCCGATGCACGTCCAGTCCGCAAACCACCTAATTCATGTTTAAAAGCCGTAATGGCACCATCCATGCGACGTTTCAAATCATCCATAATTGATGTAACATTCATATTTCTGTCTCCTTCAATTGTCCTTTGAAGCTTACCCTTATTCCGATACTATTGTAAAGCGTCCTGTTCCATTCAAGACCTTAGCCAAACCGCCTTTTTCATGAATGGAGTACACAATAATCGGTACATTGTTCTCACGTGCTAAAGTGACCGCCGTTGAATCCATAACAGATAATCCCCATTGCAAAACTTCAACATGTGTTAATTGGTCAAAACGCTTAGCCGTAGGGTCTATTTTTGGATCTGCTGAATAAATACCATCAACTTGTGTTCCTTTAAGAAGGACATCCGCACCAATTTCTGCTGCACGTAAAGTAGCAGCAGAATCAGTGGTAAAAAATGGATTTCCTGTACCACCTGCAAAAATAACAACTTTTCCCTGATTCATATAAGCTATTGCTTTACGTTGCGAGAAACTTTCACAAATTTGTGGCATAGCAATCGCAGAGAGTACAACAGTTTCAACCCCTAATTTTGTCAAAGATGTTCGCAATGCTAAAGAGTTAATAGCAGTTGCAAGCATTCCCATATGATCACCTGTCACTCGGTCCCCACCATGCGAAGCAACAGCAACGCCACGAAAAATATTTCCCCCACCGATAACAACCGCAACTTCTATCCCCATTGTGCGCACTTCTGCAATATCAGCGGCAATACGGTCTACAACAGAAACATCAATGCCAAAATTCTGCCCTCCCATAAGAGCTTCACCAGAAGCCTTTAAAAGAATACGTTTATACGGAAGTGCTAATGCCATTAATAATCTCCCCAAAAGCCCATTTACTTTTTGCTTTTGACATCACGAAGGGCACCACTTTTTTCACGTGACGCCCTCTCAACAATTACATTGTTCCCCTCAGAGATTCTACAACCAATGATATGACTTTAAATCTCTGATCAAGAGTTTGCAATAACTAGCCTTTTACAGCAGCAGCAACCTCTGCAGCAAAATCAGACTCCTCTTTTTCCACACCTTCACCTAATGCAAAACGAATAAAGCCTGTAATTTTTGCTGGGGCACCAATTGATTTCTCAGCATCCTTTAGAGCGGCCTCAACAGTTATATCAGGATTAATAACAAAAGCTTGAGAAAGCAAAACAACCTCTTCAAAAAACTTACGCATACGTCCTTCTACCATTTTTTCAATGATATTTTCAGGTTTTCCAGACTGACGCGCTTGATCTGAAAAAATTGCTTTTTCTCGCTCAACAGCAGCAGCATCAACATCTTGTGCTGTAAGTGCTAATGGATTGGTTGCCGCAATATGCATCGCGACCTGCCGACCAAAAGCAAGAGCAGCCTCTTTATTTCCTGTTGTTTCAATCGCAACCAAAACACCAAGTTTTCCAAGCCCATCAGCCACACTATTGTGTATATAAGTCGCAACAACACCATTCTCAACAGACAATTTAGCGGAACGACGAAATGTCATATTTTCGCCAATTGTACCAATTGCATCTTTAATCGTAAGCTCTACAGTCTTCTCAGAACCTGGATAAAGAGAAACAGAAACAGATTCAACATCCCCTGGCGTATCTAAGGCAGCAGTTGCTACTTTACGCACGATGTCTTGGAATCCATCATTGCGCGCAACAAAATCTGTTTCAGAATTAATCTCAACCAAAACTGCATGTGAATCTTTTGATACGACTCCGATTAATCCCTCAGCTGCTGTACGACCAGCCTTTTTATCTGCTTTAGCTATTCCTTTTTTACGAAGCCAATCAACAGCAGCTTCCATATCACCATTGGTCTCTGCTAGGGCGGCTTTACAGTCCATCATACCAGCGCCAGATAGTTCTCGAAGTTCTTTTACTTGTGCAGCAGTAATGCTCATATTTGCCTCTTTATTTTATAACAGTGAAAGCGTGCAAAATCCCTCTGCACGCCTATAACTTCTTCTTTAGACAATAAAAGTACCTTAATTAGGCATTTTATATTATTCAGAAACTTCTGAAACTGCATTTTCTTCCAAAATAGGCTCCACAGGTGCATCAACTTGAGCTCCTAAATCGATACCCATTGCTCCTTGCTGGCGTGCAATACCATCAAGAGCAGCACGGGCAAAAAGATCGCAATAAAGAGAAATTGCACGTGAAGCATCATCATTACCTGGTATTGGATGTGTTACGTCATCGGGATCACAATTGGTATCAATAATAGCAATCACTGGAATACCTAAACGCTTTGCTTCTTGGAGTGCAATATTTTCTTTATTCGTATCGATAACAAAGATAAGATCTGGAACAGAACCCATATCTTTAATACCACCAAGCGCACGATTAAGCTTTTCACGATCACGTTCAAGATTTAAACGTTCCTTTTTAGTAAAGCCTTGCGCTTCAGCAGCAAGAATTTTATCAAGCTTCCGCAAACGATGGATCGAATTGGAAATCGTTTTCCAGTTTGTGAGCATGCCGCCAAGCCAACGTGCATTAACGTAATACTGGGCAGAACGATTCGCCGCATCTGCGATAATGTCAGATGCTTGTCGTTTCGTACCAACAAAGAGAATACGACCACCACGCGCTACAGTATCTGAAACAAGTTTAAGTGCTTGGTGTAAAAGTGGAACAGTCTGAGCAAGGTCAATAATATGGATATTATTACGCTGACCATAAATATAGGGAGTCATTTTGGGATTCCAGCGATGAGTCTGATGACCAAAATGCACACCGGCTTCTAAAAGCTGGTGCATAGTAAAATCGGGTAGTGCCATAAATCTTATCCTTTCCGGTTCAACCTCCGCGGAAAAAGCAGGAAGACCTGCTACCGGCGGATGCTTGCTAGAAGTTTCTCACAGATCATTTGCAAACACCCAGACTCCGCGTGTGGAATAGCGCAAACATACTAATATTTGATTCTTTTTCAAGTTATTTTCTTTAATCATTTAATATTTGCATTTTCACATTGATTAAGATCTTTTCCAAGTTCCAAGAATTCGAGACTGTTCAATTTTGCACGCACTGAAAAAGTTCCATAATCTATATGAAGATCACGCATGACACCATTCTCATGTAAGAGAAAACTGCTACGATAAACCGGCAAACCATCTTTATTTTCTCCATCATCAAAATAAGAAATTGTAACAGGCCAATATTCTTCTTCATCCAATTTTCTTACTTTTTCCGTTTCGCTATCAGATAAAAGCGTCTTCTTTTCCCCTATGACGATACTTTCTTTTATAACTTTATCTGCTTTATTTGTCCCATCAAATACAGTAACATTGTAAAAATGATCTCCTGCTTTTGCATGGCGGATAATATTTTTTAGTTGCATCATTGGAAATTCAGCCATTGCAAGCTTATACTCTTTTTCCTTTGGCTTTTTTAAGGTAACTGTGATACCATCTTGCGTACGCTCCGCAACCCCCTCGGCACGATGCACAACCTCTTCTCCCTCTTGATCTGTAATATTAAAACGAAATGTACGGCTGTCTCCTGTTTCATAACTCGTCGTCTGTTGATCCGTCAAACGTACTGGCATATCTTCAATGTGAACACGGCTAATGAAACGAAAACGTGTGCTATAGCCTTGGCATGCCGAACCAGTAAGCTCGTAAACCATTCGTCCTGACATCGCAGAAATTGTCATTTCATGAGAAACACTATCGAGATGAAAATCATAAATTGCTCGATGAGGCACAATAAAAATGGGCTCTTCAGCTCTCGCAGTACATAAAAAAACAATATATAAAATTATTATAAATAATGATCTAATCATTCCCAACTTCCGAACTTTATCCCCGTTGCATAACATCATACAATAAGGCAAAAAAGGTTAATTTCTCAATTAACCACACATTTTCTTAAATCAAAAAATAGATTATGCAATGAATATATTATAGAGCAGCTATGGAGTTAAAATTATGACCAATATGATTGAAAAAAACTTAGAAAAATTCGGAATCACTCTTCCTGAAGTAATCTCCCCCCTTGCCAATTACATCACCACTTCACAAAGTGGCAATCAAATCTTTATTTCTGGACAACTCCCTCTTATTAATGGAAAACCAATAGCCATCGGTAAAGTTGGTGCAACTGTGAATACCGAACAAGCCCAAAAAGCATCTGAAGCTTGCGCTCTCAATATTCTCGCGCAACTCAAGGCAACTCTGGGTGACTTAAATAAAATAAAACGTGTGGTCAAAATTACTGTTTTTGTGGCTGTAGATTCTCATTTTACCGATATTCCTTTTGTTGCCAATGGAGCTTCTAATTTATTCGTCAATATCCTTGGTGAAATTGGAAAACACGCCCGTTCTGCTATTGGTGTTGCCTCTCTTCCTATGGATGTTCCTGTAGAAGTTGAAGCCATTATAGAAATCTAAACCTTCATTAAGACAGTGCATTATCCTAAATATAACTGAAGTCAAAATACTTCTTTGTCTTACACTCTGATAAACCTTGCATTTTTTCGTTTTTAAATTAGAATCTTAAACTTACGATAAAAGGAAATATTTGTATGAAACAAGCTTATGACAATAACAATATTTTTGCTAAATTGATTCGCAATGAAATCCCTTCTGTTCGTGTCTACGAAGATGATGATGTTATTGGATTTATGGATATCATGCCACAAGCACCAGGTCATACGCTGGTCATTCCTAAAAAAGGCTCTAGAAACTTACTTGATGCAGATCCTGAAACATTATTTCCTGTTATTAAAGCTGTTCAAAAAATTGCAAATGCTGTCAAAAAAGCCTTTCAAGCAGATGGCATAACTGTCATGCAATTTAATGAAGCAGCTAGTCAACAAACCGTCTATCACCTTCATTTTCATATTATACCACGTATGGAGGGAATAGAGCTTACCCCTCATAATGATATGGTAACGCCTCCAGAAATACTTGAAGAGAATGCAAAAAAAATTCGTGCAGCTTTATAACACACTCTTAAGTTGTTGTACTTTTTTTTCCTACACGTTTTTTTGTAAAGTTTTCCATTTTACTTTTCTTTGAACTTACAGATATATCGGAAGATGAAATTTCTAACTGTAAGCTTTCTTTTTTACCATTTGATTTTTGTGTCAATACGCGAACGGTCCCACCATTGCGTAACTTTCCAAATAAAATTTCATCAGCTAATGGCTTTTTAATATATTCTTGTATAACACGCCCTAATGGGCGTGCTCCCATCTGAGAATCATATCCTTTATTAGAAAGCCATAAAGTTGCAGAAGGGCTTAATTCAAAACAAATTCCCCGATCAGCTAATTGTGCTTCAAGCTGAAAAATAAATTTTTGCACTATCTGATTGATGATTAAATGAGATAAAGGTGCAAACGGAATAATTGCATCTAACCGATTACGAAATTCTGGTGTAAATAACCGATTGATTGCTTCTATATCCTCACCATCACGATGTACTTTCCCAAATCCAATAGCTGATTTTGCCATATCTGAAGCACCAGCATTGGTTGTCATAATCAAAATAACATTGCGGAAATCAATTTTCTTACCATTATGGTCTGTTAATCTACCATAATCCATTACCTGCAATAAAATATTAAATAACTCTGGATGCGCTTTCTCAATCTCATCTAGCAATAGAACTGCGTGAGGTTTCTGATCAACGGCATCTGTAAGGAGACCTCCTTGATCAAACCCTATATAACCTGGAGGTGCTCCGATTAAACGTGCTACCGTATGCCGTTCCATATATTCTGACATATCAAAACGCAATAATTCAATGCCTAAAGATGATGCAAGCTGTTTTGCAACTTCAGTTTTTCCTACACCTGTTGGTCCTGAAAATAAATAACTTCCTATTGGTTTATCCGGTTCGCGTAAACCTGCTCGCGCCAATTTTATGGATGAAACTAAGACGGAAATTGCCTGATCTTGACCATAAACAACATGTTTGAGTTCTCTTTCAAGCTTACTCAGTATCTTCTGATCATTCCGGGAAACTGTTTTTGATGGAATTCTTGCAATTGTAGCAACAGTCGCTTCAATTTCTTTAACACCTATACTCTTCTTGCGTTGTTTTTGTGGCAAAAGCTTTTGCGCTGCGCCACTTTCATCAATAATATCAATTGCTTTGTCAGGTAACCTACGGTCAATTATATAACGTGAAGATAATTCTACAGATGCCTTCATCGCCTGATCTGTATATTTAATCTGATGAAAATCTTCAAAGTAAGGCTTCATCCCCTGCAAAATCTTAATCGCATCTGTAACAGAAGGTTCATTAATATCAATCTTCTGAAAACGACGCTCTAAAGCACGATCTTGTTCAAAGAATTTGCGATATTCTCTGTAAGTCGTCGAACCAATACATCGCATAGTTCCAGAAGATAACACAGGTTTCAAAAGATTTGCTGCATCCATATTTCCCCCTAATGTCGCTCCTGCTCCAATTAAGGTATGAATTTCATCAATAAATAAAATAGCATCTGGATACAGCTCAAACTCTTTAATAACTTGCTTTAAGCGTTCTTCAAAATCACCGCGATAACGTGTACCTGCAACAAGTCCCCCCATATCAAGAGAAAATATTGTTGCATTTGATAAAACTTCAGGCACTTGCCCATCAACAATACGCTTTGCCAACCCCTCAATTATAGCTGTTTTCCCTACTCCAGGATCACCAACCAAAAGCGGATTGTTTTTTGACCTTCGACATAAAATCTGTATCATGCGTGAAATTTCTATTTCACGGCCAATTAATAAATCAATTTTTCCATTACGTGCTTTACAATTGAGATCAACACAATAATTCGTTAAAGCACTTGTTCCTCTTTCACCATTATCCGAAATCTGCTGATCTAATTGCTCTTCAAGTCCTTCAAGTAACATGGATAACCCATCATCACGCGTGACACCCTGTGAAATAAAACGTACAGCATCGTAGCGTGTCATTCCCATCTCTTGAAGAAAATATGCTGCATGGCTTTCACGTTCAGAAAAAATTGCAACAAGAACATTTGCCCCCGATACTTCATCTTTTCCAGCTGATTGTGCATGAATCACCGCACGTTGGATAACACGCTGGAAAAAAGCTGTAGGCTTTGTATCCTCATCAGCTCTAATCTGTTCATCTAACTCTGAGCGAAGATAATTGGTTAAGCGCTCTCGCAATTCCTCCACATCTACTTGGCAAGCCTGAATAACGGAATTTGCATCGGCATCATCTAACAGCGCAAGTAGAAGATGCTCTAGTGTTGCATATTCATGCCGTGCTTGAGTAGCAATTGTTAATGCACGATGCAAAACCTCTTCAAGACTAGGTGTAAAAGATGGCATAGCTCCTCACTTCCATTCCATTACACATTGTAACGGATGTTCATTTTGACGCGCACATTCCCTCACTTGTAATATTTTCATTTCAGCGACTTCATAAGTGTAAGTCCCACATTCTCCTATCCCATTGTGATGAACATTTAACATTATCCGCGTTGCCTCTTCGAAACTTTTTTTAAAAAAGTTCTTCAAAACGAAAACAACAAAATCCATAGGTGTGTAATCATCATTAAGCAAAAAAACTCGACATAATTTAGGTTTTTCGAGTTTTTCTCTAGCCTTAGGCATTATAACCGCACCATGCCTACCTTCATCCCAATTCTTGCCCTTTTCATTATGCATAATATGAGCTATAGAGTTTATTATGAGCATCTGTCCCATTATCGTTTTCCATGCAGCACATTTTTATTAATTTTAAATTCTTTCATAACTATTGCAATACCTGTTTGTATTAGAAAAAAAATTTCCCTCTATGGTTAGACTTCAATCACTCACTCATAAAATAACTTCTGTAAACAAATTAGTAATACCATTCGTCTAAACTGCATCAATAAATTACAGAAAAGGAAGCTTTATAGAAGTTTTTTAGGATAAATGGAGAAATAGGATACTGCAAGTGTATATTAATTATCAAAAAATTATGCGCTACTGTAAAACAATAGCAATTTCTTTTGTTATGTTAGCTTTTTCTTACTGTTGGGCATCCGCCACACCTCAAGGGGCCTATCCTGATAAGTATGCGGCTATTGTTATAGATGCTACTACGGGAAAAACTTTATTTCAAGCCAATGCAACACTGAAACGTTATCCTGCTTCTTTAACAAAAATGATGACATTGTACTTACTCTTTGAAGCTATGCAGATGCGTCGTGTGACACCAAATACACCAATTCCTGTTTCACATTATGCAGCAATGCGTCCACCGACAAAAATTGGATTTAAAGCAGGCCAAACAATTTCTGCAGAATCAGCAGCTAAAGCACTCATTACAAGATCCGCAAATGATGTTGCTGCTGCCATTGCAGAATATCTTGGAGGTAGTGAAAAAAAATTCGCTCAAATGATGACAGTAAAAGCCCGTAAACTTGGCATGAAACATACACATTTTGCAAATGCTTCAGGACTTCCGGATGTGCGCAATTATTCTACAGCACGAGATATAGCGACTTTATCATTAGCTTTACGTAAACATTTTCCCAAACAATATAAATTGTTCAAAACAAAAAGTTTTAATTTCCGTGGACATAAAATTAACAGCCATAATAAACTTGTTAAAATAATGAAAGGTGTCGATGGAATTAAAACAGGCTACACACAAATGTCAGGTTCTAATTTAGCAACTTCGATGCGTCTTGAGGGGCGCTCTATTGTCGCTGTTGTTATGGGAGGTAAATCATCTACTGCACGTGACGAGCATATGGCTAGCTTATTGAATCAATATTTGCCCAAAGCAAGCCAAATGAAAAGTGGTGAACGTTTAATAGCTTCTGTACGCTATCACTTACCCACTGGGGCCAATACTCCTATACCGACCATTAAAGCTGATTCAAGTAATTTTGACGATGAAATTTCGACTATGTTGACAGCATTTGCAGAACAACCTAAAAACTCCAATATCGCAATAACGGCTGTCAATAAGGTAATTATACCAATACCGAATCCTCAAAAAACTATACCGGCTGAGACTCATAAAATTGTAACAGTCTCTTTGTCCGAAAATGCCGGATGGGCTATCCAAATTGGTTCTCTTCCTAGTGAAGAACAAGCAAAAACTCTACTTTTAAAAGCAAAAAATACAGCTTTTTCCACTTTAAAGAACGCATCTTCACATATGCAACTGTTTGAAAAAAATGGGCAGCGTTATTACCGAGCGCGCTTTACAGGGTTTCAATCAAAAAAAGCTGCATTTGACGCTTGCTCTACATTAAAGAAAGCAAATTTTAACTGCTATACTGTAGCCTACTAAAAATTTTTGAATTCTGCGTTAAGGATAGTATTATGACAGATAATGCTTTTGCTTCATTCCATAAAAAAGAAGTTTTATTGAAGCAATCATCCCTCCTTTCATTGCGTTCTCTTCACGATGCTGCCGCAAAACTTACTGGTTTAAAATATAATTCTACTGCATTAGATACACAGTCTCTTGTTAACCTTCTCATTTGCCAAACAATGCGCAACCGTCGTCTCATAATGCCTCCTGTACGCATTCATTTACGCGTTGCGAGCCAAACTGGTAATGTGCCTATTAAAATCCGTTTAGGAGCAACAAATATTTAATTCTACAGACCCTCTCTAAAAAATTATTTTATTATTAACCATTATCTACAGCCTTAGAAAACCTTTTGATAAACATACTTTTTTCTTAAATTGTTGAATTTTCTGACAGCTTTTCCAACTATCCAATATCTCCAAGCTTTCAATAAAACATTGTTAAGGACATAAAAATACCCAATATTTTTCCACTTTTGGATTTAATATAAAAAATTATCCTTGATATCTTTCTGGAAAAAATGAATAGCTTCATTAGATGAAAGCTTATCATTTGGTGGGATTATTGTAAAAGTTCAATAAAAAAAATCCCTCTTAATAACGCTCCCTATACAACATAAACGCTGTAAAAAAAACAATCTCACTTCTCTTACTTGTATTTATGTCAACAGGCACAGAAAATTGGAAAATACAAATACTATCGATGAAAAAACGTAAATAAATTATCAGATTAAATATTATGATAACGATTCCCATAAGATTTTAATTTATAATTATAATTTATTTTTTGCATATTGAACAAGAGATTTTCGTAAAATACTCTTATTTTACTTCTTATATTGAATCAGTCAAAATCGCTCGCTTGCTCATCACGAGCAAAATTGACATATAAAGCATTTACAAAAGGAATCAAAGTATCCCTTATGAATCATTTCAAGTACTAGGATCTTTTGTAATATTGAAAGTTGAAAAAAGGATGATAGTGCTGGTTTTCTCCCTTTATAAATAAAGATGCTAATACTCTATAGATTTTATACCATTCATGGAAAACTTACATTATATTATTCATATGCAAGATACTGATTTATAAAGATAATTAATTATTTTGTTTGTTAGATGAGAATCTCGAATATCGTAAGATTCTCTCATTTAAAATCTGTTTATGTTGAATCAATCAAACCCGTCTCTTGCATGTTATGAGCGAGATTAGTGTGTAGCGTGAAACTGTCCCAAAAAGACTAAAAATGCCTATAATGAACCGTTTCAAATGCCAAGTGCTTTAGTCCCCCTGTACAGAGGGGGGGGGGCTCTGGTAAAGTGTGTAACCATGCCAGCGTACTTCTTTTTATTAAGCATAAAGATAGAGACAGCTCAATGGATTTACCGTTATATCATTCACAGGTGCCATCGCGAAATGAGCTTGGGGGGAGGCCTGAGAGATATTTTTTTAAAACGAACTCACGAACGCGTAACACGACAATGTTCTATCGTGTGCATTCTATTCTCATGAGAATTTTTATAAATATTTCTTAATGTATACGTTATTATTTATTTTAATTTTTTTGTCGGTACAAAATTTATAAATAAAAAAGATATTTCCAATATATCTCTTAATTATTGTAAATTAGTGTTTTTTTCAAGGCATTTTTTATCATACTAGGTAGAAAAAAACTTCACTTTTAAAAAATTAAAACCTTTAAAATTCTACTTTCTTCATCATAATTATTCAGACTTAAAACAAATTTTCCTTGGATACTCAGGCATAATCTTCCATTACTTAAAAGATATATAGCTATGGAAACTTTTTAAAGCCATAAAACCCAGCTAAAAATAATGGCAGATTGATCACTAATTTTACTTTACGCTTTCTTATTTTTTCCAAATTACACTTTTCCCCACTTTAGAGACAAATCAAACAGATGTACAACACTCTCCCCTCCAAGCTTGCATGCAACACCTATTATTCGTTAAGAAAACACTGAATCATCTCAGATTTATTTCAAACTACTGCTGCATTAAAGTGGAATTTTGATTTATAAGGAACAAAAAACATAAGCTTTATTAGGAAATACGATCTCTCTCCAAAAAGTCCAGTTATGGATTGAAAAATGTTCCAGCTCTTAACAAGATATCGCATTGACTGCAAGACCACCTTTACTTGTCTCTTTATAGCGTTCACTCATATCATGACCAGTCTGGCGCATTGTTTCTATACAAGCATCAAGAGAAACAAAATGATCTCCATTACCATATAATGCAAGAGAAGAAGCCGTTACCGCCTTAACAGCTCCCATTGCATTACGCTCAATACAAGGCACTTGTACAAGACCTGCAACAGGATCACATGTCATTCCCAAGTGATGTTCAAGCGCAATTTCTGCCGCATTTTCAATTTGAGCTGGTGTTCCACCTAACGCTGCGGTCAACCCTGCTGCGGCCATTGAAGATGCCGTTCCAACTTCACCTTGACACCCAACTTCTGCACCAGAAATAGAGGCATTATGTTTGATAACACCGCCTATAGCTGCTGCTGTTAATAGAAAATTATGTATTCCCTCTCGATCTGAATCATCATTAAACTGAAGATAATAACGCAAAACGGCTGGGACGACACCGGCTGCTCCATTTGTTGGTGCTGTAACAACACGACCACCTGCTGCATTTTCCTCATTGACTGCTATAGCATACACCGAAAGCCAATCATTTGCCCAAAGTGGATAATTGTAATTTTTCTTTTGTTTTTCCAAAAGCGTTTCATGCAGCTTTTTAGCGCGCCTTAAAACACGCAATCCACCAGGCAACTCACCTTCTTGTGAAAGACCTCTATCAATGCAATTTGTCATCGCTGAAAAAATTTCATCAAGCCCTACATCAAGAGAAGAACGCTCTATCTTTGTTTCTTCATTTAAGCGCTTCATTTCAGCAATTGAAAGTCCTGATTTTTCTGCCATTGATAACATTGTACAAGCAGAATCGAATGGATATGGTACCTCAAATGCTTCTGGTTGTATATTATCATTCATATGGCTTAATTCATCCTCAGTCACAACAAAGCCACCACCGATAGAATAATAAATCTGCCGCAACAGAACATTCCCATCAGTATCAAGTCCTTCAAAGGCTAGTCCATTTGTATGTCCAGGGAGGATTTGCTTTCGTTCAAAAATAAGATCACGTTGCACATCAAACTGATAAGCGGGATGACCTTCTGGTTGCACTTTTTTTTCACGTATAACTTTTTCTAACAAAAACCCCATGCTATCAGGATCAACAGTAGAAGCTTTTTCTCCTAAAAGTCCTAATATGATAGCTCTATCTGTTGCATGACCAATACCCGTGAAAGCTAAAGAACCATAAAGATAAACACGTATACGAGAAACTTGAACATCAGACGACTGAGAAAAATCCCCTATCTTTTGCAAAAACATATTAGCAGCAGTCATTGGTCCCATCGTATGTGAGCTAGAAGGACCAATCCCAATTTTAAAAAGTTCAAAAACAGATAGAAACACGTATCACCTTAAACTATAGTACAGCTTGAGCATATATGCTTTTTCATAACGTTTCTTCCATTTAAAATCAAATTGCGAGATAAACTAAAAAAATGACAACAATAAACACGAATGTCGCTCGTCTTGCTACCACCCAACACTTTCTTTCTATAGTGTTTTCCATTAGCCAACCTTTAAAACGGACAATGCCCCTAGAGTCACCACTCCCAATGTTCCAAACGTAGTAAAATAAGTGTTAATATGCAATATTAAAATTCAATAAGGATGAGAAATCTTATCGGAAATATTTTTCATAATGCACTAAGTTCTTCAAAACATATGCTTAATTGTATAAAATATTTTATGGGTATGTTTCAATGAAACGTACAAATTTTTCTAACGATTCTCGTTCTGTCTCAAAATTGTTTTCTGGAGCACTCATATCGCGATAACCAAGTGCCATACCACAGATAATATGGCGATCAGAAGGAATAGATAAAAGCGTACGAATCTGTTTATGATAATCAGCAAAAGCAGCTTGAGGACAGGTATCTAATCCAAATCCACGTGCAGCTAACATAATGGTCTGCATAAACATACCCAAATCAAGCCAACTCCCCATTTCCATGTCGTGATCCATTGTAAATAAGAGTCCTACAGGTGCATCAAAAAATAAAAAATTTCGCGCCTTTTGATGAAGTATTTTTTCTTCATCACCTTTTTGAATTCCAAGACTCTGATAAAGATCCAAACCAACTTTTCGACGCCTTGAAATATAAGGCTCACGCCACTGACGTGGATAATAACTATATTCACGCTCTCCTTTTACACCTGAAAGCACAAGTTGTGAAAGCTCTTGCCCTATTTTCTGTAATACACTTCCTGTAAGCACAATTACTTGCCATGGCTGAATATTTGTTCCAGATGGTGCACGTGCTGCAAGTTTTAAGATTTCTTTGATTGTTTCCAAACTAACTGGCTGATCAGTAAAAGCGCGAATTGACTTTCGTGACAATATAGATTGAAAAACACTCATAGGAGAAACTGTCATTGTTTTTACTTTCTTTATGAAAAATAGTTTTTTCTTATCAAGAATAATATACTGCGAAAATACCTTTGCAGCTTTTTCAAACACTCTATTTCTTTAAATGACTTACACATTTCACGCAGTGGTAAATATTCCCCTTAGAGATAGTATAATCTATCTCTTTTAAGAGAAAGAAATTAGTCTAAAAGAAGACAAAATAAATTTATAATCAATGACTACCCCCCAACTCCGCTAAGCTCTCAAAAAAACTCTCTTCAATTCGTTCTAAATCCTGTAGAAGATCATCAACATCATGCTGCATCTGCTTTAAATCAGTTCGTTTTTTATGAATTCCTGCTATTAATTTCTTAAGCTTTTTCTCATCATCAGGTGGTTTTCCAACCATTGTCAACATATCAGATATTTCAGACAACGAAAATTTTACTCTGTTAGCATACAGAATTTGTTTTAACTTATGACGATCCGTTTATGTATAAAGCCGTGTACTTCCACACCGAAAAGGGATAAGAAGTCCCTCTTCTTCATAGCAAAGTTCGAGCTATTATTGAAAACTCACGTGTTAATTTTCCAATTGAATAATATTCGTACATTATATTATTCTGTCTGCATAGATCACATTGTTATAAGAAATATGTCTATTTTTTATAAAACTTAGTGAGCACCTTAATCTCTACTTTTCTGCATTCTAATTTAGAAGAAAATACATTCACAAACATTGTATAGTAGAGAATCAATTATTTTTTAGATTATAGAAAGGACTCTTGATCTTTCATCATAAGTCCTTTTAAATTTTTATAGAAGATATCAATCAAAAATTTTCCTAAAGTTCAAAATCAATCTTATTTGATTTGTAGATAATCAACTCTTTTCCTTGAATATGATTTTTGAGTTTCACATATTTTGGAAAAATTCTATACTGCTTTTAGAAATTAAGAAACTTTAAAATAAAGTAACAAAAAAGATAAGCATCATTACAAAATAATAAGCTACTAAAGATGTTTAAAATAACTATCGCCTTATAATTTTTGATATTTTTCAAAAAAATATACAACTTCTGCATTTCGAAATAAAAAAACGTCTAAACTTTCTATTCAGACGTTTTTATATTATGTGATGTTGTATTTAAATTATTCAGCAACGGCCCCGGTTGTCATATTTGTCAACATAGCCTTAGCCACTTCGTTATTACTAGACTTACGCTGCTCATCTACAATCAAATCATCACGAACTGCAGCAATACGACGGATTTGAGAAATTGTACCACCCGTACCTGCTGGAATAAGACGACCGACAATAACGTTCTCTTTAAGTCCTTGCAAAGTATCAATTTTACCAGAAACTGCTGCTTCAGTAAGAACACGTGTTGTTTCCTGAAACGATGCCGCCGAAATGAAAGAAGGCGTTTGAAGAGAAGCTTTTGTAATTCCAAGAAGAATGGGATTACCAGATGCAGGTTTCTTACCTTCTGCAATCAAATTATCATTGATTTCATCAAGTTCAATACGATCAACATTATCACCTGGAATATAACCAGAATCTCCAGATTCAGTAATTTCAACTTTTTGCAACATTTGACGAACAATCACTTCAATGTGCTTATCATTAATAAGAACTCCCTGCAAACGATAAACCTCCTGAATCTCATTAACAAGATAAGATGCCAAAGCTTCAACCCCCTTAATCGCCAAGATGTCATGAGGTGCTGGATTACCATCAAGGATATAATCTCCCTTTTCAATTTGATCGCCTTCTTGGAAGTGGAACAACTTACCTTTTGGAATCAAGTATTCTACTGCCTCAAGAGTTTCATCATTTGGTTCAATAATGATACGACGTTTATTCTTATAACCACGGCCAAATCGAATTGTACCACTAACTTCAGCAATAATCGCATGATCCTTTGGACGACGCGCTTCAAAAAGCTCAGCCACACGAGGAAGACCACCCGTAATATCTTTCGTCTTGGCACTTTCCATTGGCAAACGAGCAATAACATCACCAGCCTTAACATGAGCACCAAGCTCAACAGAAAGAATAGTTTCCACTGACATCATATAACGGGCTTCACCTCCCTTATACAATTTAGCAATGGATTCACCTTCTTTATCCGTGTGAATAATAATAGCTGGTTTAAGATCCGCACCACGTGGATTAGCGCGCCAATCAATCACCAAACGCTTCGTAATACCCGTAGATTCATCAGCTGTTTCAGTGACAGATAAACCATCAATCATATCTTCAAAACCCACATAGCCTTCAACTTCCGTTAAAATTGGACGTGTATAAGGATCCCATTCTGCTATACGTTGGCCACGTTTAACCACATCACCATCATCAACAAAAATATGAGCACCATAGCTAACACGATGTACAACGCGCTCTTTTCCTAACTCATCCTTGATAAGGATAGCCATATTACGCCCCATAACAACCAAATGGCCTTCAGAGTTACGAACTACATTACGATTACGAATCTCCACCTTACCTTCATAAGATGCCTCTAAATACGATGAATCAACAACCTGCGCAGTTCCTCCTAAGTGGAAAGTACGCATAGTAAGCTGTGTTCCCGGCTCACCAATGGATTGAGCAGCAATAACACCAACGGCTTCTCCCTGATTAACAGGTGTTCCACGCGCCAAATCACGACCATAGCATTTTGCACAAACACCAAGACGTGTTTCACATGTTAATGCAGAACGAATTTGAACAGATTGAATCCCAGCTGCTTCAATCTTCGCGACATCAGCTTCCTCAATCATTGCTCCACCTTCAAGGATAACCTCTCCAGAGACAGGATGTAGAATATCAACAAGCGCTGTACGACCAAGAATTCTTTGCCCAAGGGAGGCAACAATTTGTCCTGCATCAACAATCGGCTGCATGGTAAGCCCTTTTGCGGTACCACAATCAACTGCTGAAATAATAGCATCCTGTGCAACATCAACAAGACGCCGTGTTAAATAACCAGAGTTCGCCGTCTTTAACGCAGTATCAGCAAGTCCTTTACGTGCACCATGCGTGGAATTGAAGTATTCATTAACAGTTAGACCTTCTTTAAAATTTGAAATAATGGGTGTTTCAATAATTTCACCCGATGGTTTTGCCATTAATCCACGCATACCGGCCAATTGTCTCATCTGGTTAGCAGAACCACGAGCACCAGAGTGCGACATCATATAGATAGAATTCATCGGCCGTTGACGACCTGTTTTAGGATCAAAATCGACAGCTTGAATACGTTTCATCATTTCATCTGCGACGCGATCTGTACATTTACCCCAAGCATCTACAACCTTATTGTATTTTTCACCTTGTGTAATCAAACCATCATTATATTGCTGTTCGTACTCCTTAGCCAAAGCTTCTGTTTCTGCGACTAAACGCGACTTACTATCAGGAATAACCATATCGTCCTTACCGAATGAAATTCCTGCACGACAAGCATAAGAAAAGCCAAGCTGCATAATACGGTCACAAAAAATAACCGTCTCTTTTTGTCCACAGTGCCGATAAACATGATCAATCATTTTAGAAATGTTCTTTTTCGTCATCTCTTGATTGACAATATCAAATGAGATATCCGCACTTTTTGGCAAAAGCTCACCGATAATCAAACGACCAGGTGTCGTATCATAAAGTTTAGAGACTTCTTTTCCATCCTTCCCCATATTCTTAACACGGCCTTTAATCTTCGTATGAAGCGTTATAACCTTATTTTCCAAGGCATAATGAAGCTCACCTATATCAGAAAAGGCCATTCCTTCACCTGGTTCTTTTTCAGAAACAATTGAAAGATAATAAAGACCAAGAACCATATCCTGTGAGGGAACAATAATGGGAGCACCATTTGCCGGATGAAGAATATTATTGGTGGACATCATCAAAACACGGGCTTCAAGCTGTGCTTCAAGAGAAAGCGGCACGTGAACCGCCATCTGATCACCATCAAAATCTGCATTAAAAGCAGTACACACCAGTGGATGAAGTTGAATAGCTTTGCCTTCAATTAAGATAGGTTCAAAAGCCTGAATCCCCAAACGGTGCAATGTTGGCGCGCGGTTGAGTAAAACAGGGTGTTCACGAATAACCTCATCCAAGATATCCCAAACTTCTGGATGTTCTTTTTCAACAAGCTTCTTTGCCTGCTTTACCGTTGATGAATAGCCTTTTGCATCAAGCCGTGCATAAATAAAAGGCTTAAATAATTCAAGAGCCATTTTTTTGGGAAGACCACATTGATGCAATTTTAATTCAGGACCCGTCACGATAACAGAACGCCCCGAGTAATCAACACGCTTCCCAAGTAAGTTCTGACGAAAACGTCCTTGCTTGCCCTTCAACATATCTGATAAAGACTTAAGAGGACGTTTATTGGCTCCAGTAATCACACGCCCACGCCGTCCATTATCAAACAATGCATCAACAGCTTCTTGTACCATACGCTTTTCATTGCGTACGATAATTCCAGGAGCTCGCAATTCAATCAGCCGCTTCAAGCGGTTATTACGATTAATAACACGCCGATAAAGATCATTCAGATCTGATGTCGCAAAACGCCCACCATCAAGCGGAACCAATGGACGCAAATCCGGTGGAATAACCGGAATTGTTTTCATAATCATCCACTCTGGCTTATTTCCAGATTCAAGAAAATTTTCAACGATTTTAAGTCGTTTAATCAATTTTTTCTGCTTTAACTCTGAAGTTGTTTCAGCTAATTCAAGACGCAAATCATTAGCGATTTTATCTAACTCCATACTAGCTAAAAGCTCGTAAATAGCTTCAGCGCCAATCATAGCTGTAAACTGATCTTCTCCAAATTCATCAATAGCAAGCATATATTCTTCTTCAGAAAGAAGCTGATGGAGCTTAAGAGATGTTAACCCTGGTTCGGTTACAATATAATTCTCAAAATAAAGAACCCGTTCAATATCTTTTAAAGTTAAATCTAAAAGTGTAGAAATACGACCTGGTAATGATTTAAGAAACCATATATGCGCAACGGGTGCCGCAAGTTCAATATGCCCCATACGCTCACGACGTACACGCGAAAGAGTAACCTCTACACCACATTTTTCACAAATAATGCCCTTATACTTCATGCGTTTATATTTGCCACATAGACATTCATAGTCCTTAATAGGGCCAAATATACGTGCACAAAAAAGACCATCACGCTCTGGTTTAAAAGTCCGATAATTAATCGTCTCAGGCTTCTTAATCTCACCATACGACCAGGACAAAATTTTCTCAGGACTCGCAATAGAAATACGAATAGAGTCAAATGTCTGCGCTGGCGCTTGAGGATTGAAAAGATTCATGACCTCGTGGTTCATGCTGTTCTCCTTCAAAGATTCTTAGAACCTGTTGTAATATCTCATTTATTTTATAACAAATCTTCTTTAAAATACATTTACTTTTAAAAACGACCTGTATAGCCTTAATAAGGTTATTGAGCCTCTTAAAGCAATAAGAGCGCAGCCTTTTTCTAGTGCGCTCCTTGAATTATTATTCTGCCGTATCAGACAATGCCCGCTGTGCAATAAGTTCACGCGCATCATCAAGCTCCACATTAAGAGCAAGTGAGCGCATTTCTTTTACCAACACATTAAAGCTTTCGGGTATACCTGCCTCAAATGTATCATCACCACGCACAATTGCCTCATAGACTTTTGTTCGACCAGCCACATCATCTGATTTTACTGTTAGCATCTCCTGCAAAGTGTATGCAGCACCATAAGCTTCAAGTGCCCAAACCTCCATTTCACCAAAACGCTGACCACCAAATTGTGCCTTACCTCCTAATGGCTGCTGCGTAACGAGTGAATAGGGACCAATAGAACGTGCATGAATCTTATCATCAACAAGGTGATGCAATTTCAACATGTAAATATATCCCACCGTTACTGGGCGATCAAAAGGCTCCCCAGTACGACCATCATAAAGCGTAACCTGCCCTGAACTATCTAAGCCTGCGTCTTCCAGCATCATGTTAATATCAGACTCATGTGCTCCATCAAAAACAGGCGTTGCAATTGAAACCCCTTTCTTCATCTGCAATGCCAATTTGTAAAGGCTTTCATTATCATACTGACGAACTGGTTCATTATGATTATCATCAGGCATAAGATTTTCAATACGCTGACGCAACGGCAATATATCCCCAGTCTCTTGATATAACTCTAACAAAGCACCAATCTTCTTGCCCATCCCCGCACATGCCCAACCAAGATGCGTTTCAAGAATTTGTCCAACATTCATACGACTAGGCACACCAAGCGGATTCAAGACGATATCAGCATGGGTCCCATCTTCAAGAAATGGCATATCTTCTACGGGAAGAATACGTGAAACAACACCCTTATTCCCGTGACGCCCCGCCATCTTGTCACCTGGTTGGATTTTGCGCTTCACAGCCACAAAAACTTTCACCATTTTCATGACACCAGGAGGCATTTCATCACCTCTTTGGACCTTTTCAACCTTATCCATAAAGCGACGTTGTAATGCTTCTTTTGATTCATCATATTGCTTGCGCAAAGCTTCAATTTCATTTTGAAGCTTTTCATCCTCAACAGCAAATTGCCACCACTGGGATCGTGGATAATGCCCCATTACTGTACTATCAAGCTTTTTACTACCCGAAAAGCCTTTCGGACCTTCTACAGCAACTTTACCTGTCAACATATCGGTGAGGCGCGCATAAACATTGCGATCAAGAATAGACTGTTCATCATCACGGTCTTTTGCTAAACGCTCAATTTCTTCACGCTCAATTGCCATCGCACGTTCATCTTTTTCCACACCATGGCGATTAAAAACGCGAACTTCAACAACAGTACCAAAAGTCCCAGGAGGCATACGCATAGAAGTATCACGAACATCGGATGCCTTTTCCCCAAAAATTGCACGCAGAAGCTTTTCTTCCGGCGTCATGGGACTTTCACCTTTCGGGGTAATCTTTCCAACTAAAATATCACCGGGTTGAACTTCAGCACCAATATAAATAATGCCAGCTTCATCAAGATTTCTTAACGCTTCTTCCGCAACATTAGGAATGTCGCGCGTAATTTCCTCAGGTCCAAGTTTTGTATCGCGTGCCGCAACTTCAAATTCCTCAATATGAATTGAAGTAAACACATCATCAGCAACAATGCGCTCGGATAACAAAATAGAATCTTCATAATTGTATCCATTCCAAGGCATAAAGGCTACGAGAACATTCCGCCCAAGAGCCAAATCACCAAGATCCGTGGATGGACCATCTGCAATGATATCACCTTTCTCTACCCTATCACCGACATGTACAAGAGGACGCTGATTAATACAAGTGGACTGATTAGAACGCTGAAATTTCTGTAAGCGGTAAATATCAACGCCTGATTTTGAAGGATCTAAATCTTCTGTTGCACGGATAACAATACGGGTAGCATCGACTTGATCAACAACACCACTACGCTTTGCACTCACAGCAGCTCCTGAATCGCGCGCAACAATAGATTCCATTCCCGTCCCAACAAATGGCGCTTCAGCGCGTACAAGAGGAACTGCTTGACGCTGCATGTTCGATCCCATAAGCGCACGATTCGCATCATCATTTTCCAAAAAAGGAATAAGCGCTGCTGCAACTGAAACCAACTGTTTTGGTGAAACATCCATCAAATCAACATGATCACGCGGCGCCATTAAAACTTCACCAGCATGACGGCAAACAACAAACTCTTCTATAAAACGACCTTCGTTATCTAATGAAGAATTAGCCTGAGCGACATAATGCTTTGCTTCTTCCATCGCTGAAAGATAAATAACTTCTTTTGTGACTTTTCCATCAATAATTTTTCGATATGGGCTTTCAATAAAGCCATATTTGTTAACTCGCGCAAATGTTGCTAAGGAGTTAATCAGACCAATGTTGGGGCCTTCTGGTGTTTCAATCGGACAAATACGACCATAATGCGTAGGATGTACGTCACGAACTTCAAAACCCGCACGTTCACGTGTCAAACCACCTGGACCAAGAGCAGAAAGACGGCGCTTATGGGTAATTTCTGACAATGGATTGGTTTGATCCATAAACTGCGACAATTGTGAAGACCCAAAAAATTCACGGACTGCTGCTGCCGCAGGCTTTGCATTAATCAAATCCTGTGGCATAACTGTATCAATTTCAACCGATGACATACGCTCTTTTATCGCACGCTCCATACGAAGAAGACCAATGCGATATTGATTTTCCATCAACTCCCCGACGGAACGAACGCGACGGTTGCCAAGATTATCAATATCATCAATTTCACCACGTCCATCACGCAATTCAACCAACATCTTAACAACAGCAAGAATATCCTCTTGGCGTAAAATGCGAACTGTGTCTGGACAATCAAGATCCATACGTAAATTCATCTTAACACGCCCGACAGCTGAAAGATCATAACGCTCTGGATCAAAAAACAATGAATGGAACATTGCTTCTGCTGTATCGATTGTTGGAGGTTCACCTGGACGCATCACCCGGTAAATATCAAATAACGCATCCTGCCGACTTTCATTTTTATCCACCTTCAAAGTATTGCGGATGTAAGCGCCAATATTCATGTGATCAATATCAAGAATATTGACTTGATCAGCACTAACATCGAGCAGAACTTTTAATACTTTTTCGTCAATTTCATCACCAGCTTCAAGGTAGATTTCACCTGTTTCGTAATTGACGATATCTTCGGCTAGATAACAACCTAATAAATCATCTTCACTAACTTTAACCGCTTTAAGTCCTTTTTCTACCAAAGACTTCGCAGTACGAACTGTTAATTTTTTACCAGCCTCCGCAACGACTTCACCACTATCTGCATTTATAAGGTCAGAAATGAGCTTCATTCCTTTAAAGCGATCCACAGAATAAGGAACTCGCCATCCTTCTCCATCACGCTCATAAGTCACTTTATCATAAAACGTCGATAAAATATCCGACGCATCCATACCTAATGCCATCAAAAGACTAGTAACAGGAATCTTGCGCCGTCGATCAATACGCGCATAAATGATGTCCTTAGCATCAAACTCAATATCAAGCCAAGAACCACGATACGGAATAACACGAGCAGCAAAAAGAAACTTTCCTGATGAATGGGACTTTCCTTTATCATGGTCAAAAAAGACACCAGGAGAACGATGCATCTGAGAAACAATAACACGCTCCGTACCATTAACAATAAAGGTACCATTCGTCGTCATTAAAGGCATATCGCCCATATAAACGCCTTGCTCTTTAATGTCTTTGATATCTTTGGAGCCAGTATCCTCATCAACATCAAAAACAATCAAACGCAATATGACCTTTAATGGGGCAGCATAAGTTAAATCACGTTGACGGCACTCTTCAACATCAAATTTTGGTAAATCAAATTCATAACCTACAAACTCAAGCATAGCTGTACCGGAAAAATCTGAAATAGGAAAAACCGATTTAAAAACAGCTTGCAAACCTTCATCTGGTCGCCCACCTTTCGGTTCCTCAACCATGAGAAATTGATCGTATGAGGCTTTTTGAACCTCAATAAGATTCGGCATTTCTGCTACTTCAGGAATCTTACCAAAAAATTTCCGTACGCGCTTACGACCATTGAATTGAGACATCATTGCGTGAGTCTGAGCCATCGTCGCTCCTTGATCTTTACTCTTCAAGGTAGACCAACCTTGAAAGCCTTATACCATTAACCTGCATATGCAGACCAGTTCACTTGACACTCAATAATGAGCATCATTAACTTTCCCCACCAACATAAGCCATTTATCTCTTTGACTCTATGATGAAGGGATAAGTAATCCAAACTTATCCCATTCCTGTTACGAAACCATTGGGAAAAGTTTTTTACTCATTATTTTCCCTCTTTGTATTAAGAGAAAGAAAATCGGCGAACATAAATGCCCGCCGATAAAATTAAATTTACTTAAGTTCCACCTTAGCACCGGCAGCTTCAAGTTGAGATTTAATTTTTTCTGCTTCTTCTTTAGAAGCAGCCTCTTTAATAGGCTTAGGTGCACCTTCAACCAGATCTTTAGCTTCTTTAAGACCAAGTCCAGTAAGAGCACGAACTTCCTTAATAACATTAATTTTTTGTGCGCCACCTTCAACAAGAATAACATCAAATTCTGTTTTTTCTTCAGCAGCTGGAGCAGCAGCACCAGTAACAGCAGCGACAGCTACAGGAGCAGCAGCCGAAACTCCCCACTTTTCTTCAAGTAACTTAGAAAGCTCAGCGGCTTCCAAAAGGGTTAGATTAGAAAGGTCTTCTACGATCTTCTCTAGATCAGCCATTTTTAAATTCCTTCAATTAAAAGATTTGAACCATTATTAAATCTTATTCAAAAAAACAGAAAAGCATTAAAGCTCTTCCATAAACGTGAATACAAACAGCCTTAAGCCGCCTTATCCTCCTGAGCATATGCTCCAATGACACGTGCAACCTGACCAGCAGGGGCATTAACAACCTGTGCAATACGGGTCGCAGGGGTAGAAATCATACCCACAAGTTTTGCACGCAACTCGTTTAATGAAGGCAATGAAGCCAATGACTTCACAGCATCTACAGTTAAACTTGTTGCACCCATTGAACCGCCAAGTATGACAAATTTGTCATTGCTTTTCGCAAAATCAACAGCAACTTTCGGTGCTGTGATTGGATCTTCTGAATAAGCAATAAGTGTTTGTCCAGTAAACAAACCCACTATCGATTCAGATTCCGTGCCCTGAAGAGCGATTTTAGCAAGACGGTTTTTGGCGACCTTAACGGCACCGCCAGCTTCACCCATTTTCGAACGCAGATCATTCATCTGTGAAACTGTCAGACCGGAATAATGTGCAACAACAACAGAACCAGACTTCCGAAAAGCCTCGTTAAGCCATGTAACAAATTCGCGTTTTTCCGCTCTATTCACTGTCTCTCTCCATTTAACAGATTTGCTTAAAACAAACCTGTTGGTTACCTTTGATAACATAAAATACTTCATGTCACCGATGAGGATCCTGTCCCCTTTTTTACGCACAGCGTTCAAAGGCAACCTTGGCTCAAACCCTTTAAGTCTTTTAACTCTCAGTTTTTACCCCAGTCTCATGCAGGTTTTTTTGATTAAGATACTTAAAAGCATCACCTACAATCTCGGACAGGATATTCCGGAATTTCTCCCGGTACAACCTAAGCCCTATAAAGCTTAGATAGCGAGCTGATCAAAATCAGCATTTTAAATACAATTTTGATATTCCCATACCCCAAAACAAAATTATAAATCAGCTTATACTAGCTCTGAACGAACCGTTGCTGGATCAACTTTAACACCAATTCCCATAGTCGACGAAACAGCAACGCGCTTAATATACTCACCTTTTGCACCTTGCGGTTTGGCTTTAATAACTGCACTTGCAAAGGCTTTTATATTTTCTACGATTTTTTCAACACCAAAAGAAGCCTTACCAATACCAGCATGCACAATACCAGCTTTTTCCACACGAAACTCAACAGCACCACCTTTAGAAGCTTTGACAGCACCGGCGACATCAAGTGTTACAGTACCAACTTTCGGATTCGGCATCAAACTCCGTGGACCAAGAATCTTACCAAGACGACCAACAAGAGGCATCATGTCTGGCGTTGCAATACAACGATCAAAATCTATAGTCCCTCTATTAACGCTTTCAAATAAATCTTCGGCACCCACAATATCAGCTCCTGCCGCCTTAGCTTCCTCAGCCTTATCCCCACGAGCAAAAACGGCAACACGAATATTTCTCCCTGTTCCATTAGGCAAATGAGCAACGCCTCGAACCATTTGATCAGCATGACGAGGATCAACACCCAAGTTCATTGAAATTTCGATTGTTTCATCAAACTTAGCAACGGCACGCTCCTTAACCATTGAAACGGCATCTTTTAAAGCGTAAAGTTCATTAAAATCAATATCTTTTCGGATATTTTTTATTCTTTTTGCTACTTTTGCCATAATATTAGCCCACCACTTCCAAGCCCATCGAGCGAGCAGAACCTTCAACCATACGCATTGCTGCCTCAATGTCATTCGCATTAAGATCTTTCATCTTTGATTCCGCAATCGAACGAATTTTATCGCGAGAAATGCTTCCTACAGACACTTTACCAGGCTCTTTTGAGCCAGATTTCAGATTTGCTTCCTTCTTTAAAAAGAATGATACAGGAGGCGTCTTGAGAGAAAAGGTGAAAGACTTATCTTGGTAATACGTAATAACAACTGGAATCGGTGCCCCCTTTTCCATTTCTTGTGTCGCTGCATTAAACGCCTTACAAAATTCCATGATATTAATACCACGCTGCCCAAGAGCTGGACCAATTGGTGGAGATGGAGTAGCAGTTCCTGCAGGGACCTGCAACTTAAGCTGACCTATACTTTTTTTTGCCATAACAATCTGCCTTTAATTTCACTGGTATACTGACAATTCATCTTGCCCGTCACCCGCTTGCAGTCACGTGGTTCGGATCATTAAGCCGACAAAAGCTATAAATCACCTCCCACTCCTTCCTTAAAGTAATTAAAACTACTCTAAGTTTAATCAGAGTTTTTCAACCTGACCAAATTCCAAATCAACAGGCGTAGGACGCCCAAAAATAAGCACCTCAACCTTAAGACGAGAGCGCTCTTCTTCAACCTCTTGAACAATTCCATTAAACGAAACAAAAGGACCATCAGCAACGCGAACTTGCTCTCCAACCTCAAACAATACAGAGGACTTTGGAGACTCAACCCTTTCCTGAACTTGTTTGAGAATTTGCTCAACCTCTCGATCAGAAATAGGAACAGGACGCGCATCCGACCCTAAAAAACCTGTCACTTTAGGCGTATTCTTAATAAGATGATAAACTTCATCTGTTAACTCAGCACGAACAAGAACATAACCAGGAAAAAATTTTCGCTCAGTATCAACTTTGCGTCCACGACGTACCTCTACAACACGCTCTGTTGGAACAAAAATCTTTTCAAAAAGATGATCAAGTCCCTTTTGCTTTGCCTCCTTATCAATAGCTTCCGCTACTTTCTTTTCAAAATTTGAATATGCCTGAACAATATACCAACGAGCTGCCACAGTCACATTTCCTTACATTCTCAACTAAAAAGATATTTCAGAAGATCAATAACCCGCCAAACACCAAAATGCATAACCTGATCCACAATAAAAAAGAAAGCTGAAGCCAATGCAGTTACCAACAAAACCATAATAGTAGAAATAACCGTCTCACGACGTGTAGGCCATTTCACTTTAATTGTTTCTGCATAAACCTGCTTCAAAAAGGTAATCGGATTGGTTTTAGATGCCATCGTCACACTATACTCTCTCTAGTCCTATTGTGTTTTATAGAACAAAATAAACAGGAAAAAAATGCAAAAGCCAACTTTCAGACTTATGCAATTTCCTTACTTTCTATTCAATACCGTTTCACACACAAAAAAACAAGCCCCATATCAAAAAAAGCGAAAAAGGTAGCAAAATCCACTCCCTTATATGTAAAATCCCTCTTTGGCAGGGGCAGCAGGACTTGAACCCGCGACCTGCGGTTTTGGAGACCGCCGCTCTACCAACTGAGCTATACCCCTAACTCTCAAAACTAAAACACTTTTAACACCCCTTTAACAAGCATTATTTATTCAATGATCTTAGAGACGATACCGGCACCAACAGTACGACCACCTTCACGAATAGCAAAACGAAGTTTCTCTTCCATCGCTATCGGAACGATCAACGAAACATCCATCGCAACATTGTCACCTGGCATAACCATTTCCGTTCCTTCTGGAAGCGTAACAATACCTGTAACGTCCGTCGTACGGAAGTAAAACTGAGGACGATAATTTGTAAAAAATGGCGTATGACGTCCACCTTCATCTTTTGTCAAAATGTAAGCTTCTGCTTTAAAACGTGTATGAGGCGTAACGGATCCTGGCTTCGCCAATACTTGACCACGCTCAATCCCTTCACGATCAACACCACGTAGAAGAGCTCCTATATTATCACCCGCTTGACCTTGATCTAAAAGCTTGCGGAACATTTCAACACCTGTAACCGTCGTCTTAGATGTTGGACGAATACCGATAATCTCGATTTCCTCTCCAACTTTAATAACACCACGCTCAACACGACCCGTAACAACGGTTCCACGACCCGAAATCGAAAATACATCTTCTATCGGCATCAAAAATGGTTGATCAACAGGACGTTCAGGGGTTGGAATATAATTATCAACTTCACTCATTAAAAGACGAACAGCATCTTCACCAATGCTTTTATCCTTATCTTCAAGAGCTGCCAACGCAGAACCCTTAACAATTGGTATATCATCACCTGGGAAATCATACTTGGATAAAAGTTCCCGAACCTCAAGCTCTACAAGCTCCAAAAGTTCTGCATCATCAACCTGATCAACTTTATTAAGAAAAACAACAATTGCTGGAACACCAACCTGACGCGCAAGCAAAATATGCTCACGTGTCTGAGGCATTGGACCATCAGCTGCTGAAACAACCAAAATAGCACCATCCATCTGTGCTGCCCCTGTGATCATGTTTTTCACATAATCAGCATGTCCTGGACAATCAACGTGCGCATAGTGACGATTTTCCGTTTCATACTCAACGTGTGCTGTAGAAATAGTAATTCCACGTGCGCGCTCCTCTGGCGCAGCGTCAATTTGGTCATAGGCTTTAAATTCACCAAAATATTTCGTAATCGCTGCTGTCAACGAGGTCTTCCCATGATCAACGTGACCAATCGTACCAATATTAACATGCGGTTTTGTTCGTTCAAACTTGCTCTTCGCCATTGCTATTAATCTCTTGTTTTATTCCCTATTTTTGTTAGCACCTAGGGTCAGTCCTGCAAAAACGAGTCTGACCAGACTGTAAACAGCCCAATCACCACAACTCTTAGACGGAAAACCCCACCAAATCTATAAATGGAATATCCTCCATCATACCTATTTGCCCAATCACCAACAACCACTTGGAGCGGGTAGCGGGAATCGAACCCGCATATTCAGCTTGGAAGGCTGCTGCTCTACCATTGAGCTATACCCGCATGACCCACGTACTAACTCTCCTTCGATGAATGGTGGAGGGGGTTGGATTCGAACCAACGTAGCATACGCAACGGATTTACAGTCCGCCCCCTTTAACCACTCGGGCACCCCTCCATTACACCGATAAAGTCGCGCAATGAGACATCACGACAACCACCTTGAATACCCATTCAATTCAATCTGATTGCGAAGTGGTTATGACGATTACTATTGTATCTGTCAACAGAATAAATACAATTCTGTACAAATTTCCTGCTCATAATTTTAAATCATAGATTTTTTCTCTCTATTTTTCTTATTAACACGTTATAAAGAAGCTATGAAAGAAAAAACATCACAAAATTCTCATTATGCTCGTTTGCGTCGCCGATATCGCGATACAAAAGGCTCTCCTTCTCGATCTTTTACACACCCAAAGAAGAAAGCTGCTTCTTTACAGCAAGAGATCATCCATCTTTATGGCATTCATTCTGTTCAGGCTGCTTTAGAAAACCCAAAAAGAATTTTAAAATGTCTTTACGTTACACAAAATGCCTTAAAACGATTAAATATATCCGAATCAGATTATCCTTGCTCTGTTATATTATGCACCCCCAAATATCTTGATTCGCTTGTTGGAAGTGAGGCTGTTCATCAAGGTATTGTTTTGGAAACTCTCCCCCTCAAACCATGCAAACTGTCGGAACTAACCAATACTGATCTGGTCATTGTCATGGATCAAATTACCGATCCACATAATGTTGGCGCTATTATGCGCTCTGCAGTTGCATTGAAAGCTAAAGCACTTATTACAACTTGCCGTCACTCTCCCCACGAAAGCGGTGTTCTTGCGAAAGCGGCATCTGGAGCTCTGGAGATGATTCATTATATTACCGTACGAAACCTTGCTGAAGCTCTTCAAGAACTTCATCAAACAGGTTTTACAAGCTTTGGTCTCGATTCAGAAGGTGACCAACCTCTAGAAACAGCATTAACAGGGAATAAAATTGCTCTTGTTTTAGGAGCAGAAGGTAAAGGTTTACGTAAAAAAACACGCGAAACCGTTTGCGCTTTAACACGCCTTGACATGCCTGGAAATATTAAATCATTAAATGTTTCAAATGCAGCAACAATAGCTCTTTATGTGGCACATCAATATCTTAGATTCTAGTTTTTAATTTTTTGTGAAACATCAAAAAAACCAACCAACAAAAAACCCGCAAAAAACCCGCCAATATGAGCTTCCCATGCTATTGAGATGCCATTTTCTTCAAACAAAATAGAAGAAATACCTATGATCAAATCAGTCGTCAGCCATACACTCATATAAACAAGAACCCCCTTAGAACACAGAGCTTTTTTGACAGATAATAAAGGTCCTAAAAGTTTTTCGTTCTGCGCATTGACAGCTAGATTACCACTAGGAAAACCGTAACGTGCAATAGCACCCATCATTCCAGATACGGCACCTGACGCCCCAATAAGTGATATGGTACTTTCTTGATGAAATGTAAAATAAGTCAAAACAGAAATAACTGCCGTTAACACCCAAAAAATTAAAAAACGTAAAACACCAAAATGCCTTGCTAAAGGAGAGCCGAAAACCAAAAGCCAAACCATATTAAGAGCAACATGTTTAAAACTACTATGCATAAATGAATAACTCACCATGGTATAACAAAATGCTACAGGATCCCTCTTAAACAATGCTGGTATAAATGAAAAAAGCTCAAGACTTTCAACATAAACATGATGAGAAAAAAAATACTGAGAAATGCAATAAAGACAAAAACAAAATGCTATCAAAACAACTATAATAAATGGAACATTCAATAAGGGTTCTTTAGGTTGTTTTGGCAATCGGGAAACATCATTATGTTGGTGACTAGAAACTTTCATTGTATAAAATCTCGTATTTTTTAGAAAATGGGTTATTCTTTTATACAAAATAAATATACCATTCCCAGTGATGCAGAATCTTTTCAACGCCTCTTCGAAGCCCCTTTTTAAATTTTCAATAGCTCTATATGAAAACACGTGTATTTTATACAAAAGATTTTAAAAAGCATGGATATCAAGAATATGATTTACAAACTTAGTGGTATCCTACTTACTTAAATGTGAAGTTACCATGCAATATACAAGAACTTACGAATAGACAAACTCACTTATGAGGTGGTGTATAATAAAAATATATAAACATTATTTTCTTACTAGAAATATATTGATTATTGCATTTTTTAACCAAGCTATACTTCGATTGATAAACTTTAAAGAATCTTAAATCTCAATTTTTCCATTAATATGGCCTGCATTGCTTCTATGCTTTGAACGAAAAACGACATCTCTATGAGAAAAATACCAATACAGTGTTCTCTAGATATAATAATTAGTGTTTCATGATGAATTACTTACTTGATAATCTGTTTCCCTCATACATGCAAAAGCGTCAGTTCATCTCTTTAACAAATATAAACAAGCCTTTCATTTCAACCTTTAACAGATATAATTCAAGAACTGTCTCTTATGAAACACTGAAAAAATATGTTGATTCTAATGATGCATCTTTGAATTTAAACAGTTCATGACGGAATTTTTTATTCCTTTTTTAGACAGTCGTATTGACACATCCGACACTTGTAACGCGCAAGAGAATAATTTGGATTATTCAATATAAAAAAAATTAAATGAGGTAATCATAGGAATTTGCTATTAAGTTGTAAAATGATAAAGGACCATTATAAATCAATGTATTATAAATAGATAACACACTAATTATTGAAGAGAACGATCTTGAGAATTCTGCTTGCAATCCTTTAACCACACATCATAAATAGGATGCTCAACAGCGTTCAAACCAGGACTATCTGCAAACATCCATCCTGTAAAAATACGCCGTATTTTTTTATCTAATGTTACTTCATTGACTTCAACAAAACCAGTTGTACGCGTGGGTTCATCTTTAGAGCTCGTATAACACGCACGTGGTGTTACCTGTAATGCGCCGTACTGATAAATTTTACCAAGAGTAACTTCAAAACGTGTGGTCCGTCCCGTGATTTTGTCAAGACCTGCAAAAACAGCAATTCCATTGCTAATACGCTCAGCCCGCACCCCATTATTTAAGGATAAAAACACTAAAATTTCCATAAAAAAAATATAAAAAAAATGCCTCGCCCCTAACAATAAAAAAAATCTCATCATATCAAAATCAATCGCACCTTAAAAAATAATTCTTTTCATAACATAGAGTCAAATAAGACAAAAATACACACGCACATTAAAACATGTTATTTTTTAGGTGACCACGCATCATAATCTTCATGCACACAAGAACGCTCTCCATTGGAGGTGATAGCTCCCTTTGGTCGATAGCCCTCACTTGTTCCTGTCATATTTGCAACATGAGGCTTTTCCCATTCATAAGGATGATAATCCTCTTGTGTTGGTGGACACTCACAGCGATGATGAATCCAGCCATGCCAACCTGGTGGAATAGTAGAGGCCTCAGAATAGTCTTTATAGATAACCCAACGGTGCGGATAACCATCCTTATGAAGTCCTCCTTCATAATATATATTTCCAAATTGATCTTCCCCTATCCGCTTACCTTTGCGCCATGTGAAAAAACGCGTACCAATGGTATTGCCATTCCACCATGTGAAGATTTGCTTAAAAAAACGAACCATCTGCTATTCCATTCATTTAGTGCGCTCATGAAATTAATCGTTGGAATAAAATTATTAACGATTGAAATTATCGAAAAAGTTACTAGTAAATTCAACTACAATTCCAATTGATAGGTTAACGTGCTATCCTTTAATTTCAAGAAGATATCATATGTATGGCTTCTTCTCCACCCCATAAAATTTAATCTATGCCAAGTTTCATCTTAACCAATTCATTAACAGCTTGGGGATTTGCCTTACCACCTGTTACTTTCATTACCTGTCCAACAAACCAACCAGCTAAAGCAGGTTTGTGCTTTGCTTGCGCAACTTTATCAGAATTATTGGCAACGATCTCATCAACAGCTCTTTCAATAGCCTTTGTATCCGTTACCTGCTTCATATTTCGTTCTTCTACAATTTGGCGTGCATCTCCCCCCTCATTCCAAATAATCTCAAAAAGATCTTTGGCAATTTTTCCAGAAATAACTCCTTCTTTTATAAGATCAATAATGCTTCCCAATTGATTTGGCGATACTGGTGACTCTTCAATCTCACGATTATCTTTATTTAAAGCCCCTAAAAGGTCGTTAATCACCCAATTGGCAACTATTTTTCCATCACGCCCACGTGCTACTTCTTCAAAATAATCAGCAATAGCCTTTTCTGTCACAAGAATGGAAGCATCATACACTGTCAATCCCATTTCCTTAACAAAACGTGCTTTTATAGCGTCAGGCAATTCTGGTAAGTCCGCTGCCAAAGCATCCACAAATGCTTGATCAAATTCTAATGGTAAAAGATCAGGATCAGGAAAATAACGATAGTCATGCGCTTCTTCCTTTGAGCGCATAGAGCGCGTTTCACCTTTAGCGGCATCAAAAAGCCGAGTCTCTTGATCTATGACGCCTCCATCTTCTAAAATTGCGATCTGACGACGCGCTTCATATTCAATTGCTTGACCAATAAAGCGAATAGAATTAACGTTTTTAATTTCACAGCGCGTTCCAAAACCTTCACCAGGACGACGAACAGATACATTGACATCTGCACGCATAGAACCTTCATCCATATTGCCATCGCAAGTGCCCAAATAACGAACAATCGTACGCAATTTTGTCATATAGGCTTTAGCTTCATCTGATGAGCGCATATCAGGCTTGGAAACAATTTCCATAAGAGCAACACCAGAACGATTAAGATCTACAAAAGACATCGTTGGATGTTGATCGTGCATCGATTTTCCAGCATCCTGTTCAAGGTGCAACCTCTCAATTCCCACTTCAATATCCTCAAATTGGCCATTTGAATCTGGACCAACAGATATAATAATCTTTCCCTCTCCTACAATGGGATAGCGAAATTGAGAAATCTGATACCCCTGCGGTAAATCTGGATAAAAATAGTTTTTGCGATCAAAAACAGATTTTAAATTAATATGCGCCTTTAATCCTAACCCCGTTCGAACCGCTTGACGAACACATTCTTGATTAAGAACAGGCAACATACCTGGCATGGCTGCATCAATAAGTGATACATGATTGTTCGGCTCTGCACCAAATTTGGTTGATGCTCCTGAAAAAAGTTTCGAATTTGATATGATTTGCGCATGAACTTCCATGCCAATGATGACTTCCCAATCACCTGTAACTCCAGAAATAAAACGCTTAGAATCAGGAGTACGCGTATCAATGATGCTCATTGCCAATCCACTACCAATATTTTAAAATTCACTCATGGCTTATCTAAAACCATTCTCTCAGTGCAATCCTAGGATATAAATCTTACAACACAAGCCCGATTTTATCGGGCTTGTGTTGTTTGCATAAATATTAAGCTTTTTTAGGAGCCTTTTTCTTAGCGGGTTTTTTCTCTGTAGACGTTTCTTTCACTGCAGACTTTTTCTTTGCCGGCTTTTCTTCAGGGACATCTAATTCGTCATATTCTTTCATCAACTCTTCAACCGTCACTTCTTTATCTGTGACTTTTATCTGTGCTAATAAATGATCAATGACCTTTTCTTCAAAAATCGGAGCACGTAGATTTTCAACAGCTTCCGGAGTCTTACGGAAAAAATCCATAATCTCTTTCTCTTGTCCTGGATATTGGCGAACCTGATCAAAAACTGCTGCTTTTAGCTCATCCTCACTAACTTTAACACCAACCTTCATTCCAATTTCAGAAAGCACCAAACCAAGACGAACACGACGCTGCGCAAGGACACGATATTCCTCACGTGCCTTTTCTTCTGTAATACCTTCATCTTCAAAACTGCGCCCAGCCTTTTTCAAATCATCATTAACCTGAGCCCATATATTGTTAAACTCAACCTCTAAAAGTTCTTCAGGAATCTCAAAATTATAATCAGCATCTAAAGCATCAAGAATTTGACGCTTAACTTTTTGACGTGTCACTGAACCATATTGGCTTTCAATCTGCCCACGAACGACCTCACGTAAGCGATCTAGAGACTCTAAACCAACTTTTTGCGCTGCTTCATCATCAATTTTTAATTCATCTGGTTTAAAGACAGCTTTGACAGTAATGTCAAACTCTGCTTCCCGTCCCGCCAAATGTGCCGCACTGTAATTATCAGGAAATTTAACAAAAATCGTTTTTACATCCCCAGCTTTCACACCAACCAATTGCTCTTCAAAACCAGGAATAAATTGTTTTGACCCAAGAATCAGTTGTGCATCACTATCTGCCCCACCTTCAAATGGAACGCCTTCAAGCTTACCTTGATAATCTATGGTAATGCGATCACCTTCTTCAGAATTCCCCTCTTTTAGAGAATAATTACGCGTAGAAGAAAGGACGCGATTGACTTGATCATCAATATCCTGTTCAGGAATAATTGCAATTTCACGGATAACCGTAATATGTTCAAAATCTTTAATGTCAATTTTTGGTAAAACTTCATACTTTAAACTAAAAGTAAAATCAGCTTTGCCATCTAGAATTTTTTCATCTTCATCTATATCAATTTTTGGCTGCATCGCTGCACGTTCATTGCGGTCCGCTAAAATAGAACGGGGTGCATCACTGAGTATCTCATTGAGAATCTCCGCCATAAAGGATTTACCATACATTTTTCGCAAATGCCCACTAGGCACTTTACCGGGACGAAAACCATTAAGCTTGATTTTTCCCTTGGTATCATCCAATCGTTCATTCAACTTTTCTTCTAAATCTTTCGCTGGAACCACGATCTTAATTTCGCGCTTCAGTCCTTCATTAAGCGTCTCGGTAACCTGCATTAAACACCTTCATTTTTCTAAGGAGAGGGATCAACCCACTCTAATAATCATTACATTCTAACACTTCGAGTGTTACATTTACCATGAAGCGGAATTTCAGACACGTAGAAATCCGTAGCACTTAAGGGATTGCTTTGGTGCGGATGGAGGGACTCGAACCCCCACGGTCTCCCGCCAGAACCTAAATCTGGTGCGTCTACCAATTTCGCCACATCCGCTCAAACTTACAAGCTAATAACCTTACACAAGCGGCGTTTCTATACCATTAATTACAGAAAAAAAGCAAACAAATATATTAAAAAAAACAAAATCTATGCTTTTCATACATAACTGCTTACGCTAAAAGTCAATTATGTTAAAGACATTTGATATCCCAATTCATATCATCGGTGGCGGTCTTGCGGGGTGTGAAGCAAGCTGGCAAATCGCTCAGTCAGGAATTTCTGTTGTTTTGCATGAAATGCGACCTGAAAAAAAATCAGATGCCCATAAAACCGATAAATTGGCAGAACTGGTTTGTTCAAATTCGTTTCGTTGCGATGATTCATTAACAAATGCCGTAGGGCTTTTACATGCTGAAATGCGATTAGCAAAATCGTTAATTATGAAAGCTGCTGATACCAACAAAGTTCCCGCAGGTAGTGCTCTTGCTGTTGACCGTGATGGATTTTCAAAAACCGTTACGACAGCACTTGAAAACCACCCTCTTATAACAATCAAACGTGAAGAAGTTCAAGAAATTCCTAAAGCTTGGAAACATGTTGTCATTGCAACAGGCCCCCTTACATCGCCTGCACTTGCTCAAAAATTACAAGCAATAACCGGTATAAAAGCTCTTTCTTTTTTTGATGCAATTGCACCTATTATCCATACCGACAGTATTGATATCAACATTTGTTGGTATCAGTCTCGCTATGATAAAATTGGTCCTGAGGGAACAGGAAAAGACTATCTTAATTGTCCCCTCAACAAAGAACAATATGAAACATTCGTTGAAACGTTAAAAAATGCTGAAAAAACAGAGTTTCGTGACTTTGAAAAAACGCCCTATTTTGATGGATGCCTCCCCATTGAAATTATGGCTGAGCGCGGACTTGAAACGTTAAGACATGGTCCTATGAAACCTATGGGCTTAACTAATGCCCATAACCCTACAGTTAAACCCTATGCTGTCGTTCAATTACGCCAAGATAATAAACTTGGAACGCTTTATAATATGGTCGGCTTTCAGACAAAATTGAAATATGGTGAACAAATTCGCATTTTTAGAATGATTCCCGGTCTTGAAAAAGCAGAGTTTGCGCGTCTTGGTGGTCTTCACCGCAATACCTACCTCAACTCGCCAATTATTCTTGATCAAACCCTTCGTTTAAAACAAAAAAAACAACTACGCTTTGCAGGGCAAATTACCGGATGTGAAGGTTATGTAGAATCAGCGGCAATAGGGCTTCTTGCTGGACGTTTTGCTGCTGCCGAATATCATCATATTTCCCCTTGCCTACCCCCACAAACTACAGCATTCGGAGCCCTTTTGAATCATATTACGGGGGGACACATCATAGATGAAAAAGCAGAAACACAGTCTTTTCAGCCAATGAATATCAATTTCGGACTTTTTCCCCCTATTGCTTCTATTAAACATTCAGGGAAACGTTTACCAAGTAAAGAAAAAAAATTAGTAAAAAAACAAGCCATAACAGCGAGAGCTCTCAATGATTGTACTCAGTGGTTAGCAAATAAAGAATCAAAGAGCTCCTGTTTATAAAAAACACACGATTCGCCTCTCTCCTACTGAATAGATCTTTATAACTCTCGTGAAAAAATCATTCTAAAGCCTTTTAAAGACTGTCTCCCCCAATCAATAAATACTACCCTACGTTTCATCATTTATTCAATTATGTAGATGCTGTAAAATAACTTTTGGCTATAAAAAAACTTTACCACTATCAATAATTTAATATGATTTAATGACTAAAAACAAAATAATTATATAAATATATTATGAATAATCAAAATAAATAAATGGAAATACACAAGTAATACTGTACTATCTTTATTAATAGTTTTTATATTACGTAATGTATATTATTTTATAAGAGTAATTTTTCTGTTTTTTAACTTCCTCCCTCAAAATTTGTGATGTTCTCTTATTTTAACTCTTGTATGATGAAGGAAAAATACTCGCTTGCATATCACAAGTGAAATAAAGATATGGAAAAAATATTTGTAGGATAGAGCTGGAGCTATCTCTCCCCTCTCAAATGCCAAGAAAAATCCCAATATTAAAAACCAAATCTGAATATCAAAAGATTTTTTTATTTCAGGATCTTATAATAAATCAATAAAATTATCCTCTTGGTGCGTCACAAGAAAGGTTGGCGTATAAGAGTAAAAGAATAAAACTATCCCTTATGCACTCGTCTCAGATATCTGGGGCTAGTCGCAACATTATAGGAACTGAGAAAATAGATAGCACGGTGGCACCAACATGCACTTTTATTAAGCGTAAATGGTGATATATAATAACTTTTATGGACTTTACAGAGTTTTCCGCCTCATGTTATTTACGGATCTTGTTTTGAAATAAATACCGTAACACTTCAGCGTAATAAAAGTTAATAATTACATTTTATAAGCCATACCCGCGCTCAATTAAAACAGTGCAATATTTCATTGAAAATGACTAAAAACAATATATTTCCAGCAATACATGAAAATAAAAATATCGCAAGGATCTCAAAGTTTTATGTGAAAAACAAGCATAACACATGTGTTAAAAAAACCCGCTTATAAATAAATCGGGTTTTTTTAATGTAGCTTAAATTATTTTTTATTAACTGCTTCTTTAAGGCTTTTTCCTGCAGAAAATTTGGGTACAGAACGTGCTGGAATATCGATTTCAGCACCAGTTGAAGGATTACGCCCCTTTGTTGCAGCACGATGAGAAACTTCAAAAGTGCCAAAACCTGGAAGACGAACATCTCCCCCTGAAGCCAAAGCTTCTGTTACAGAAGCCATAAAAGCATCAACAACAGCACCAGCTTGCGCTTTCGAAACACCTGCCTTTTCAGCAACGGAGCTAACGAATTCACTTTTATTCATAAAATATTTCCTTTCCCTATATTACCTGAACATGACTTAATCATGTTATTGGTCAGTTTATTGAAAAGTACAGCAAACAGAAGTCTTATTTTTATCCAAAACATTGTTTTTTTAGCAATAATCACAGTTATTCACGGAATTTTTCACTTTTTCCAACAAAAAACAGAATAATAACCTCAACAACATCTTCTACCACCTAAAAAATGCCGTTATAAATGAGATAAGTGAATCAGTGCGCAATCTGTATTCCTTCACTATCACTGCTCTCTGACCGGATTGGCACAGCCCCTGTAGAGGGTTCTTTCCATTCAATAGTGTCTGGAAAACGAACCAAAGCGTGTTTCAAAACTTCACTCACATGATTTACCGGAATAATTTCCATATTATTTTTGACATCATCAGGAATATCAACCAAATCTTTTGCATTTTCTTCAGGAATAAGTACTTTTTTTATCCCTCCTCGAAGAGCTGCTAAGAGTTTTTCTTTTAATCCACCAATGGGTAAAACGCGTCCACGTAAAGTAATTTCACCAGTCATTGCAATATCTTTATGCACAGCTACTCCTGTAAGGACCGAAACAATTGCTGTCACCATTGCAATCCCAGCCGATGGGCCATCTTTTGGTGTCGCACCCTCTGGAACATGAACATGGATATCGCGTTTTTCAAAAAGTGGAGGTTCAATACCAAAATCAACAGCACGAGAACGTACATAAGATGCTGCCGCTGAAATGGACTCTTTCATAATATCACGTAAATTTCCAGTTACAGTCATCTTCCCTTTGCCGGGCATCATAACTCCTTCAATAGTCAATAACTCTCCACCGACTTCTGTCCACGCAAGACCTGTTACAACACCAACTTGATTTTCTCCTTCAATCTGATTGTAATGATAACGTTTAACACCCAAGAAATCATGAATATTACTTTCTGTAACTTTTACAGATTTTTGATGTGTTTTGAGAATTTTTGTAACGGATTTGCGGGAAATTTTCATGAGTTCACGTTCAAGGTTACGAACGCCTGCCTCACGTGTATAAAACTGAATAATTGACCTTAGTGCTCCATCAGAAATACTGAGTTCTTTTTTAGATAAACAGTGATCTTTTAGTGCCTTTGGTAAAAGATGCTGTTTAACAATTTCCATTTTCTCACATTCAGTATAACCAGCGATACGAATAATTTCCATACGATCCATTAACGGACCTGGAATATTAAGCGTATTGGCAGTTGTGATAAACATGACATCAGAAAGATCATATTCAACTTCCAAATAGTGATCAATGAATGTACCATTTTGTTCAGGATCAAGAACTTCTAATAAAGCGGATGAAGGATCACCACGAAAATCTTGGCCCATTTTATCAATTTCATCAAGCAAGAAAAGCGGATTAGATTTTTTTGCTTTTTTCATAGACTGGATAATTTTCCCAGGCATCGAGCCAATATATGTTCGGCGATGTCCACGAATTTCTGCTTCATCTCGGACACCTCCCAATGAGATACGAACATACTCACGTCCCGTTGCCTTTGCAATAGAGCGCGCTAATGATGTTTTCCCTACACCTGGAGGACCTAACAAACAAATAATGGGACCTTTTATCTTTGACGCGCGACTTTGTACGGCCAAATATTCAATAATTCGCTCCTTAACTTTTTCAAGACCAAAATGTTCATTATTCATGACCTTTTCAGCAAAATCTAAATTGTTTTTAATCTTAGATTTTTTACCCCAAGGCATTGCTAATAACCAATCAAGATAGTTACGTACAACTGTCGCTTCTGCAGACATAGGAGACATATTCCGTAATTTTCTCAATTCTGCTCCAGCTTTTTCCTGTGCTTCCTTGGATAGTTTTGTATTCTTGATACGTTCTTCTAATTCAGAGAGTTCATCTCGGCTATCATCACCTGCTCCTAACTCTTTTTGAATAGCCTTCATCTGCTCATTGAGATAATATTCTCGTTGGTTTTTTTCCATTTGCCGTTTAACATGCGAACGAATACGTTTTTCAACCTGCAAAACAGAAATTTCTCCTTCCATGAAGGACAAAACACGTTCAAGACGGGCCCGCACAGGTAAGAGCTCTAATATTTCCTGTTTTTCTGCCAGTTTAATCATCAAATGAGAAGCAATCGTATCGGCAAGCTTAGAAGGATTATCAAGCTGGCCAATCGCATTCACAACTTCAGGAGAGATTTTTTTATTAAGCTTTACATAGTTTTCAAAATAAGTAATCACTGACCTTGAAAGAGCTTCAATCTCAACATCACTCTCTCTAGGTTCTTCTGTAACAGTTGCAAAAGCCTGATGATAACCTTCACTTAAAGCAAATTGACTAATTTTTGCACGTGCAGTTCCTTCAACCAAAACCTTTACAGTACCATCAGGAAGCTTTAAAAGTTGAAGAATATTAGCAAATGTACCAATATGATAAATATCCTCTGATTTTGGATCGTCATCAGAAGCATTTTTTTGTGTCACCAATAGTATTTGCTTATCAACCGCCATCGTTTCTTCAAGAGCACGAATTGATTTTTCGCGGCCCACAAAAAGTGGAACAATCATATGGGGGAAGACAACAATATCACGAAGAGGTAAAACAGCATAAACCCCATCTCTTACTTCATCTGTCTTTTCATCAATATATTGCATAACTCTCCTTTCTGGAGCCTATGAGCTATCTACAACAATTAGCCCACCTTTAGAAAATCTCAGCTCTTCACTGTACATGAAGTGGTAATTACTCATACATAAATCAAGCATTATAATGATATTATTAGAAACACCTATCAAATACCGTTCACTACCACCTTTTATATTGTGCATCGCACAATGTCATGCTGATACATTTTCTTTATCTTCTGCACGTTCTGAGTAAATATAAAGAGGACGCGCTTTACCATCAACGACATCACTCGAAATAACCACTTTTTGAACGCCTTCAAGAGCCGGTAGCTCAAACATCGTCTCAAGAAGGATCTTCTCCATAATAGAACGTAAACCACGAGCACCAGTTTTACGTTCAATTGCTTTCTTTGCAATAACACGTAAAGCATCTTCATGAAATGCTAACTCAACATTCTCCATTTCAAAAAGACGCTGATATTGCTTTACTAACGCATTTTTAGGTTGGGATAAAATTTGCATGAGGGCGTTAACATCTAAATCCTCTAAGGTAGCGACTATAGGAAGCCGCCCAATAAATTCTGGTATTAAACCAAATTTAATAAGATCTTCAGGCTCTAAATCACGAAAAATTTCACCGACACAACGCTCATCCGGAGCCTTAACAGTCGCAGAAAAACCAATAGAAGTTTTTTCACCACGCCCTGAAATAATCCGTTCTAAACCTGCAAAAGCTCCCCCACAAATGAATAAGATGTTTGTGGTGTCAACCTGAAGAAACTCTTGTTGCGGATGCTTACGTCCACCTTGAGGAGGAACAGAAGCAATCGTTCCTTCCATAATTTTTAATAATGCTTGCTGAACTCCTTCCCCCGAAACATCTCTTGTAATAGAAGGATTGTCTGCTTTACGAGAAATCTTATCAACCTCATCAATATAAACAATACCACGCTGCGCACGTTCAACATTATAATCTGCTGCTTGAAGAAGCTTCAAAATAATATTTTCAACATCTTCTCCCACATAACCCGCTTCAGTCAAAGTGGTCGCATCCGCCATCGTAAAAGGCACATCAATAATACGTGCTAATGTTTGTGCAAGATAAGTTTTACCACAACCCGTTGGACCAACAAGAAGAATATTTGATTTAGCCAACTCAATATCATTGCTTTTAGACTGATGCGCCAACCGTTTATAATGATTATGAACAGCAACAGAAAGAACACGCTTTGCATGTTGCTGACCAATAACATAGTCATCAAGAACTGTTATAATTTCCTGTGGCGTAGGAACACCATCACGCACCTTAACCCCAGAAGACTTATTTTCTTCCCGAATAATATCCATGCAAAGCTCTACACATTCATCACAGATAAATACAGTAGGCCCCGCAATGAGCTTACGCACCTCATGCTGACTCTTGCCGCAGAACGAGCAATAGAGAGTATTTTTTGATTCGTTCCCGCTATTGCTAATTTTGCTCATTTTTCTTTCCTTTCACCACAATATATGAACACTTTGCCTTTTCAAAGGAAGCCTTTCATCATGAAAACTAAAAGACATATAGAAAACCATGCATGTCTCAATACTTTTAGGTGTTTCTCTTATTTTGCGATATTTTTTATAAAACTCTTTGATTTAAAGTAGCTGTTTTTTCTATAAAAATTCTTAATCTTTTTCTTCTTTTTCAGTTTCTGCACGGTATTGTATAACATCATCAACTAAGCCAAACGCTTTGGCTTCTTCTGCTGTCATAAAATGATCGCGATCGAGAGTTCTCTCTATAACCTCATAATCTTGACTCGTATGTTGAACATAAATTTCATTTAAACGCCGTTTCATCTTTATAATATCTTGCGCATGTCGCTCAATATCTGAAGCTTGACCTTGAAAACCACCAGATGGTTGATGCACCATAATACGTGCGTTTGGCAATGTAAAACGATGACCTTTTGCTCCAGCCGTTAATAATAAAGACCCCATAGATGCCGCTTGCCCCATGCAAAGCGTAGAAACAGGAGGGCGAATAAACTGCATAGTATCATAAATAGCCATACCAGATGTTACGACACCACCTGGAGAATTAATATAAAGACTAATTTCTTTTTTAGGATTTTCCGCTTCCAAAAAAAGCAATTGTGCACAAACAAGCATTGCCATACCATCTTCAACAGGTCCATTAATAAAAATAATCCGTTCCTTTAAAAGACGGGAAAAAATATCATAGGCCCGTTCACCACGATTTGTTTGTTCAATAACCATAGGAACAAGGCTTAATGCTGTTTTCATTGGATCACTCATATTTTTACTTTCCGTTCATATAACAACCGCTCTTTACACATTCAATGTTTTTGTCCATATGTTAACATTACTCTCTTGTGCAAGCTACAATCAAGAGATTGTATAAGATAGATTAAAATCTCAATAGTTAAAATAGCAATAATAACTCTACCTAAACAAATGATGAACATCCGGAATGCGAGATACCGCCCAATGGTAAAAACTTCCTTCCTGAGGTCTTTTCGTAGTCTTTGTCTTTCTGTGAATATGAAAACCTATCAAGCGTGAATCTGTAAGCGGCTTTACGCCAAAAGCTGGTTCAAAAATACGTTCAGTTTTTCGCCCAGTCCAATAATAAAAAGTTTCCTTTTCCTTTGCTTCATGAAAAAAACCATATCGTTTTGCTAATCGTGAAATACCATCATTGCCAAATATTGTAACGCCAAGATTTCCCGGTAAAATCGGCATTTTTTTCCTCTTTAACCAGAACGGTCTCCAAACACGACGCTTAAACCCAAGCCAATGAGGAATAATTTCTGCACCTGCCCAATAATCCTCAAATATTTTTATAATAGGGTTATTGGGCGGAAAATAAAGTGCAGAAACGCCTACTCTTGTATTATTTTCTCTTGCCAACCAAACCTTATCCGCATCTGGATGAAATTGTTTAACAAGGTAAACATCTGTATCTAACCAAACACCTTGTTGATATTTCATCAGCATAACACGAAAAAAATCCGAGAACTGAACAATTGTACACCCTAGTTTATCATCAGAAAAATCGGGATCAAGGCGATAAATTGCTGAGTGTGGTAAAATTGATTCGGCTTCATACAGCTCAACACCAGCAGGGAGATTATCTATTTTTTTATCATAACTAAAAAGCTTAACGCGCTGTCCAGTTTTAACCATTGAAGACAAACAAAGCCTATCTACCAATCTTAATTGTCCACTATACCAAAAAGTACAAATATCCATAGATAATACATCAAAAATATTCTAAACTTACGCGAAAGAGTTGTTCAACATCACGAACCCTATCAGCAAGAGCAAAAATCACTATTCTATCACCAGACAAAATACGCGTATCTGCCGAAAGCTGTATTATTGTCTTATTGCGATAAATTGCACCAATTCTCAAACCATCTGATAAATTGAGCTCTGATAATGACTTACCAACCAATGAAGATGTTTGCATCACTTCAGCTTCAATAATTTCTGCTCGGCCATTAAAAACTGAATGAACAGAACGAATACGCCCACGGCGCATTTGTTGCAAAATTCTCGATATTGTAACGCTATGGGGATTAAGATATGCATCCACACCAACAGCACGACTAAATTCTTGATAGGCAACATTATTAATCAATACCATATTGGCTTTGCAGCCCAATCTTTTAGCAATAATAGCGCTTAAGAGATTAACCTGATCTTGATTGGTCAATGTAATCATTAAATCGGACTGATCAATTCCCGCATCTTGAAGAATCACTGGATCTAACACGTTACCGTATAAAACTGTTGTTTTTTCAAGCTGATCAGCAATTGTGAGGGCTCTTTCTCTATGCGCTTCTATAATCTTCAATTTTAATTTATGAAAACGCTTTTCAATAGCCTGTGCAACATAAAGGCCAATGTGACCACCCCCTGCAATAATCATGCGGTGGGCATCTTGTTCTTTATGACCAAAAAGCCCAACAGCACGACGCATCTGTTCACGAGAAACAACAAGATAGGTTATATCACCAACGCGTAGTTGCGTTTCTGAATGTGCAACCAATAATTCCGCGCCACGTTTAATAGCAGTAACCGTCGTATGAAGATCTGGAAAAAGCTCTGTTAATTGACGCAAAGGTGTATTAATAACGGGACAATCTTCCATGCATTCCAAAGCTAGTGCCACAATATCATCATTACAAAAATAAAGAACATCTATTGCACCAGGTAAAGCAATACGGCGCAAAACCATTTCCCCAACTTCAACTTCTGGTGAAATAACCACATCAATGGGAATATTCTCTCTGGAAAAAAGCGTCTTATAACGTGGTTCTAAATAAGATTGTGAGCGAATACGAGCAATTTTTGTGGGCACATTAAATAATGAATGTGCTACTTGGCAAGCTACCATATTAACTTCATCAAACAAAGTGACAGCAATCAACATATCAGCTTTGTCTGCATCTGCAGCCAAAAGAACTTCAGGCCGTGAACCGTGACCAACAAAACCTCTCACATCCAATGTATCGCGAATCTTTTCAATTAATCTCGTTTCAATATCAATAACAGTAACATCGTGATTTTCAGCAGCAAGACGCTCTGCTATCCCATAACCAACCTGTCCTGCTCCACAAATAATAATACGCATCGCTTTAAGAAACTCCAAGCGCTTTAAGTTTACGGTGCAAAGCTGAACGCTCCATGCCTATAAATTCAGCAGTACGTGATATATTTCCACCCAAACGCCCAATCTGCGCCACTAAATATCTTTTTTCAAATAATTCTCGAGCTTCACGTAACGGCAAATCCATTATACTTTCATCTGAATCCATTTGAAGACGTGGCAAAGAATCACTTACTTCACTGGGAAGAAAGTCCGCTGTTATAGGACCATCACCATCCCGCACAAGAATAAGAAGACGCTCAATATTATTACGTAATTGCCGCACATTACCCGGCCAAGCGTGCGTTTGCAAAATAGCAATCACATCATCACTGATTGCACGCGGTTTAATCCCAACCTGCTGTGATATTGTTTTTACAAAATGATGTACAAGTTCTGGAATATCTTCACGACGCGCTGAAAGGGGCGGAACAACAATAGGAACAACGGAAAGACGGTGAAAAAGATCCTCCCTAAAGCGCCCATCAGAAATGAGGTTTTCAAGATTTTGCGCTGTCGAAGAAATGATACGGACATCCACCTTAACACGTTTTGTGCCGCCAATTCTCTCAAATGTTTGCCCCGTTAAAACCCGAAGAATCTTCCCTTGAGTCTCACGCGGCATATCAGCAATTTCATCAAGATATAAGATACCGCCATGAGCTTCCTCTAAGGCACCAATTTTACGCTCTCTTCCCTCCATTTCGCTGCCAAACAGCTCTATTTCCATTCTTTCCGGAGTAATCGTTGCAGCATTTATTGTAACAAATGGCCCATTCGAACGCGTTGAGAGCGCATGAATAGCTCGTGCAACAGTCTCTTTTCCTGCCCCTGAAGGACCTGTTATCATGATGCGACTATTGGTTGGTGCTACTTTTTCTATGATTTGACGCAAATTTTTTATAACTGTCGATTTTCCGAGCAACTCTAATGTCTCGTTCGAACGCTTTCGCAATTCTAAAAGCTCACGTTTTAAATTTGAATTTTCAAGTGTTCTCTCTGCAACCAATACAAGTCTATCAGCTTTAAAAGGTTTTTCAATGAAATCATATGCCCCTCGCTTTATAGCGGAAACAGCCGTCTCAATATTACCATGACCAGAGATCATAACGACCGGAAGAGCCGGATATTGTGTTTTAATTTCATCAAGCAGTGCTAAACCATCGAGACGACTACCCTGTAGCCAAATATCCAAAAAAATGAGCTTTGGAATACGCTCACTAATTTGAGCCAATGCTTCATCAGAGTTACAAGCAACACGCGTTTCATAACCTTCATCATCTAAAATACCAGCAACAAGCTCACGAATATCTGCTTCATCATCAACAATCAAGATATCTGATACCATACTATTCCCCTATCTTATGATTTATGGCTTGTATAATATTACCCTGCTTACCCCCATCCGCTGGAAATATCAAACGGATCATCGCACCACGACCTTCATAAAAACTCTCCGGTGCATCATGAAGCTCCATGAAACCACCGTGATCTTCAATAACTTTGCGCACAATAGCTAACCCCAGCCCTGTTCCTTTTTCCCGCGTTGTTATATAGGGTTCTAATAACTTTTGTCTTTGCTCTTTAGGAAGTCCTTTCCCGTTATCAACAACATCCACAACCACCCATTCTTCCTGACGATAAGAACGGATAAGAATATGACCGTGAATATTTTCCTCTCGCATAACTGAATCTATGGATTCGCTCGCGTTTTTGATAACATTGCAAAAAGCCTGTACAATGAGACGGTTATCAAATGCACCCATAAGTGGTAGAGTTCCTAAATCTTGCTCAAAATGAATATCATGTCGCGTCACCTCTATCAAGAAACATGCTTCGCGCAACAATTCTCGTATATCTAAAATATGCATTTTGGGTTTGGGCATACGTGCAAAAGAGGAAAACTCATCAACCATACGCCCAATATCTCCAACCTGCCGAATAATTGTGTCAATACACCGCTCAAAGACCTCTCTATCTTGTGTAATAGCTTTGTTATAACGTTTACGAATGCGTTCAGCGGATAACTGAATAGGTGTAAGAGGATTTTTAATTTCGTGTGCAATACGCCGCGCAATATCCGCCCACGCCGCTGTACGTTGCGCTGCAACAAGGTCTGTAATATCATCAATTGTTAGAACCCAAGATTGCCCTTGTCCATCATCCTCCTCCATCGTAACTTGGACATTACAGACACGCTCTTTTCCTGCAACGTTTAAAGTGACCTGCTCACGATGGTTTTTACGATCCAATGAACGCACAAACTGAAAAACCTGCCAAATTTCAGCGCTTAAAGATAAAAGACTTTTTCCAACAACGCGCTCTGAGCGAATATCAAACATCGCTTCAATAGACCGATTGATAATGGTGATATCACCATTATCATCTATACCTGCTACTCCCGCTGTTACACCCGATAACACAGCTTCAGAAAAACGCCGTCTTTCATCAATTTGATCACGCACTGCAATCAATTCATTACGCCGACTTTTCAATTCACTGACCATGTAATTAAAAGTTTTGGATAATTGCCCAATATCTCCATCTTTTGCTCGTACTGGCACGAAAATTTCCATATTTCCAGAAGCAACATCATCGGCAGCACTAATGAGAAGACGAATAGGACGTACTAAGCGATCAGCAACAGCAATAGCAGCCCAAATGGCTGATAAGAATAAACTAAAAAAAAGACACAAATAAAGCATACCAAATGCAATCTGTGTCAGCAGGCGATTCTCATTTAAATCACGATAACGATCTGTATTAACTTCTGTCAAACGCAAAGCAGATAAAACACCTTTATCAACGTCACGCACCAAATATAAAAATGTGTTTGGAATATTGGTAAATTTTAAAATAATACCAAAATAATCATGAACGCCTGGTTGAAAAGAAAAAGGTCTCGCACTGGTTGCACGTTCAATAAGATGAGAAGGAGGAATTGGCAGTTTATCTTCATCACCAAGAGCACTCGATACAAAAATAGCTCCACTAGAACTTAACAAAAATGCACCACGCAAATTGCGTCCTAGAGCATGACGCGTCAATTGCATCCTATATTCAGCTGGATTACGTTCTAAGAGTTTTTTGTTATCAAGTGCAAATGCCATCGCGTAGGATAAATTTTTTAAATTTTGGAGCATTTCATCTGCATAAGCATTTGCTAAATCAATAGAAGAGCCCACAATTTGCCGCGTTGTTGTATCAAACCATCGATCAAGTCCCAAATTTAGTGCTGGACCCGATACAAGAGCTACAGCAACAGCTGGCATTGTCGCAACAAGTGCAAACAATGAAATAAGGCGCACATGAAGACGCGATCCTGCACGCCTTGAACGCCAAGCACGAATGATCGGTATCATCTCATAAAAAACGATGACAATAAGCCCTAAAACCCAAAAACTATTAATTCCTATAAGAATAAGGGTTACTGTTCTACTGGGAACAACAGGAGTTAATCCAATAAGAATAATAAATGAAACAGAAGCCGTAAGTAAAGCCAATACAATAATTGTAATCCCTAAAAAAATATATACCTTACTTAAACGATACAACTCATCGTTATAAGTATTTTTATCTATGTCTTGAAGATTCGTCACAGATGTTATATTCGTCATGAGCTTACATACCCTTATCCCATTATTCTCATATAACCTTTTGTAGCAAAAATTGACAATACTAATACTACATTTAAAATAGGAAAATATAGTCAACGAGAAAAAACTTCTACATTTTGCAAAATATCTTTAAAATAGACTGTGTTCGACGATACTTTACGAAGGAAATGAGATGCGATTAACAAAACAAACAAATTATGCTCTTCGAATGCTCATGTATTGTGCAGATAATCAGGGAACTCTCAGTCGTGTTCCAGAAATCGCTAAAGCATATGCCGTTTCAGAGCTTTTTTTATTTAAAATCCTTCAGCTGCTTGTTCAAGCAGGTTTTATACAAACAGTGCGTGGACGCAATGGTGGAGTTAGATTGGCTAAACCCGCAGCAGAGATTTCAGTCGCTGATGTTGTGAAAGTAACAGAAGACAACTTTTCCCTCGCAGAATGTTTCGATACTGCAGAACCAACTTGCCCCTTGTTTGATTTTTGTGGTTTAAATACCGCACTTCAAAAAGCATTAAATGCTTTTTTTGAGGTGTTATCCGTGATATCCCTTGCTGATCTACAACAACCATCCTTTCAAAATCATTTTAAAATTAATGACAAAAAAGCAAACTAAGATTATAATACAAGGAGATTAAGTATTTCTATTGCAGCAATAATATTAGCCGCTGGACGGGGTGAAAGAGCAGGATCTCCCCATAAAATTCCAAAACAATATCGGCTTCTAGGACAAAAGCCAATTATTTATCATACCGTGCATTGTTTTTTGCAGCATCCAGCTATCACAACAATTATTCTTGTTATTCATCCAGAAGATCGTCAAATCTGTGAACAAGCTATTGACGATTTTAAAGAGCGCCTTATTATCGTTGAAGGAGGCAATACACGTCAAATCTCTACCTTATATGGACTTCAGGCACTCAAAAAATTTGCCCCCCAATATGTGCATATTCATGATGGTGCACGCCCTTTTATCGAAAACAAGCTTCTTAATAACATTCACAACACTATCACGCCTCAAGAAGGTGTTCTTCCTGTTCTGCCCATCTCTGATACCCTTAAACGTATAAATAATCAGCATGTTTTAGAAACAATTCCCCGTACCCATCTTTATAGTGCACAAACTCCACAGTGTTTTCCCTTTGAACATATCTTAGCGGCCCATAAACAAGCAAAACAAGCTTGCAAACAAGAATTCACTGACGATTCTGCAATTGCCGAATGGTTTGGAATTCCTATGCGTACCATTCCTGGGGATCCTAACAACATAAAAATTACATGGCATGAAGATTTTAATACTGCACATTTATATCTCCAAAAGAAAATGCAAATATTTCCTGATATTCGTACCGGCAATGGTTATGATGTTCACTCTTTTGAGGATGGTGATTTTCTTATATTATGTGGTATAAAAATCCCTTTTCATAAAAAATTAAATGGACACTCCGATGCGGATGTTGCTCTTCATGCATTAACAGATGCCCTTCTTGCAACTCAAGGTGCTGGAGATATCGGTACACATTTTCCTCCCTCTGATCCTCAATGGAAAAATGTATCATCAGAAATTTTTCTCCGTCATGCTCTTGATATTATAAAACAAGCAGGTGGTCGTATCGCCAATGTTGATATCACAATTATCGCTGAAAATCCTAAAATTAGTCCATATCGTCATGCCATGACAGAAAATCTTATAACAATACTTGCAATAACACCTGATCGAATCTCTATCAAAGCAACAACAAATGAAAGGCTTGGATTTATTGGTCGTGGTGAGGGAATTGCTGCTCTTGCAACAGTGAGCGTCCTTTATTCAGGAGAAATTCCCCAATGACATATCTTTGTGAAAAACACGCACATGAAGTCCTTAATACCTTTCGCCAAAAAGGTTTGCTGTTAACAACTGTAGAGTCTTGTACAGGGGGACTCATTGCTGCATGCCTCACAAATATTGCTGGATCGTCAGATGTTCTCGATTGTGGATTTGTTGTTTATTCAAATGAATCTAAAATACGCCTTGTTGGCGTTTGTGCTGAACTTATAAGAACCTATGGTGCCGTTTCAAAAGAAGTTGCTCTTGCAATGGCTGAGGGTGGATTAAAACATTCACAAGCTGACATTGCAGTTTCTGTAACAGGAATTGCTGGTCCAGGAGGTGCAAGTCTTGATAAACCTGTAGGACTTGTGCATTGCGCAGTTGCTTACAAAAACCACTCTCCCCTGCACAAAGAAATGCACTTTGCTCATCTTAATCGCAATGCTATCCGCCACGCAACTGTTGAAAATGCTTTTAAAATGATTCTGGAATTGCTTCACTGAATTCCCCATACTAATTTCAAAATTCTTTATTCCCCATCGTGTCTATAATCGTCAACATCTTGAAAAAATTTTATTGTATCACAACTTGAAAATGAAAGATCTGAATAGCGTAAAGTTATCTCACTTCAGTCCTGTGTAGGTTGAATTAATCAAATTTATTCACTTGCACGCCACAAGAGAAAAAACTGTATAAATAAAATGATTAAAGAAAGAGACACTTGTACTTCTCTCAAGTGCTAAGAGCTGGCACAACATCTTGAGAGATAGCAAATAAATGATACAGGAGGAATTCTTCATAAGTGTACAGATGTAGATTTTATATACTTTTACGAGAATCTATACTATTTATTATGAGCACTATTATGAAATGGGTATGACGCAAGCAGGTTCTATTTGGGCGTTTTGTTTAATGAGTGTGCATCCATTAAAAAAGAGAGAAACAAAAGCATGAAGCTGTGCATCATCTTCATCATTTAAAATGATATTCCTTCAATATACTTTTGAAAGCTGAATTAAAAACAAATAGTAAAGATGGAAACCGGTTTTCACCTTCACGCTGTTTAAGCAATAGGTATTGTTAAAAAATAACAGAATAGACTATGTTACCGTAGAGCCATAAATCTGATGCGCACGCTTCTCAAAAGCCTCGGTAAATTTACGAAACGCAATATCAAACATTGAGCCCATCACTAATCCAAGCGTTTTACTTTTAAACTCATAATCAATAAAAAACTCTACATTACATGCATTGGTATTTTCAATATCATGAAAGGCCCAACGATTTTCAAGATATTTGAATGGACCATCAATATATTTAACTTCTATAAGACTTTTTTCCGGCTGAAGAAATACTTGAGTCGTAAAAGTTTCACGAATAATCTTATAGCCAACGGTCATATCCGCAAGAAGCAATATTTTTTTTCCATATTCTTTTCGAGAACGTATTATTAAAGACTCACACATTGGTAAAAATTCAGGATAACGCTCAATATCTGAAACCAGATCAAACATTTCACTGGCACTATGGGTGATCTGCCGATGTATTGTAAAAATCGGCATAATTATCTCTGTAAGGAAAATTTTTCATCACGCGCTTTTTGCAAAATGGCAAAATCATCTCCAGCATGATGAGATGAACGCGTTAGAGGATTGGAGGCCATATGTAAAAATCCTTTTACTTTACCAATCTTGGCAAAAGACTCAAATTCTTCAGGAGGCACAAAACGAACAACTGGATGATGTTTTCGTGTAGGCTGCAAATATTGTCCAATTGTCATAAAGTCAACATCAGCAGCGCGCAAATCATCCATCAATTGCAAAACTTCATTTCGCTCCTCCCCGAGGCCAACCATAATTCCCGATTTTGTAAAAATTGTTGGATCAAGTTCTTTAACACGTTGTAACAAACGAATTGAATGAAAATAACGTGCCCCTGGACGGACCTTCAAATATTTAGAAGGAACTGTTTCTAAGTTATGATTAAAAACATCAGGCTTAGCAGCAACAACAACTTCTAAAGCGCCATCCTTATGACGAAAATCAGGTGTAAGAACTTCAATTGTTGTTTTAGGAGTTTTTTGACGAATCGCATAAATAACTTTTGCAAAATGCTCAGCACCACCATCAGCAAGATCATCACGATCAACAGATGTAATGACAACATGTTTTAATTCCATCCTTGCAACAGCATCAGCGACACGTTCTGGCTCATTATCATCAACGGCAAGTGGAATACCTGTTGCAACGTTACAAAAAGCACAAGCACGCGTACATATTTCACCTAAAATCATAAAGCTAGCATGCCTCTGGCTCCAACATTCGCCAATATTAGGACAACCAGCTTCTTCACATACAGTCACTAGCTTATGCGTACGTACAATACCATGTGTTTCCTTATAAATTGGTGATGTTGGCGCTTTTACACGAATCCAATCTGGCTTTTTTTGAACGCTTGTATCAGGACGATGTGCCTTTTCAGGATGACGCAATCGTCTATTTGCAACTCTATCAACAACCGTAACCATTTAAGCCTTTGCCTTATAAATACGAAGTAACAATCAAAAATATAAAACTTTTCATACAATCCAGTCATCAAGCGTTTAAAACTTGACCATAAGCATCTAATACACTTTCTTTCATCATTTCCGATAAGGTCGGATGTGGAAAGACAGTATGCATTAATTCTTCTTCTGTTGTTTCAAGATTCATAGCAATAACAAAACCCTGTATCAATTCTGTTACCTCAGCCCCTACCATATGGGCCCCGAGAAGCTGTCCTGTTTTTTTATCAAAAATCGTTTTTACTAACCCCTGATCTTCACCCAAAGCAATCGCCTTACCATTCGCAGCAAAAGAATAACGACCAATACGTATATCATAACCTGCTTCTTTTGCTGCCGCTTCTGAAAGCCCTACAGAGGCAACCTGTGGTGTACAATATGTACACCCTGGAATTTTTCTTTTATCAAGTGGATGAGCTCTTTTCAAACCTGCAAGATGCTCAATACATATCACACCTTCTTCTTCTGCTTTATGGGCCAACATAGGAGGGCCTGCTACATCACCAATAGCATAAATACCTTCCACCCCCGTCCAACTCCATTCATCAGTTACAATGCAGCCGCGATCGGTTTTTATTCCCAAAGCTTCTAAACCAAGATTCTCAATATTACCTTGCACCCCAACAGCGGAAATCAACCGGTCAACAGTCATTGACTCTATTTTACCTTGAACATCAATATGTACACTTACAGAATCGGAAGATTTTTCAACCTTTGTTACTTTTGCTTGACGAAGAATACGTAAACCTTTTTTCTCTAACTGTTTACGAGCAAACGTTGAAATTTCAATATCTTCAGCAGGCATGATATGGGGCATCATTTCAACAACAGTTACTGTCGCCCCCATATCATGATAAAAAGAAGCAAATTCAATGCCAATAGCCCCAGACCCTATAACCAAAAGCGATTTTGGCATTGCTGGCGGTATCATAGCTTCAAAATAAGTCCAAATGAGTTTTCCATCTGGCTCAATACCAGGAAGGACACGAGGACGTGCGCCCGTTGCAATAATGATATGCTTTGCTTGATAAGTTCCCTCCCCTAACGTCCCTTTAGGGACTGGATTTTGCGGTTGCATAATCGGTTTGGAGGATGAAGAAACCATAATTTCCGCAGGAAGGCTTCCCTTTGCTTCTTTAGTAAGCTTTGCTTCACCCCAGATAATATCAATTTTGTTTTTTTTCATTAAAAAACCAACACCAGCATTTAAACGTGCTGAAACACCCCGTGAACGTGCCACAACATCTTTGATGTTTGCCTCAATTGAACCATTAATTTTTAATCCATAATTTGTCGCATGTTCAGCAAAATGTTTCATTTCCGCTGAACGTAGAAGGGCCTTTGTTGGAATACATCCCCAATTTAAACAGATCCCTCCCAAATGTTCACGTTCAACAATCGCAGTCTTAAAGCCACATTGTGCTGCACGAATTGCGGTTACATATCCGCCTGGACCTGATCCAATCACAATTACATCATAAAGATTTGCCACAGTAATTCCTCCATGGATATATAAAAAACGGATATGCATTTTTTGAACTTAAGACTGTAAAACAACATGAGAGAATTATCTTATGTCTTTGCTTTAAGCTTCACGTAAATGCTTTACCCAAACCAGAAATAGCAATAACATTGCTCTTTAAACTCTTTAAATTTGTTTCTATTCTCCTAACACGCTTTCTCACAATTTACGTGAAGAACTGTTAAACAGTTCAAACCAACATTGCTAATGGATTTTCAATCATCTTCTTAAAAGTCCGCGCGAGCTCTGCTGCTAAAGCACCATCGACAGCACGATGATCCGCAGAAAGCGTAACTGACATAACTGTCGCAACAACTAATGCACCATTTTTAACAACGGCGCGTTGCTCCCCTGCACCAATCGCAAAAATCGTCGCATGCGGTGGATTAAGAATAGCCGAAAAACTTTTTATACCATACATCCCCATATTTGATACAGCTGTTGTTCCACCCTGATATTCTTCCATTTTTAACTTGCCCTCGCGCGCACGCTTTGCAAAATCCTTCATCTCTTTGGAAATAAGTGATAACGGCTTTTTCTCTGCATGGCGAATAATTGGTGTAATTAATCCATTGGGAATAGAAACAGCAACCCCAACATCACAATGTTTATGATGAAGCATCCCGCCTTCAAGCCAAGAAACATTCGCATCAGGAACCGCTTTCAAAGAAAGTGCGACAGCTTTGATCACCATATCATTAACAGAAAGCTTATAAGTAGGCTGAGTTTCTTCCTGCCCCTTAACCATTGGAGCAGCAGCATTTAGTTGTGTACGCAGTGCTAATAGCGCATCAAGTTCACAATCTACCGTTACATAGAAATGTGGGACTCTCTGTTTTGATTCCACCAAACGTGTCGCGATTGTTTTACGCATATTATTATGGGGAGCGAAGCTATATTCATCCTCTTTGAAGAGTTTCAATATCTGTTTGTCCGAAGCACCTGTAGCTATTAGCTCCCCTATCGATGATGAATAAGACACTTTAGACATATCGCTGCTCACAGCTTTTTCTACATCGCGCTTAATAATACGCCCATGCGGACCACTTCCAGAAATAAGGGATAAATCAAGACCTGCCTGAGATGCTAATCGCCGCGCTAAGGGAGAGGCAAAAAGACGAGCTTCCTTTTTATCTTGCTGTATTAATTGCCCAGTTGATGATTCGTGAGACATTTTTATTCCCTTTGAGTCCGTCTGTTTCAGAGAATCTGTCTGTTTGATGCCCTCTGGTTTTTGTCTTGTAGAAGAAGAGATTTCTTCTGCAACTTTTGCAGCTTCAGCTAAATCTTCACCTTCTTCTGCTAAAACAACAATTAAAGCATTTACTTTAACGCCTTGTGTTCCAGCAGGAACAACAATTTTAGCAACCCTACCTTCATCAACGGCTTCGACTTCCATTGTCGCTTTATCCGTCTCAATTTCAGCAATAACATCACCAGAGGAAACCTTATCTCCCTCCTTAATATTCCATTTTGTTAAATTTCCCTCTTCCATCGTAGGGGAAAGCGCTGGCATTGTAATTTTAATGGGCATTATGCTTTCCTCCGTTATGCTCTGTATGTCACAGCCTTAACGGCCTCAATAATTTCAGCAGTATTAGGCAAAGCCAACTTCTCAAGATTAGCGGCATAAGGCATCGGAACATCTTTACCAGAAATCGTAGCAATTGGTGCATCAAGATAGTCAAAAGCCTGCTGCATAACACGCGTTGCTATTTCAGTTCCCACAGATGACTGAGGAAATCCCTCTTCAATTGTTACCAAACGACCTGTTTTTTTAACTGACGAAAGAATTGTTGGAAGATCCATCGGGCGAATGGTTCGTAAATCAATCAATTCAACATCAATACCAAGTTTTTCAATTTCTGGTAACGCTTGAACAGCATAATGCATCCCAATTCCACATGCAACAATCGTCACATCTTGTCCAGACTTATGAATACGTGCCTTACCAATAGGCAAAAGAAAATCATCCAGTTGAGGAACATCAAATTGATGCCCATACAAAATCTCATTTTCAAGGAAAATAACAGGATTATCATCACGAATAGCAGATTTCAGCAAACCTTTTGCATCTGCAGCACTATAAGGCATGACAACTTTCAAACCTGGTACATGACTATACCATGCAGCATAACATTGAGAATGTTGAGCACCAACACGGGCAGCCGCGCCATTGGGACCTCGGAAAACCATAGGAGCGGTCATTTGTCCACCAGACATATAACGTGTTTTGGCTGCTGAGTTAATAATTTGGTCCATCGCCTGCATCGCAAAATTAAAGGTCATAAACTCGACAATAGGACGTAACCCACCAAAAGCAGCCCCGACAGCCAGCCCAGCAAAGCCGTGTTCTGTAATTGGGGTATCAATAACTCGGCGTTCTCCGAATTCTTCCAACAAACCTTGACTAACCTTATAGGCACCTTGATATTGCGCGACTTCTTCCCCCATAAGAAAAACTGTTTCATCACGCCGCATTTCTTCAGCCAAAGCCTGATTAAGCGCTTCACGAACTGTCATTGTAACCATTTGTGTTCCCGCTGGAATATCAAAATTAAGAGATGTATCAAAAGTAGGAGCAGCCTGCGGAACTGACAAAGGCAGAGAAAGAGCAGATTCCTTAGTTTTTTGTGCTGTATCAGTAGGTTGCGAAATATCCTCAGCACGCTCACCTTCTTCTAACAAAATTGCAATAACAGTGTTAACCCTTACGCCTTCTGAACCTTCAGGCACAAAAATTTTACCAAGAGTACCTTCATCAACGGCCTCTACTTCCATTGTAGCCTTATCCGTTTCAATTTCAGCAATAACATCGCCAGAGCTAACCTTATCACCTTCTTTCTTGAGCCATTTAGACAGTTTACCTTCTTCCATAGTTGGTGAAAGCGTCGGCATCAAAATATCAATAGACATACTTGCTTCCCTCGCATCAAACTAAAATATCAGTATAGAGCTCAGAAGCATCTGGCTCTTGATCACTTTGTGCAAAATCTACCGCATCAGCAACAATTGCACGGACCTCTTTCTCAATAGATTTTAAATCGTCTTCGCTCGCCCAATTTTTTTTAAGAATCCGACTTTTTACTTGATCAATCGGATCGTGCTCCTCTTTTATTTTTTGGACTTCTTCCTTTGAACGATATTTTGCTGGATCAGACATGGAATGACCACGATAGCGATAGGTCTGCATATCAAGAATGATCGGTCCTTTACCTGAGCGTGCCCAAGAAATTGCTTCATCAGCAGCTCCTTTTACTGATCGAACATCCATACCGTCAACAACAATACCTGGAATTTCAAAAGAAAGACCACGTCGTGAAAAATCAGTTTCTGCAGATGCACGTGAAACTGACGTTCCCATAGCATACTGATTGTTTTCAATAATATAAACAACGGGAAGCTTCCAAAGTGAAGCCATATTAAAACTCTCGTAAACCTGCCCCTGATTTGCAGCACCATCACCAAAATAAACCAATGTCACATTATCTTTACCAAGGTACTGATTCGAAAATGCCAAACCTGAACCAATGGGAACCTGCGCACCAACAATACCATGTCCCCCATAAAAGTTCTTTTCTTTAGAGAACATATGCATCGAGCCACCTTTCCCTTTGGAAAAGCCACCTTGACGTCCCGTTAATTCTGCCATAACACCACGCGGACTCATCCCAACCGCTAACATATGACCATGATCACGGTAAGACGTAATAACCTGATCACCTTCTTTTGCCGCTTTCAATGTTCCTATAACAACGGCTTCCTGACCAATATAAAGGTGACAAAATCCCCCAATAAGCCCCATACCATAAAGTTGTCCTGCTTTTTCTTCAAAACGGCGAATTAAAAGCATTTCACGATAAGCATCAAGTTCTTCTTCTTTTGTAAAATCTGCTATTGGTGCTTTCTTTGTGGTGCTTGATAATGCAGTGCGCGCCACCGACGCAGAATTTTTTTTAAGTCGTTCTGCCATATTAAACTCCCTTTTATGATTATTTAGGAATAACCTTTACGAACAAAAGTTACAAGCCTTATCAATCCGGCTTAAACAATATCATTGCTGATTGTTGTTTAAATTAAGCGATTTTTCATTTACCTTTAGTATCAATTTCAAGGTATTAAGATTGTCAGTTCATTTGGCTTAGAAAAGTTCAAATTCTTTCGGACATACTCATCCAACATATCTTTTTCTATATGCCCGTTGCGTAAAAGAGAAATACGCTTTTCCATGAATATCCGCTCAGCTTCTATTTTATGAAGCTCCTTTTCTAATTCGCTAATATGCTGATTAACTTCACTGCGTGAATACAATCCATACTCACCATGATAAATGTGATAACTGAAATAGCTTAAGACTCCCACCGTCATAAGAGGTAGTACAAAGCGTACTTTGATTGATCGACGTTTCTGCTTTGTCCACATAAAATAGCACAGTCTTTACAGCAAAATTTCTTGATATTTTGCCCAACTATGCATGATTTTGATTAATACCTCATTACCAAATCTACACCAAAATAATTTGTTATTTCAATTTATCCCCCCCCTTAATACGATCAAAGTAAGTTGAATGCCTCACTTTTTATATTATAAATATTGGATATCCTCTAATTTGTAGCTTTTTTCCTAAAATTTCCTGTTAAAATAAGAATAAAATCAATCAATACCCAAGGTATAATTATAAAAATAATCCCTATAAGCCCTATCCCCATAAATAGTAGACCTATTGTACTTAGTATAGTTATAAGAAGCATTACAATGCCTGTTATAATTTTACCAACCATAAAACGATGAATCCCCAATGCACCAAAACACAAGCAAACGATCGCTAACAACATTTTTGATTGTTGTGGCTGCCCTGCTGACAAGATAGGGAAAACAGACTTAATAGTATCCCCTTCACAGACAAAATCAACCATATCACCAACCTTTGGTGGCTTTTTTCCTGACCAATTCCTACTCAAGAACTGATAACGCTTACCATCACCACCTGAAACGAAATAATTTCCTTGATCCTGACTAATAATTTTACCTTTCATCTTCACCACCTATAAAATTGTTATGCATAAAGAAGCTTTTCTTCTAATATGATAATATGTTGGATAAACCTCACTGCATGAATACGATCTGTACTCACAGTGATATACGACATTTAAAAAAGCCTAAAATCCCCCAACAACTTAAAATTCCCGCATTTATAAGTGGCAATACAAAGCACGCTGTTCGATTTGTACTTTTGTTTTTTATATGAAATAGTACATTCTTTTTCAATATTTTTATTTAAATACCCATAATTTTATTTAATATTTAACATTAAAGACATAGAATAAAATAACTTACATTATTAAATTAATATATTGATAAATATAAATAAAATTATTTATTTATATTAAAATTTTGTCGAGTTGCTATAACTTGGTAATTTTATTGCCATCTGCATCTCTAAAATATCCAGATAAAATAACTATAAAATCAATAAATGACCACAGTATATTGATAAGAATTCCTATACCTGTTACATTTATGAGAAGCATTACGATACCCGTTCCAATTTTACCAGCCATAAAGCGGTGAATACCCAACCATCCCAAAAAAAAACAAATAACTGCCAGACCTAATCTTGATTGCTCTGATTCTTTTTGACTCAAGAGAGGGAGAACAGATTTAACAACATTATCTTCATATACAAAATCAACAATATCCCCTATACTCGGTGGTTTTTTTCCTAACCAATTCCAATCCTCAAATTGATAACGCTTATCATCACCTCCCGAAACGAGATAAACTCCTTGATCTTGACCAATAATTTTACCCTTCATCCTTGCCCACCTATAAAGCTGCTCCTTATGTGTTATTCATAAAGAGATTATTTCTTTTTATAATATGTTGATTAACCTCACGACGTAAATAAAATTTGTAGCAGCCGTGATAAACATGAAATTAAAATAGTTTTGTCCCCCCAATGATCTAACGCTTTCTGCTGCTATAAGCAGCAATACAAAACAACCTTAGTTGATTTACGTCGTTGTTTTACCCACATAAAATAGCACAGTCTTTTTCAATACTTTTATTCAGCTGTGCATATTTCTCTTAATATCTCACATTAAAGAAATAGAATACAATAATCCTGCATTATGCAACTTAATATATTGATCGAAATAAAAAGTAAACTTTACTATTTTTTTTATTATAAGATTTTCACAAATCTGTAATCTGATTCCCATCTTTATCAGTAAATTTTCCAGCAACAATGAGTATAAAATCAACAATTGCCCAAATACCGGTAATTATCAATCCAAACAATGATAAAGATAAAACGAGCATTAAAGTACCCGTCCGAACTCTCCCAACCATAAAGCGATGAACACCAAAGATACCTGCAACCCAACAAAGCAGTGCGAACATTATCTTTGTGTTCTCTGTACCTGATCTCAACAATGGAAAAACAGAACTGACAACACCCCCTTCATAGACAAAATCAACCGCATCACCAATCCTTGGTGGTTTCTTTCCCAACCAATCCCAAGTCGCAAACTGATAACGCTTACCGTCATCACCCGAAACGAGATACATTCCTTGATCTTGAGTAATAATCACACCTCTCATCTTAATCCCTATAAATTTAAATACCTATAAAATTACTATGCATATGCCTTTGATAAGAAATCTCAATTTCATAATCTAAATGATCTTATATTTTCATATTTTTTGCTCACAACTATACACGATATAAATCACCAGCATAATGCGCTTGGGCTCCTAGCATTTCTTCAATACGAATAAGTTGATTGTATTTTGCTAATCTATCCGAACGTGCAAGAGAACCTGTTTTAATTTGTCCACAATTCGTTGCAACAGCAAGATCTGCAATGAAAGAATCCTCTGTCTCGCCTGAACGATGAGATATAATGGCACGATAACCTGCTTTATGTGCTACTTCTACAGCATCGAGTGTTTCACTCAATGTACCAATTTGATTAACTTTTATGAGAATAGAATTGCCTACCCCCATTTTGATACCATCACGCAAACGTGCTGAATTCGTTACAAACAAATCATCGCCAACAAGCTGACATTTTTCTCCAATTGTGTCAGTAAGTAGCTTCCAACCTTCCCAATCATCCTCTGCCATTCCATCTTCAATTGTAATAATAGGATAATTTTTCACAAGATGCGCTAAATAATCTACCTGCTCTTGGATGTCTCGGCATTTCCCCTCACCTTTATAAAAATACGAACCATTTTTATAAAATTCGGTTGAAGCACAGTCTAAACCAATGGCAATTTGTTCACCTGGTTTATAACCACATATCATGATAGATTCCATAATAAAATCAATTGCTTGATCAGCACTTTTAAATTGAGGAGCAAAACCACCTTCATCACCAACATTGGTATTATAACCCGCATCTTTTAAACGCTTTTTCAATGCATGGAAAATCTCAGCGCCATAACGGATAGCTTCTCTTACAGTAGGAGCTCCTATAGGGATAATCATAAACTCTTGAAAATCAATCAAATTATCAGCATGAACGCCACCATTAATAATATTCATCATGGGGGTTGGAAGAATATGCGCTTGTGTACCACCAATATAACGATACAAAGGTAAATTTAATGAATCCGCAGCTGCTTTTGCAACAGCTAATGAAACACCAAGAAGTGCATTGGCACCAAGACGGGCTTTGTTTGGCGTTCCATCCAAAGCAATCATTGCTTGATCAATAGCAATTTGATTTGTTGCATCCCGCCCACCAAGTTCTTCAAGAATTTCGCCATTAACTGCAGCAACCGCTTTTTCAACACCTTTCCCTTGATAGCGCAAACCACCATCACGAAGCTCTATAGCCTCGTGTGCTCCTGTTGAAGCTCCCGAAGGAACCAGAGCGCGACCAAAAGCTCCATTCTCCAAATGAACATCAACTTCTACCGTTGGATTACCACGGCTATCAAGAACTTCACGCCCAATGATATCGACAATTATAGTCATATGTGTTTCCTTATCCAATAAAAGTCTCGATTCATTTATAATGCCCTATTAATGAAATATTTTTTCTCTTCTCAGCTCAACTTTTTTGACAGATAATCAAATTCCATTAAAGTCTCAAGCAATCTTTGTAAATCATCAACTTTAACCATATTAGGTCCATCAGAAGGTGCATTATCTGGATCTTGATGTGTTTCTAAAAAAATACCAGCTACCCCAACAGAGACAGCTGCACGCGCTAAAATTTCAACAAATTGACGCTGCCCACCAGATGAAGCCCCCTGCCCCCCAGGTTCTTGAACAGAATGCGTTGCATCAAAAATAACAGGAGCACCAAATGAACGTAAAATAGGCAACGAACGCATATCAGAAATAAGTCGGTTGTAACCAAATGACGTGCCTCGCTCACAAAGCATAACATTCGGATTACCACTGCAAACAACCTTTTTTAAAACATTCTCCATGTCCCACGGCGCTAAAAACTGACCTTTTTTAATGTTAATAACACATTCTGTTTTGGCGGCTGCTACCAAAAGATCTGTTTGACGACATAAAAAAGCCGGTATTTGTAAAATATCAACTGTAGAAGAAACAATTGTACATTGCTCTTCTGTATGCACATCAGTTAATATGGGACAATTAAACTCTTTTTTTAAATCAGAAAAAATGGACATTGCTTTTTCAAGACCAATACCACGTGCCGCCCCCAAAGAGGTTCTGTTGGCTTTATCGTAACTTGATTTATAAACAAACCCGATACCAAGCTGATCGGTAATTGTTTTAATACGACCAGCCATTTCAAAAGCATGATCACGACTTTCCATCTGACACGGCCCTGCAATTAATGAAAGAGGCATTTCATTTGAAAAAATCATATTTCCAACTTTCACACGGGCATTTGGTTTAGTCATTTTATCCCTCAAAAGCAAAGTAACCCAATTTATGCATTAAACTAATCGACTTTGTTCTACAGCAGCTTCAATAAAAGAAGAAAAAAGCGGATGTGGATCAAAAGGACGGGATTTTAATTCTGGATGATATTGAACACCAATAAACCATGGATGATCTACATATTCTATCGTTTCTGGTAAAATACCATCAGGAGACATCCCAGAAAAAATCAAACCACACTGTTCTAACTTATCCTTATAATCAATATTGACCTCATAACGATGACGATGTCGCTCGACAATCTTGGTCACCCCATAAATTTGAGCAATATGACTCTCTTCTTTTAATTCAGCAGCAAAAGCACCAAGGCGCATCGAACCGCCGAGATCACCATTTCTTGTACGTTTTTCAAGGACGTCTCCTTTAAGCCATTCTGTCATTAAACCTACAATTGGATTGTCTGTTTCGCAAAACTCACTCGATGAAGCATTCTCAATCTGTGCAATATTGCGCGCAGCTTCTATACAAGCTAATTGCATCCCAAAACAAATCCCTAAAAATGGAACTTTACGCTCTCGCGCAAATTGAATTGCTCGAATCTTCCCTTCTGCCCCTCGTGCCCCAAAAGCACCTGGAACCAAAATTCCATGGGCTTTTTGTAAAGCTGAAACAGAATCTTCTTTTTCAAAAAGCTCCGAATCAATCCACTCAATATTAACCTTCACTCTATTCGCTAAACCACCATGCGCAATCGCTTCAATAAGAGATTTATAAGCATCCTTTAAGCCCGTATATTTTCCCACAACAGCAATCGTAACTTCTCCTTCAGGATGGTGAATACGATGCGTAATATCTTCCCAACGATCCATCTTGGGGGAAGGTGCCGAATCGATTCCAAAAGCGCAAAGAACTTCAGAGTCCAAACCCTCCTTATGGTATGCCATAGGAACATCATAAATTGTTGGCATATCTAATGCCTGAATGACTGCATTGGAGCGAACATTGCAAAAAAGTGATAATTTGCACCGTTCTGTTTCTGGAATAGATCGATCTGCACGTACAAGCAAAATATCAGGAGAAATACCAACTGCTTGCAATTCTTTGACAGAATGTTGTGTTGGTTTCGTTTTTAATTCACCTGCTGAAGGAATATAAGGCATTAATGTGAGATGGACATAAACGACATTTTGTCTCGGTAGCTCATTGCGAAGCTGACGAATCGCTTCTAGAAAAGGCATTGCTTCAATATCACCAACCGTTCCACCTATCTCACACAAAACAAAATCAAATTCTTCATTTCCCATCGTAATGAATCTCTTAATTTCATCCGTAACATGAGGAATAACTTGGACTGTTGCCCCCAAATAATCACCACGCCGCTCTCGTTCAATGATATTGCGATAAATACGCCCTGTTGTAATATTATCTTGGCTATTTGCAGAACGCCCAGTAAAACGCTCATAATGACCAAGATCAAGATCCGTTTCTGCACCATCATCAGTTACAAATACTTCACCATGTTGATAAGGTGACATCGTACCTGGATCAACATTTAAATAAGGATCAAGTTTGCGAAGACGTACGCGATAGCCACGAGCCTGTAATAACGCTGCTAACGCCGCCGCTGCGATGCCTTTTCCAAGGGAAGAAACCACACCACCAGTAATAAAAACATAACGTGCCATGGGCTTATGGTGATAAGCAATTTATAATGATTTTTCCAGCAAAAAATGCAAAAAGAAACAATTTTCCTTCTAAAATAAAAAAGGCGAAAAAATCACCTTTTTTAAAAAGTCTATGTTTTCTTAAAAAACTATTTTGTACTGTTATCGGGAACTGTATTTTCAAGAACCTGAGGAACTGGACTTTCTACTTCAGGATTTGTGGACTGTTTCTGTTCCTGCGAAGAATTCGAAGTGCCTCCTAGCTGTTCAAGAATAGAAGGGGAAGACTCACCATCTGATGATGGGACTGATTCTGAGTCTTTATTGGTAGAATTCTGCTCTGAATTAACCGGTATACGCTTTAAAATATCAGAACTAGAATTTGATATATTACTCACTACGGTAAGTCCAATAGATACAACAAAAAAACAACAGGCTAAAATAGCAGTCAAACGTGTTAAAGGGTTTCGAGATCCACGAGTTTTCATCAACCCTGAGCTATTACTCACACCTAACCCACCACCTTCTGAAGGTTGAATTAATATAATACCAACCAAAGTAATCACAATCAAAAAATGAATAACTATAAGTACTGTTTGCATAAACCCTGCTCTTTAAATAACTCTTTAATAGCTATTTACACATAAATAACGCACAATCCAAGGGGAAACTCAAATTTCTCTGCTATAGTTTACGACAAACATCGCAAATAGTTAAAAAATCAATCGCTTTTAAGCTTGCTCCACCTATCAAAGCACCATTAACATGAGCAATGCTTAAAAGCTCAAATGCATTGGATGGTTTTACGGATCCACCATAAAGCAAACGTATCTTATTGCCTTCATCACCAAAACGAGAGCGCACCCTATCACGAATGAAATGATGTACTTTTGCAATATCTTCTGGAGTCGCTGTATTGCCGGTGCCTATCGCCCAAACTGGTTCATAAGCGATAATGGTATTCTCTGCTGTTGCATCATCTGGGAGAGATTCTTCAAGCTGCTGCGTGAGAATATCCAGTACTTTATTATTATTACGCTCCTCCAATGTTTCACCAATACATACAAGAGCCACAAGACCTGCTCGCCACGCAGCTTGCACTTTGGCACAGACAATCGCATCATTTTCCTGGTACACTGTACGACGTTCTGAATGCCCAATAATAACATGACTTGCTCCCGCTTCTTTAAGCATAAAAGCTGAAATATCTCCAGTATAAGGACCATGATCATCAAAGTGACAATTTTGTCCTCCCAAAAGGAGATTTTCACCATTCAGCGTATTAGAAGCACGCGATAAAAGCGTTGCTGGAACACAAATAAGCGCCTCAAAAAGATGACCTAGATCAGAGCTAACGCCTGTAGCAATAGCACGCAACTCTCCAAGCGATTCACTCGTTCCATTCATTTTCCAATTTCCAGCAAGAAAAGGCCGAATATTTGGAGACATATTTTCACCTCAAGAGCTTTTACAATACATTGTTTATCTGTAGTTACCAAATTATAAAATGAAAGCAAGTCTTTAAAGCTTGCATCTTTCATCTCTTTATTGCAAATTCCATTACAGCTTTGATAATAACTCATATTAAAAATGGACTTGAACAATGCTTGACATCATAAGAAATGCTACAAATTCTTGGATTTTTAGAATTTTCCTTGCTATTTTACTCTTATGCTTCATTCTTTTATGGGGGGTACCGCAGTTACACAAAAAAAGTGAAAGAGATCTTATTACTTCTGGAAAGTCCACAGTAACTGTCGATGATTATCGTCTTGCACTCGCCGATCAAAGCGCACGTTTAGCATATGCTGCTCATCTTGGACGAATGTTTACAACAAATGAAATGCAGCAATACCAAATTCCTGCTTTTGTATTTAATCAATTACAACAAAATGTACTGCTTGATGAACAAGCACGTAAAATGAAAATAAGTCTTTCAAAAGATACAATAGCTCATACGATTGGTTCTGATAAGATGTTCCAGGTAAATGGCACTTTTGATAAAAACTTGTTTTATAACTATCTTCAGCATTTACGTATTAGTGAAAGTGCTTTTCTTAATTATTACACCAAACAAGAAAAGCGTAATCAGCTTATTGCTGCTTTACTTTCTGATATGAAGGCACCAAATCTCTTTTATAAAGCACTTGCTCTTTATCAAGGAGAAATGCGTATTGCTGATTATCTCGTTATTGATCTAAAAGAAAAGAAAACAATTGCTGATCCTGATTACGAAACATTACAAAAATGGTTTGAAACACATCAAAGTCAATTTCGTGCTCCAGAATACCGTACTGTCTCTTTGCTATCTATGGAACTTAATGATTTTGTAAAACCTAAAGATATCTCAACAGATGAGGCGAAAGCCTATTATACACAAAATGCTTCACGTTTTGTAACGCCTGAAAAGCGTACATTCGAAGAACTGCGATTCCCCTCACGCGAAGAAGCCGATAATGCAGCAAAAAAAATAGCTGACGGATTGAGTTTTGATGAACTGGTAAAAGCTGAAAAAAAGACTCTTAATGACATAAAAAAAGGTCCTCTCGCAGAAAATGAACTTCCTAATCATCTGACATCTGAAATTTTTGAACTTCAACAAGGCCAAGTCAGTCCTGTGATGAATGACTTACAGGGACCTGTTCTCATTCGCGTTACGCATATTGAACCTTCAAGCTCTCTTCCTTTTGAAAGTGTAGAAGAAAATATTCGCCAAACACTTGCCAAAAATCGTGCTACTGATGATATCCGTAACAATTATGCTGCCATTGAAAATGCTCGTTTTGAGGGAGCTTCTCTCAAAGAGTTAGCTGACCAATACAAGTTATCTTTGCGCACAATTACTATTGATAAAACGGGAAAAACGCTTGAAGGTGCAATACTCACGGATTTACCTCAAAAAGATATTTTACTGAATGCCATCTATCAATCAAACGAAGGAGTCGATCTTGATCCTCTCTCTTTTCAAAATGGTGGATATCTCTGGTACAAGGTCGATAAAATTATTCCTGCCCGCGATAAGACACTTGAAGAGGCTAAGCTAGATGTTCTTTCTCAATGGAAAAATGAGGAAATCCAACGTCTTCTTGATGAAAAAGCCCAAAATGCTCTCAAACAGCTCACGGAAGGAAAAAGTCTTGTTGCTCTTGCTCATACCCTTGGTGTTACAAAACAAACAACACCCGCCCTCCGGCGTCAAGACTCATCTGAAATCCTTGGCGTTGAAGGGATTAAAGCATTATTTGCTGCTCCCAAAGGTCATTATGGCATCATAAAAGGTCCGGTTGCAACAAACCGTATCATTTATCAAATAAAGACTGTAACCATGCCTAAAGATATCACGTCTCATACTCTTTCAACTGAGGTCCGCGCCAATATAGATATGATGATAAGAGAAGATCTCAAGCTAGAAATGCTACAAGTTGCCAATAAAGAACATCCTTTGGAAATTAATAGCACAAATTATAATCAGATCTTTAACGCTCTCCAATAAAAAGATTGTGCATAATTTTAAGAACTTATTGATAAAGTTTTCATCAGCTCTTCGTCTATAGTTGAAGAGGTAAGACGGATTTCTTGTCTGCATATCTTAGGATCAGCGTTTGTATAATGATTCATTTTCTCGCAAAACAGTGCATGTATGGATTTGCGAGAAAATAGTCAATGGAATGTAGAATCGTTTTTGCAATGCATTAAAAAACATTATCCATCCAAAGGTCGTAAAGGTTGCCGCCCATTAAGCTATAAATATCATCCCTATCGTCATTCATTCATAGCTCATTATATTGCTACTCTTAATATTCATTCATAGGGAGCGTATTGCTTCTTCCTTAAATGATTTCATTTACACATCCAACTTATAATAGATAAAAAAACTATTTTTAAAATTCATTATAAAAATGGAGAAATCTTTTTCTATTCAAGACTCTCATTCAATATGAGAAAAAACGTATTATCATTATAAATCAATATATTCATCAATCATAACAATCATCAATTATGATGTTATAATTTCTCAAAAATAAGAGTTTTTTATAGACTTATAGACTGCTAAGATAACTTCTCTCATAAAATAGAAATTTCATTTCATTTGCAAATGAGATACAATCAATACATTCAGAGTACTTAAAAGTTCTTCTTCAAACAAACCAATGTATTAAGATTTATCTCATGTTTTTCTTTCTCTGCATCTCACCCATCCAATACACTGAATAAAACATATTACTGATGAAGAAATACAGCGTATTTTCAAGATCATAAAATTTCTTATTCTTTTGCGTTCATAACAACCAAAACATCAACATTTTTTATAACAAAAAAATGGTTTGGAATCACAATAGCTCCTTTTATCTTCATATGAAAAAATCAGTCTACATGTTACGCATTCCAACGTAGTAATATTTTTTTACAATATCTTTGGAAAATTGCCGCTTATTGCTGCCCTTGTTATCAACCAATAGCGATACATCAATGGCAAAGTTGCACTCTCTTGAAAAATTGCTGCCCCCAGCTGTATAGCTTTTTGAAGAGAAGCTGGTACAATGACCAATGGAAGAAAAGCTGGCTTAAGAACTCTAGGTAAAGTACAAGAATACTCGTAAAATTGGGTATAATGATCGCGCGATAATGCTACCATAGCTTCAACAATACAACCCTTTTGTTGATCGCTGAGACGATGAGATTCCAAATCTTCCCTATTCACTCCTACAGCCTTTAATATATCAGTGGGTAAATAATATTGATATCGTGATTGCATGAATGATAAAAGACGCAATACACCGCTTAATCCTTGAGAAATCCCTCCATGTTCATAGATATCTGTAAACTCTTGTGCAGTTTCAGGATCTAATATCTGACAAGAAAGCTGTAAAATTATGCCTGCTGTCTCACCACAATAATGCTCTAGATCATGAAGTGTTTCTATTGGATTGTGATAAAGATCTAAAATTTGCGCATCACAATAACGTAAAAAAGCTGTCTTAGGTAAATTAAAAAGAGTGATTGCTTTTAATAAATCATTCAAAATCGGATTGTTTCCACTCGTTTGCATTTCACCATGAGCAATAGCATCATACCACCAACGTAACCGTATTTCTCCTATGAGTGGGTCATGTACACTTTCGCGGATACGAGAAACTTCAGCATTAAATACATAAAGAGCAGCCAATGCTTGGCGCTTTTTTTTAGGTGCAAATAAAACCGATATATAGCGATCACGATCTATGGTACGTAAAATATCAAGACAATAAGGAAGAGAGCCTATCATTCTATGAACCTATTAACGTCCCTTTTTTAGCAATTAAATTAATACCCTCTTTTTATTCATATTAAAAAATGAAGGATAAGCAAATACAGTTCAGAAAATAAGATTTTTAAATGTGTCTCTTAACTGTATTATGAATTAAAATTTCTTTTCTAATCCCTTTTCGTTTTAGAAAGAAAAAAATTAAATAAATAATTTTTCTGATAAAACTTATCTTATCGGACTTCAAGTTTTCATTTGCAATAAAAAAGCTAAAAACCAATCGTAACATGCATAGTAAAACTTGAACAACAAGCAACGCAAAACACTTTTTCAGTGGATAGATGACAATGTTATTTTATAAAAAATGCACTGATCACAAAAACTTCATCAATCATTGACCTCCTCCCCATCCTAAAAGACAAAGGTTCTTACCAACACCAATTTGTAAAAAATCCAATTGCTCTCGGTGCGTTTCTGTTACTATAAACGCATTGATTTATAATGATAATTTTGTGTTTTGTATATTAAATTAGAATCCCAAATATCGTAGATATGCTTTCATTTCAAACCAATTCCATGTTACATCAATAAAAATTATTCCCTTGCACGTCATAAGCGGAACTGGCTTGTAGGTAAAAACTGTATAAGAAAGAATTAAAATGCCTCTTATGAACTGTCTTAAGTCCCAAGAGGTGCTCACTCATGTGATTCATTAGGAACTATGAGCAAACTTTGTCCTGAATACTTGCTGCTGTATTTAAAAAACACTTAATGTGTTAAGTTATGTATATTCTATACCCTTATATCACCGCCTTAAACGACAGTATTTTACAGCGCAGAAAATAATCACACAAGTCTTTCATGCTAGACCAGAGCCTTTGTTTTATTAAACAATACTCTATTCTACCGCAAATAATAACGCCGCAACAGCGCGATCTTCAGCCAATAAAACATTAAATGTACGCACCGCTGCTCCCGTACTCATTGTATCTGATGAAATACGTTTTTCCCATAAAAGCACCCGTAACTCTTCAGGTAATCGTAATAATTCAATTCCAGTACCTATTAATAAAACTTCGATTTCAGAAGCTTCTTCTAAAATACGAGATATATCCCTTTGAGTGGGAACAGGCCCTGCCATCTCAATGCCATAAATACCTGATGGTACACAAATAATAGAACCTCTATGAGACATATCAGCAAAACGAAACCCACCATTTCCATAAGCATCAATAGGTGCGCGACTTGGAAAATGTGCTTCACGAATTTGAATTGCATCGAACATGAATATGCACCTTTTATTTTTGAATAATCCAATTGTCTTTGCTTCTTCTCATCATAAAAATTAAAGTAAGGCTAATATAAACATTGATATGTTAAACATAGCCTAGTATTGAAGTGAAAATTTTTATATAATGCCCTAATCTTCTCATACAACAAATATATGAAAATTTGCGAATAAACCGCGGTAAAATGCTATACCTGCTTAAATAAATCTATCTTTTAAAAAGTTTCCTCAGCTTATTTACTCACAAATTGCTTTTTATAAAAACAATGATCTTGTTTAAAAAACAGAAAAAAATTGCGTAACATTCTATAAATAAAACAACTATTTTAATAATCTAAAGAAAACAAAAACTCCATTTTCTGTAGCCACTATAAAAGCCCCTTTTCCAATGAAATTGTCTTGATCTTGCCAAGCTTTTTACAAAAATTCTTAAAAAATGTAATAAACTGCCATTACACCTTAAGATGCATTTTCCTTTGATACAGCTTTTTTCTCTTCAGAGATACTCATATCTTCTTTCGTTGTCGTTTTAGATTTAGACTTTTGTGGTGTTTTTGCTTTAGCATTAAGTTTTGATTTTTTTTCTGCAATCGGCTCACCTTTAACGCGCACATCAGCTAATGTTGAGCGAATAACACGAATATTTATACTCTCACCAATTTCAACCTCTAATTCACCACTCTCGTCGTGAACCTTCGTAACCTTGCCGATAATACCACCACCCGTTATAACTGTATCACCACGACGTACTGCATTAAGCATTTCTTGGCGTTTTTTCATTTGGGCACGCTGTGGACGAATGATAAAAAAATACATAATTGCAAAAATTAAAATGAATGGGACAGCGCTAGCAAATGAAATTCCACCGGAAACATCGCCTGCAACTTGAGCATAAGCGTTCGTCATAAACATTTTTATCTCCTATAGTTAAACCTCAGGTATTTCCCACTCTATTAAAATGAAATTCCGATACAGAAAAAATTCCTAAAGAATTTATCATAAAAAGCAATAACTACATAATCTAATCACAGCTTTACAAAAATACAATAAATCCTTAAGAGGCAGAATACCAAAATACAATGAGAAAAATCTTAAAAAATAGATTCACTTTCCCCTATTGTATATCCTACAATATAAATCTTTTCACTAACTCAATAAATTATACAAGATAATTTTTCTAATGAACAAACTTAATTTATATAGATAATTTATCGTTTTTGATATCAAATGACAGATCTAAATACAATAAAACGCTCTCATTTCAAACCTTCTGAATTAATCAAAACGATTTTCTTGCACGTCACACATATGAAATGAGCCTGTAGATAAAAACTTTTTAAGAAAGGCGTGGAAAATATCCTTTTTCATGCTTCTCTTAAATGCAAGAGCAATTGGAACACTCAAAGCTGACAAATAGTATGATACTATTGTCTTACACTTTCATAAATACAAAGATGGTAATATCTAACGACCCCAACGAACTACTTTCCTGAAACCAATGATTTTTTGCTGCAATGTTATTGATTTAAGAAAATCAATTGTTTTTCATGAATTTTCTATAAACTGTAAGACTATTCAAATGTAAAAGTCATCAATAAATTAGTTTTCTAAATATTTAAGGGGATCAACAGGTAATGAATTCTTACGCATCTCAAAATAGACACGTGGCGTTTTAACATTTCCTGAAACACCAGATTTAGCAATCTCATCACCGCGTCTTATCCTTTGTCCTTTGTTAACAACAAGCTTACTATTACATCCATAAATAGTGATAATATCATTTTCATGTCGAATCATCACAACATTACCAAGCTCTTTTAGTCCATCTCCCGCATAAATAACCACACCATTTTCTGCCGCCTTTACCGAAGACCCTTCAGGCACTGCAATATCTATTCCTCGATTCAGTACTGTTCCCTTTTTTTGACCGAACTGGCTTAATAAACGCCCTCGTACTGGCCAACGCATCTTAGAAATTCCTGTGGCTTGCGGAGTCGTCATATTATCTGTATTCGTAACAGTACTTGACAAACCAGTCTCATGTTTCAATTGCGTCATCTGTTTAGAAAAATTTTTCTCAGAACTTGATTTGTTCATCTTTGCAGAGGGTGGCGTTGTTACAGGAGCTTTATATATAGGAGAGGACTTCTTGTTTTTTATAGAGGACATCACTTGAGATTGGGATGCAGATTCTGTTGTTGACACTGCCCAATCGTTATTATTGTGTGCATTTGAAGCTGCTAATGTACGCCTGCTTGGAACAACCAGTACCTGACCAATATAAATGGAATTGCTGTTTATACCATTTGCTAATTTTAATGCCTCAACACTAACCCCTACTTGTCGTGCAATATTGAGCAGTGTATCTCCACTCTGGACAATATAAGAATTCCGCCGAAAAATAGGAGATTTATCCATTTGTGAACGAGAAAGTGTTCCAAGATTACGTGGAGGGGAGCCCATAACGCGACCATCAGAAGAAGTTATCCTATCTTGATGTGGAAAATTATAGGGGGAATTATCATCTCCCCACGAATCATCGCTTGATTCCACAGGTGGCAATTCAGTGCTTTGTATCATACCACTACCGTATGATAGCATTCGCGGGTCTGTATACATAGTGCTTGATATATTTGATTGAGATGATACCGTACGATGAGAGAACGTATTGGAAAAACGCTGTGTACCAGAACTACAACCAGCAACAATAGTTACCACCGCTAACAAAGTTATTCTCTGAAAATTATGCTGGAAAATATTATCCAAAGCTTTTAGACACATCGTTTTGCTCACTCATCAATAATCAACTCACTCCATTAAAGCTTTTTTAAATTACCGAAGAGTTAAAATGAGATGTTTTATTCATAAATATCTTTATATAAGATCAAAATGAACTTAACGTAGACAATTTGCAGAAACTTCTTAGCTTGTAAAAATTAAAGTATCTCCGCAATGCCTTTAATAAAAGGTTGGTAACGCACTTGGAACAGTTCTAAACACTCAAATCGACTACCAATTTTTGTATAGCGCGTCACCGTTTGTACCCCTTCGTCAGGTCCTATCGCCTGAATGAGAATTCCATTTTCAGCTAAAAGTTCTAAAAATTCCTTTGGTTCATCAAAACGTGATGGCCAAATAAGAATGCGATCAAATGATCCTAAGCCTGTCACGCTATGACTTCCATCAATCTGCCGTATAACAATATTTTCAATTCCTAAAGTTTGAAATTTTTGGCGTGCTAAATCAACAAGCGTTTTATAACGATCAATCGTTGTCACACGGTCACTCAGACATGCCATAAGAGCAGTACAAAAACCAGATCCTGTACCAATTTCTAAGACACGATGCCTTTTTTTCAACGATAATGCCGAAAGAATTAAGAGTTGTTCTTCCAAACGTTCCATATATTCACCACACTCAAGGGGAATAACTTTATTATCATAAGCACTATTGAACCAAGGAGCAGCAACAAACTGTTGACGCGGAATTTTCTCTAATGCCGAAAAAAATCGCACGTCATCAATGCCTTTGCTACGCATTTTCAGTACAAGAGCGGCTAACTCCTCACGAAATTGTAAAATACCCTTTTGCCCCATAGTATCATTCAATCTCCAATGGAGGTACACTTTTATCATACTGACAAACTGCTTCTTTTAAAATGGCAAAAACTTGCGTCTGTGTATCATCACCTCTTGGCAATAAACGCATATTGTCTCTCCTTTCGTAAAATTAAGCAGTAATACAGCGCATGCCTCCCATATAAGGTTGTAAAACATCTGGAATAATAATTGATCCATCAGCCTGTTGATAATTTTCAAGTACAGCAATAAGACAACGTCCAACAGCCGTACCAGAACCATTAAGGCTATGAACAAAATGCAATTTTTTATCGCCGTCTTTACGATAGCGCGCATTCATACGACGACCTTGAAAATCTCCACAAACTGAACAGCTAGAAATTTCACGATAACATTCTTGACCAGGAAGCCAAACCTCGATGTCATAGGTTTTACGCGCTGCAAACCCCATATCACCCGTAGAAAGAACCACTGTGCGAAAAGGCAAACCAAGCCGTTTTAATATATCTTCTGCACATTCCGTCATACGTTCCAATTCAATTAAAGACTGCTCTTCACTGGTAATCGAGACCATTTCAACTTTCCAAAATTGATGCTGACGCAACATACCGCGCGTATCACGACCGGCTGCTCCCGCCTCTGAACGAAAACAGGGAGATAAAGAAGAAAATCGCAGTGGTAAATCTGATATTTCAAAAATTTCATCGTTGACCAAATTGGTTAATGGTACTTCTGCTGTGGAAATAAGCCATCGACCATCTGTTGTACGAAAAAGGTCTTCAGCAAATTTCGGTAATTGTGCTGCTCCGTAAACAATCTCATCACGAACAAGAAGAGGTACTGAGACTTCTGTGTAACCATTCTCATTGACATGCACATCAAGCATAAATTGGCCTAATGCTCGTTCTAGCCGTGCTAACGCCCCTGAAAGTACTGTAAAACGTGTTCCAGACAAACGACTAGCTCGTTCAAAATTCATCTGTTTGAGATCTTGACCAAGATCAAAATGTTCCTTTGGTGTAAAATTAAATATTGGAGGTGTACCAAAATGTCGAATGACGACATTATCACTTTCATCTTTACCTTCTGGAACATCATCTAATGGAATATTTGGAAGTGCTGAAAGAATTTTCTCAAGACTCTCCGTCAGCTGTTTTTCTTCCACTGTTGCAGAGGAAAGAAAAGCTTTAATCTCTTCAACTTCAGCTCTAAGACGTTCAGCCATTTGCTGATCCGATACCGCTAAAGCCTGTCCTATTTCCTTTGAAACAGCATTGCGACGTTCCTGCGCCAATTGCACCTTAGCAATATGCGACCGACGTGCAAGATCAAGTTGTATTAACCTTTCAGCTTGTGGCTCAAGACCTCTACTTACGAGTGCTTTATCTAATTTCTCAGGATTGTCACGAATCCACTTAATATCAAGCATAAAAATTCCTCATTTATATTGTTTTTATTCATTCCTTATCGCATAAGATTATACACTTTTCTTAAGCGGATTTTCTTCTCTTTTCTATACTGTAAGCAATTAAAATTGAAATCTCGTAAAGTGCTATTGTTGGTAAAGCCACTGCAAACATCGTAAAAAAATCCGACGGCGTTATGATTGCCGCAATGATAAAAGAGAGCAAAATAGCCCATTTTCGTTTAGACACCAAATCATGAGACGTTAAAAATCCAATTTTTGTTAAAAGACTGATGACAAGAGGTAATTGAAAAATCAAACCAAAAATTAGGATAAATGATGTCATAAAGCCCAAATAATCAGAAATACGCACTATAAACTCTATTTTTAAATGAACATCTGGAAGAAATTGTTGAGAAAGGCTAAACCATAGTATTATTGGCGCTAATAGACCATAAACAAACGCTCCCCCAATACAAAATAAAATAGGCCCCCCAATGAGAAATGGTAAAAAAGCCATCCGCTCATTTTTATAAAGCCCTGGTGCAATAAAACTATAAAACTGAAAAGCCGTATAGGGAAAAGATAAAATAATTCCCCCAAAAGCAGAAAGCTTCATCTTCGTTAAAAAAGTTTCCCATACTTGCGTTGATTGCAAACGAATACCCTCAGGGTTACCCCCTGCTATTTTCATTGCCCACTGATATGGCCATAGTAAAAAATTTAAGATATAATCTTTAACAAGAAAACACATCACAAAAGCGATCATAAATGCAACCAAGGCAGAAATAATTCGCTGACGAAGTTCAATTAAATGTTCTAAAAGTGGAGCCATATTAGCATCAACTTCATTTTTTTTTACATTCATGACACATCTTCTTTTTCTTTATCTTTAGGAGAAACAAAAATGTTTTCAGAATGATGAGAAGCTATAGAAACTGTCATATCTTTCTTGATTACCTTTTGATCACATTCCAAAATTTCTTTATCTTTTTTTGATTTATGATGTGTTTCCTTAACATCCCAATTATCGTGGATATCCTCTAATATATTTTGAGTGGGATCAAAAGTTTCTGCCAACTTCTTGCTTGAATTGCTAATATCCGAACATACTTTTTGCAAATCATCGCGCTCGATTTGTTTTATTACATCATCAAACTGATGACGAAATTCATTTGCTGTTGAATACACATACGCTCTTATCTTTGCTACTGTCTTTAATATTTTAGGTAAATCTTTTGGTCCAACGACAATGATGAGAACAAGTAAGATTACGATAAACTCTGGTCCGTCAATCCCAAACATCTCTTAATTCGACTTTCTCATCAAAAAATATTGCACAATGATGATTGCGTTTTTGTTACTGTTTTTTAGCAACAGATGTTTTGCTTTTTTTAGAAACAGAAGAAACCTTTCTGCGCGCTGTTGCATGTTTTACCGATAACGGTTGAGATTGTTGAGATTCTACATCAATCATTTGGGAAGTAGGAGCCATTTCAACTTTATCCTCAATGCCGTCATCTTCTTCTTTCATATTTTTTTTGAAGGCTTTAATTCCTTTAGCAACATCGCCCATTAATTCAGAAATTTTACCGCGACCGAAAAGCACAAAGATAATCAATAAAATTATAATTAAATGCGTTGGTGAAAAAATATTACCCATTATTCTCTCTAACTTTATGCTTTTAAATTTGATTTCATTTATCCATGCTTCCTCTGAAGAATGTATCAAATATAATATCTTACTTATATATTTTCTTCTTAACTTAAAAGCAATTACACGCTTTTATTGCAAAAAGAACTTTTTATCCTCTCATCCTTTTTTAGCGTATTATAACACAAACCATTCAAAAATGATAAACCACTTCATACAAAGTTCAAAACACTTAAAAACTTTTCTAAAATAACTTCATCTGATCTCTTAGGTTACTCATCTTCCTGTAAATACTATAGCCAATGTCTTTCCTTTTAAACAATGCTTTACATATCATTACAAACATTTCCGCCAAATTATCCTTTACTGATAAAAATCATAACATGCTGTAAAACATTTTACGTATTCAATTAAAAAAATCAGAAAGAAAAATCTCTAAAAAACTTTCTTAACACATCATCAGTCTCTTCAAAAACGATCATCTTACGCACAACATTTATTCTTTGCGTTGGGGTGGAAATTTTATTATCCATTATTCCATATACAATACGAAATATGAGCCATCATAGCATTCAATTAAATATCTGGCGTGTAAATAAAACTATTAGCGGAAAGAGTAAAAATGTACTTTATGAACCAACTCAAGTGCCAAGAGGTATGGCAATACTGCTAAAAAATAAAAAAGGTACCAGCTTGTGCCTTTATTCAGTAAAATACCTCCATATAACCAGCTCTCTAAACCACTGTATGCTCTAACTATTACATGTCTCCGGATTCTGGGCATGCGTTCTCATAATATCATGTGTTTAACCTATCTCAGTATTGAAAACAGAATGGGCATGAATAGAAAATTACATTCAATCAAAAGCATGGTATCGAAGCATAATCCATATAAAAAGAATTTCTTATCCTAGCCTTTTTTATAAGATTACCTCATAAAGTCGCTCGATAATACAGTGTTAGAGATAGATAAACCTATTTACTTTAGTTTAAAATTCCTCATTTTGATTGAGATAGCTTGCAGAGCACATATCAATTTTCAAAAGTTTTATTTTAGCATCATACACAATAACCTAGCTATTTAGCGTGTATAATGTAAAGCTTTGGCTCCGCTTAAAGCAATGAAATTCATTCACACTTTTACAAAAATCTATCACTATAACACCAGCACTTTATTGCTCTATCCATAATTTTACGCTTGCTAAAAAACTTATAAATGTAACAATGTTTTTATCAACCATTTGAAATTCTTTAATCTTTAAACAAGCAAATTGATGAATGAATTTGAAAGATACCCTTCAATTTTTCAACAAACTTCACTAATATTCTCGTTAATTGAGTTTTTTTATAGTTTTCCTGAAAGAGTCCGCGGTCATAAAAAAATTCTCTTACAACATAAATATCTCTATTGAAATGTTTGGTCTCTTCTTGTCTATCTTTCATATAAAAAAATTAAAATTTTAACGATTAATCTCATAATATAAAAATAGCCTTGTGAATAAATGCTCTAATGACATTAATATTTTTTCTGTAGTGTATAATTTGGGAGTGAGGGTATTGTTTGATTTCTACAAGAGTATTTTTATGGATATCAATTCTATTATTCTATGCTAATAATCCGGTACAGTTATACATATGATAGAGTTTACTCCATGAATTATCGGCATATTTATCATGCTGGCAATTTTGCTGATGTTTTTAAACACATTATTGTCACTCGCATTGTAGAATATCTCAAACGCAAAGAAAAAGCTTTTCGCGTTATAGATACGCATGCTGGAATCGGTATTTATGACCTTTCTTCTTTAGAAGCACATAAAACAGGAGAGTGGCGCGAAGGTGTCCAACGACTTTTTTCAACTCCTATCCCAGAAGATTTAAGAACACTCCTTTGTCCATGGTGTGATATCATTGATGCCCTCAATAAAGGGGAAAAAGAAATTGTATTTTATCCTGGATCTCCTGTTCTTATTCGTCAATTATTACGGAAACAAGATCGCCTCACCGCAATAGAATTGCACAATGAAGATTATCATATTTTAGCAAAAAACTTTGCAGGAGATTATCAAACAAAAGTTCTGCATTTAGATGGTTGGCTTTCCTTAAATGCTCATGTACCACCAAAAGAAAAACGTGGTTTTATCCTTGTTGACCCTCCCTTTGAAAAAGCTGGAGAGTTTTCCCGCCTTATTGATGGATTAACGAAAGCCTATCGTCGCTTTTCTGGAGGAATCTACGCTTTATGGTATCCTGTTAAATATGACAAAGAAATTGAAAGTTTTCTTCAAGCGCTTTATCAAACCGGAATTCCTAAGATTCTACAGCTTGAAATGCGTATCCGAAAAAATTCAAGTCCACCGACAATGAATGGAAGTGGTATGATTATTATTAACCCTCCCTACCTTTTGGAAGAAGAAATGAAAAAACTCAGCCCCTTTCTTATCAACCGTCTTGGACAAGATGAAAATGCCAAAATAACGCATAAGTGGCTTCAAAAAGAACATCTATTATTTTAGATCTTTCTCTAATATTTTTCCTAAATCAAATATCATGTTGTAAAATACAAAGGCATTAAATGATAAAGTTCTTTGATTCTTTGGATAATATCAACATATTATAATGGTAAGCTAATAACGATCAGCGTGAATTATTTTTTTTAGAAAGCCTATCCTCTTAATCATCATGGATTTCTTATTTCAATCATTTTAATGGATAAATTGGGCAAATTCATAAAGCTGTCTTAGAATAACAACTCTCATATTTTTTATGAAAGATCGGCTCTCTAAAATCATACTCTTATGTTATAAGATATTATTTATAGAAAAAAATATAAAGACATAAATAATCATTATTTAACAAAAAAGAATATTTCATATATTAAACAAACAACATATTCGTAATAAACGGAATGGTCCTGAAAAATAATACAAATTGTCCGCAAAATGAACGGGAAAATCTTTCTTTTCTCTCTAATATTACATGGCATAATGCTAATCAAAGCAATGAGAAAAATCAATTCCAAGGTATCAAGTTCATACAAGAGTTTGTTAGACACCTTCCGCATAAGCCAGGGGTTTACCGGATGATTGGTGAAAATGGTGATATTCTTTATGTTGGCAAAGCCCGTAATCTCAAAAAACGTGTTTCAAGCTATACACGTGAACAAGGACACAATAATCGTATTACCCGCATGATTCGTGCAACATATCATATGGAATTTATTGTCACCCATACAGAAACAGAAGCACTCCTTTTAGAAGCCAATCTCATCAAAAGATTGCATCCACATTTTAATGTACTCCTACGTGATGATAAAAGTTTTCCTTATATTATGATTACAGATGATCATCAAGTGCCTGCACTTTACAAACATCGTGGTGCTCGAACACGAAAAGCTCACTATTTTGGTCCTTTTGCTTCTGCTGGTGCAGTGACACAAACAGTTCATATTTTACAACGCGCCTTTTTATTACGAACCTGTACTGATTCAGTTTTTGAAAACCGTACACGCCCCTGTTTGCTTTATCAAATTAAGCGATGTTCTGCACCTTGTACTCATGAAATTAGTGACAGTGATTATAAAGAACTGGTGAAAGGAGCAAAAGCGTTCCTTTCGGGAAAAGATCAATCTATTAAAAACGATATGGTTCAAGCTATGCATAAAGCCGCAGAAAATCTTGATTTTGAACAAGCAGCTTCCTATCGTGACCGCTTATCAGCCCTTTCTCACATACAAAGCCATCAAAGTATTAATCCTCAAACGATAAAAGAAGCGGATGTATTTGCAATTGCGCAAAAAGAAGGAATGACCTGTATTCAAGTGTTCTTTTTTCGCATGGGGCAAAATTGGGGAAACCGTGCCTATTTTCCTAAAGCAGATCCCTCTTTTTCCCGCACTGAAATTTTAGCGAGTTTTCTTGCCCAATTTTACGATGATAAACCACTTCCTAAAAGCATCCTTTTATCTGAAGAAATTGAAGAAAAGACACTTCTTACAGAGGCATTTAGTCTTAAAGCAAATCACAAAGTGTCCCTCTCTTTACCTAAACAAGGTGAACGAAAAACTCTTGTTAATCGTGCCTATCTCAATGCTCATGAAGCACTTGAACATAAGCTTTCTGAAACAGCCACCCATACAAAATTGCTTCAAGGTCTTGCTAAAACATTCCAACTACCTTTTCCTCCACGCCGGATAGAAGTCTATGACAATTCTCATATCATGGGAACAAATGCTGTAGGAGCTATGATTGTTGCTGGTCAAATGGGATTTATTAAAAATCAATATCGAAAATTCAACATTCGCTCAACAGATATCACGCCTGGCGATGATTTTGGCATGATGAAAGAAGTGATTAAACGAAGATTTTCACGCCTTATCAAAGAGTATGATCTGCCAAATAGAAGTCATGACATAAAAGATGATGATCTTTTTCCCATTTGGCCTGACCTTATCTTAATCGATGGTGGTGAAGGACAAATCAACAGCGTACATGCAATACTTGCTGAATTACAATTAAATGATCTCTTCACAGTTGTTGGAATCGCCAAAGGTGTTGACCGTCATGCGGGACGTGAACGATTTTTTATAAAAGGTATTCCCCCCTTTACACTTCCTCCACGTGATCCTATCCTCTATTTTTTGCAACGTCTGCGTGATGAAGCACACCGTTTTGCGATTGGAACTCATAGGATAAAACGAAAAAAAGCAACATTCAAAAACCCACTTGATGAAATCGAAAATATCGGTCCAACAAGAAAGCGTGCGTTACTTCATCATTTTGGAAGTGCCAAAGCTGTTGCTAGTGCCTCATTTGAAGATTTAAAAAAAGTTACGGGAATCTCTATGACAATTGCACAAAAAATTCATAACCATTTTCATGAAAAATAGGCTTGTTTCATAACCTTCACCTTGTTACGTTTAGGAAATATATTCTCTTTCACAAGAATTAAAAATGGCTCCATGAAAAATCATACTTTTTCTTTTCCAAATATTTTAACTTATGCACGAATTGTTGCAGTCCCAATGGTTGTTGCATGCTTTTTTTTAGAAGGGCGACTACAATCAAGTGATATCACTCGCTGGATTGCTGTTTCTATTTTTATCGTTGCATCCATTACTGACTTTCTTGACGGTTACCTTGCTCGTATTTGGGAACAAACATCCAATATTGGTCGCATGTTAGATCCAATCGCCGATAAACTTCTCGTCTCTGCTTGTTTGCTCTTGCTTGCCGCAGACAGTACCATCGCTGGGTGGACACTATGGGCAGCTATTATCATTCTTTGCAGAGAAATTCTTGTATCAGGATTACGTGAATATTTGGCGGAGTTAAAAGTTAGTGTTCCTGTCTCTCGTCTTGCAAAATGGAAAACTTTTGTACAGATGATCGCTATTGTATTTCTTTTAGCTGGACCAGCCGGTAATAAAATTTTCCCTTACACAGTAGAGTTTGGCATTACTATGCTGTGGATTTCTGCCCTCCTTACATTGTGGACAGGGTGGGATTATTTTCGTGCAGGTTTAAAACACGTTATCCTATGAATAGTATGGAATTTTATAATGATGATTTATCTTTTTGTACTTAAATAAGAGATGAGAATAGCATAAGATTGATTTATTTTAAATCTATTAATGATAGATCAATAAAATGCTTTTTTGCACATTACAAGTAAGGGTAGCGTGTAAATAAAAACTCTTCAGAAAAGAGTAAATAGCCTTTATATTTTCGTAAAAGCAGCTGCAATATTAAAAGCTAAAAAAACGATTAATGCTCCATATGCTTTCAAAAAAATCTATAATCTCATAAGCAAAAAACCGAAATATAGTGTTTCGGATTTTTGCTTCTTATATACGCTTTATTATTATAAACGCTTTATTAACCAACAATTTCTACCTCAGGAAACCAAAAGGCGATTTCTGTTTTTGCCGTTTCAGCACTATCGGATCCATGGACAGAATTTTCGCCAATCGATAAAGCATGAACCTTACGAATTGTCCCTTCTTCTGCATCACTAGGATTCGTAGCCCCCATTACTTCACGGTTTTTAGCTATTGCATTTTCACCTTCCAAAACTTGTACAACGGTTGGACCAGAAGACATGAATTCAACCAATTCACTAAAAAAAGGACGTTCTTTATGAACAGCATAAAATTTTTCAGCCTCACGTTTGCTCATCCAGACACGTTTAGACGCAATAACACGTAGCTCCGCATCCTCAAGCATTTTAGTAATTGCGCCAGTCAAATTACGACGGGTTGCGTCTGGTTTAATCATCGAAAAAGTACGCTCTAAAGCCATTTAACCACCTTTATTTCATTTATAATATTCTCTAGCCATTTCTATAGCGAGCAAGGAGCCCTTTGCCAAGTGACTCTGCAAAAATCTACACAAATTCTCAAAAACATAGAATAAATTATAAAGAAGACTTTAATAAAAACACCTGCAATTGCTCATCCCATCATAAAGATGCGCTACCGCTCCTTAGCAAATGTTGAACTTCTTTTATATTCCTCAACGCTTTCCATCAAAATTATCATTGAGATCAATTAAAAAATAACCATATCGTTAGAAACTATAGCGTACACCTAAAACACCCTGAAAGGACTGTTTTGTTTTACGCCCTTTAATATAATGTGCCTCACCATATAACTTTAACTTCTCACTCACTAAACTGCTTAAACCTATTCCTAATTTACCTGCATTCCCCGATAAGTCAGTGGTAAATGGATGGCGTTGATTAATTAACGTTTGATTGTCATCTTTATTCTCACGCAACCATGCTGCTGTAATATACGCAAGCGATGAGGAATCCATGTGTGAACCAAATTCATACCCTAAAGATAAGCCAACCTCACTGCGTAATGAAGTGAATGGACGCATGTCACCTGTCATATCATTCGATAACTTGATTTCTTTACCCTCAACTTGTAACCATGTAAATTGTCCATAAGGCTGTAACCAACTGTTCTTTGACGTCTTAAGTCGATAACCAGCTTCAAAGGAAGTTCCCAATGCCCTTTGAGTATATGTTCCTTCAATCTCTAAACCATTCGTTGAAACGGCTTTTAGAGTATTTTGATAATGATTGTATTTTAAAATACCATCGAGATACCATCCACTATGATCAAAATAAGTGACATAAGCACCAATACCATAAGTATTGATTCCACTGTTACCCCCCCGTGCATGCGCAACACGGGCGCGATCATAACTGCCAAAACCACCTATATAAAACTCTCCATTTTCCCACTCGCTTAAACCATTGATCCCCAAAACGATACCGGTCTGATCCAGTTTAAAATCTATATGCTCTGTAGCAACACTCTCTTTAGATTTAATCGCATAGGTCCATAAAGCCGTATTCTTTTTACTTTTATCTAGAATTCCTCTTCCCACACGTACGGTTTGCATTTCATTGTGAAAAACCATCGCTGGCGCCACAGACATAGACAATACCGCATCTGTAGAGGGAGTGGTCAAAAAGTGAGAAACTGAAAGTTTCTCACTCAATTGTGGAAAAGGTTGTTCTTTATGAACTGGACGTAAAATCATTTGATCGGCTAAAAATTGAGAAGAGGTTGAAACAGCAGTTTGTTGTTTTTCATCAGAAAAAGGATGAGGACCTGATGGAGGTAACGCTACAAGAGTCTGATTTTCTTGAGAGGGAGATACAGAAACACTAGAGACATTCTGTGCCCCTCTTAAATGACGTGGAGGTCGTGGTTTAGATGGCTGTTTTTTAGTAAGTGAACGAGGACCGGTATTTTTTCCTTCAGAAGAAGCCCCTTGATCAAACTGTGTACCCGTATCAGCAGACAATGCAAGAGGAAACTTCGCTTTCTTATTCACACACTCTACTTCAGAATTAGAACCTTCCGTATCTCCAAAAGCTCTACTTAAATACCAAATTGTAGCACTACCACTAGAATCAGCACATCTTCCTCTCTTCACTAAGCGATACTGATAGGTTCCACCATCAACAGCTGTAATGTCCTTGCCCAAAAGATCTGCCAGAGTAAAATTAGCTCCGCCATTGTGGCTTCTATCGGTAATTAACGGAAGCTCAGTAACCAAACTATTCCTTTGTGAGAGAGGACCTGTAATTTCACGTCCAGAATCTGCAATATTTATTTTGTGATTCCCTGAGCCCTCACCAATCAACAAATAATCACTCGCATCCCACGTAGCGCTAATATTGAATCGAAAATGTAAATCCCCTGAAAGTCTCTCAACATAAAGTGAAATATGACGTGGATCATACGGAATAGAAGAAAAAATAACAGTCCCACTCTGCCCCCCTAAATCTTTAATTTTAATCTGTGGTTTTTCTCCTATCTTCCGTTCACCAACCTCAAATATTATCTCATCCACGCTCTCTTCTATAGGAATTTTTTTCTTAGTTATATGATTTGTCCTATCGCCAGCGAATAAATAAAGTTCTCCGCCACCATTGATCCTTACTTCTCCAACGACTTCTTGTACACCAACATGGAACCACGATTTAGCAAAATCCGTAATTGTTAAAGTATCTACAAATCCCATAGGATATACAACTTGAATAGCTTGATCCTTCAAAGTAGTTTTCACAGACTCCCCTAGTGCTAAGACATGCTGTCTCCCATTCCCAGAAACTTCTGTAAACATTGCTCTCCCCCCTTCCTTTCTTTGCCTCGCATAAATATTTTGTTCTCCATCATTTCCCACTTTCGCATACCAAGCACCTCCCCCATCATACACATTCTGCTGTCCCACTGCTCCACCTCCACCCGTAACTGTGGAATTATATGCACTACTTCGTCTAACCACGCGTGTAAAATCAATATTTGGCTCTTCATGAATAAACTGCTGACCTCCCCAAATTTTGGCGCTCATTGCAATTCCTGCTCGTGTAACTATTTGCATCCCTCCTTTTTTAATAGTGGACCCCACGGAAGTTTTTCCATTCTCAACAAGCTCTACATCACCATATTCAATCGTAATATTATTTTTGAAAAAACTAGCAATCAGTTCTAAATTTCTTTCTTCCTCTTCTCTATTTCCCACATCTGTTGCTCTTGTTAGCACTCTATTCCTACTCTCAACTACACTTGCAGATTGCAAAAGACAACTACTGATCATCAATACTGAAAAACTTAATTTGTATTTATACCGCATTATCCACACTCCACTCTCAATTATTTAGAAAAATACCCCGCGGCTACATAGGTCGCTCGCTTTAGATTGTATCATAATGTGTTTTATTTATGTCTAAATACAATTTTTTAGTGTATTTTTTTGATTTAAACAACTTTAAGTTGTTTATCTATAAGCCACTAAAAAACTCTAACTTAAGGCAGAAAAATTGAATAAAATTCAAAATGTTCACTTAAGTTAAAGGAATAATTTGCATATCTGGAATTATAGATGAAAAAAATGCTCGTGCCCTTTAATGGAGCCCCTCTTCACGTAAAACAAAACGCTACTGGGTTGTACATTCACACACTTGTTTTAAAGAGACATCTCTCAATGCACTCAAGCCCATTTCGCGACGTCATCCATGAATGATATACCGGTAAAGCCATTGAACTCCCAATCTTTACGCTTATGAAGAAGCGAGCCGATATCATCATACACTTTTCCAGCCCTAAAATGTTGCAACGCTACACCCTTTGGTACTTGAGGCAGTTTAATAAGAGGTATTTTTAGTTCTTTCTTGTACAATTTTTATCCACGCAGGCTTGCCTGCTTGTGACGTGCAAGAAAATGGTTTTGATTGATTCAACATAAACAGATTTGGAATCAGAGAATTCTATGATTTTCGCGACTCTCATTCAACATGCATAGAAATGAATTATTATTATAAATTCAGTATGTTACCTTTAAAAGAGAGAGTATAAAGACATTCCTACTGTTTGAGAAAGTCCTTACACTCTCGAGAAGACATAGCCGAACGTTATCTGTTTAAGTTTGCAAAACAATTACATTTGTAAAGTTAATCAGCCATGCACACATATTTAGAAACTATAGCGTAATCCTAAAATACCTTGAAGAGCATTCTTAATCTTATGTCCTTTTAGATAATGTGCTTCCGCATAAAGTGTTAGTTTATCATTGACCGAACCGTTTAAACCAATTCCCAATTTACCCGCACTGCCTGATAAATCTGTAATAAATTTATACTGGTTATTAATTGTCGTATAATTATTATTTATATTCTCACGCAACCAAGCTGCCATAATGTAAGCTGTTAATGAAGTTTCTGAACTCACAAAAAATTCATGTCCTGCAGTCAATCCAACTTCACTGCGGAATGAAGTTAATGGGCTTAGATCACCTATCATTCCATGGGAAAGTTTTATTCTTTTACCTTCAACCTGCAAACCTGTTAGCTTGATATAAGGCTGCATCCAAGTATTCTGTGCCGGTTCAAAATAACAACCAATCTCAAATGATCCACCTATCGCCCACTGATTGTAATGACTTTGAATGGCTAAGCCATTCGTTGATATGGCTTTCAAATTATCTCGGTAATAATTATATTTCAAAACACCATCCATATACCATCCACGATGATCAAAATAAGTTGCGTAAGTTCCAATGCTATAAGAGCTCAGATCACTATCACCACCTCGTGCATGAGAAATACGTACTTGATCATAACTCCCGAAACCACCAACATACAACTCTCCATGCCTTAATTCACTCAACTGATCAGCACCAAAGACTAAACCTGTCTGCCCAAGCTTAAAGTGTGTATGGCCTGTCGCAACACGTTCTCTGCTCTTAATCCCATAAGTCCATAGTTCGATATCCTTCTTATTTCTGTCCCAAATTTTTCTACCATTCCGTATAATTTGCAACTCATTATTAAAAATAAGCCCAGGAACTACGGACAACGTTAACACTGCATCTGTAGAGGGGGTTGTTGATGTTTCTCCAGGAAAAAAAGGATTTGTCGGATCTGGTATAGAAGGTTCTGGTCCACTGAGGCGGTCTGCCGATAAAAACCAAACTTTTCCATTTTCATCCTTTCTTTCTTTCAAATCATACATATAAGTTCCACCATCAATGGCGTTAATTTTTTCACCCTTAAGATCTGTCAGCGTAAAATGCGCTCCACCACTTTGATCCGTAATTAAATCACGCTTATTTGAAAAAGGATCCGTGATTTCAACTCCAGAATCAGCAACACTTATTGTATGTTTCCCAGCGCCTTTCTCAACCAAGAGATAATCACCACGGTTATGGGCAATCGTAGTATTGAACGCGAAATGTAAATTTCCTGAAAGATTATTCACATGAAGCTGAGAATAATATGGATCAGAACCTGTAAACGAAAAAATAACACTTCCTTCACCACTTAATTTTTGTATCAAAGAACTTTTTCCATCAAACTCATCAGTAATAGAGTATAGTTTTGTATCTTTTCCATTTAAAATAATATCTTCTACTGTGGTGCGTTGTTGATCATTCCCAGCATAAAGATGGATCTGCCCAGAATGGTTTACCTGTGTCTTGCCTTCTAATGTTGCTCCAGCATGCACCCATGATTTTGTTTGATCATTCATTGTTAGATTTTTTACAGATCCATCAGTATATATTTCCTGAATAGCACTCTCATTTAAAGTGACTTCAATAGCCTGACCGCCTTTTAAGATACGTTGTTTACCACCACCAAAAACTTCTGTGTGAAATGCAAAACCACCATTTTTTGCACTTTGAGACTTTTGTCCAACTTCTTGGACACCCCCTTGCATAACTTTTGTATTCCAAACTTTTCCGCCATCATATACTTTTTGTTGGCCTAGTGTTTCATCTTGACCATAAATGATAGTATGAGAAGCACTACTGCCTTTAATCTCTCCTCCAATATCCCCCTCCCCGAAAACAAGCTGCTCACCGCCATAAATTTTAGTCCCCTCTACTTTCCCTCCATTTCCAACACTTTGGTGCCCGCCTTCTTTAACAACAGCATTTTTCGAAAAACCTTGTTTTCCCTTTAAAGCCTGAACATTTTCAATTCCACCATGTTCAATTTTACTATTCTCACTGAGTCCTCCTGCATACACATAAAGCTCTGCACCATTCCTTACAGTGTTATTAATGGATCGCCCTGGACTATCAATCTCACCATCATTTGAAATGTATGCTTTACCTTCATTATCAAGGATATAATTTTCTAACATTGCCCCATCTTTAATGGAAATAAGTTCAGGCTTTTTAAGAAATGCAGTATTTTGTTCTTGTGCATTATATCCAGCATTGTCACGATGACTGCTGTCAAGCTCCTGTTGACTCGCAAACACTCTAGCACCCTTATCCATGATAAAATCTCTAGGCTTTTTTAAAAAGTCTAATTCATTGCGCGTTCTTACCATAACATCATTAGAGGCTCCAAGTATGCATCTTGCTGATTTCATATCCTCATTGTATTGATCTTGAAATACTTTATCATTTTCATAACTTGAAGATTGACAAAAAAGTGCTGTTCTCTCCTCATTTGCAGCAGCAGCTTGCACAAAACAGCTGCTCAACATGAGTATCCAAAAATTTCGTTTCCATTTATATTGTAGAGCCATATCCTCCCCCCTTCACGCCTGCATAGACACTGAATGTAATTAGCTCTACAAAACATATTTTCAACCTTAGATTGCAACAATCCTTCTTAAAAATCCTCCTTATCTCATAAAAAACCGTTCTTTACAGTTTTTTAAATACTTTTTTGATCAAGAATATAAGGGCGTTTTTATAGTGCTTCTTTAGCATTTTCTCGGAGTTTTCTTATCAAAGATAAAAAGTAATGCATAATCAAGTATATAAGGGTATACAGTTTATCATGAACAACGAAGCTGCGTGCTCTGAAAAATTGTTCTCTGATGCTGCATTAAAAACTTTAAAAAACTAATCATACATTTAAAGATAACTAAAAAATAACCATATCGTTAGAAACTATAGCGTACACCTAAAACACCCTGAAGGGACTGTTTTGTTTTACGCCCTTTAATATAATGTGCCTCACCATATAACTTTAACTTCTCACTCACTAAACTGCTTAAACCTATTCCTAATTTACCTGCATTCCCCGATAAGTCAGTGGTAAATGGATGGCGTTGATTAATTAACGTTTGATTGTCATCTTTATTCTCACGCAACCATGCTGCTGTAATATACGCAAGCGATGAGGAATCCATGTGTGAACCAAATTCATACCCTAAAGATAAGCCAACCTCACTGCGTAATGAAGTGAATGGACGCATGTCACCTGTCATATCATTCGATAACTTGATTTCTTTACCCTCAACTTGTAACCATGTAAATTGTCCATAAGGCTGTAACCAACTGTTCTTTGACGTCTTAAGTCGATAACCAGCTTCAAAGGAAGTTCCCAATGCCCTTTGAGTATATGTTCCTTCAATCTCTAAACCATTCGTTGAAACGGCTTTTAGAGTATTTTGATAATGATTGTATTTTAAAATACCATCGAGATACCATCCACTATGATCAAAATAAGTGACATAAGCACCAATACCATAAGTATTGATTCCACTGTTACCCCCCCGTGCATGCGCAACACGGGCGCGATCATAACTGCCAAAACCACCTATATAAAACTCTCCATTTTCCCACTCGCTTAAACCATTGATCCCCAAAACGATACCGGTCTGATCCAGTTTAAAATCTATATGCTCTGTAGCAACACTCTCTTTAGATTTAATCGCATAGGTCCATAAAGCCGTATTCTTTTTACTTTTATCTAGAATTCCTCTTCCCACACGTACGGTTTGCATTTCATTGTGAAAAACCATCGCTGGCGCCACAGACATAGACAATACCGCATCTGTAGAGGGAGTGGTCAAAAAGTGAGAAACTGAAAGTTTCTCACTCAATTGTGGAAAAGGTTGTTCTTTATGAACTGGACGTAAAATCATTTGATCGGCTAAAAATTGAGAAGAGGTTGAAACAGCAGTTTGTTGTTTTTCATCAGAAAGAGGATGAAGACTTCCTGAACCTAAGACTTCAATAACGTGACTTCCAAGAGAGGAAACAGTTGGAGATACAAAAGCTGGAGATCTTTGATTCAAGTTTTGGCGGTTTTTTCTTCGACGTGGCAATTTAATAACACGCGCTTGTGGTGCTGCAATAGTTGAAAGAGAAGAAACTGATTGATTTTGATTTAAATGCCGCATAGATCTGCTTCTACTACGTGGTAAACTGTTGAGAAATGAAACATTATCAATAAATACTGCAGATAAATACCAAACTTTTTCACCCCCATCCTCATCAATTCTCTGTTTTAAACCATACGTATAGGTTCCGCCATCAATAGTTTTAACATTTGCACCAGAAAAGCTTCTCAGGGTAAAATGTGCGCCACCACTTTGATCAAAAATTAAATCAAGTCCTGCTGAAGAAGGATCAACAATTTCAATACCAGAATCTACGACACTTATTGTATGAAAACCACTCCCATTCTCAATAAAGAGGTAATCACCTTTTTCTTCTGCAAGGCTAACATTAAAGTTAAAATGTAGACTCCCTGCTAGATTATCAATGTAAAGCTGAGAGTAATATAAATCATCTTCAAAAGAGGTAAAAATGACTTTTCCTACACCGCTTAACTGCTGAATGCGTGTACTTTTGTCGTCAAACCCACGAGCAACGGAGTATAATTGAGCGTCTTCTCCATTTAATTCAATGTTTTCTACTATAGTTTGTTGACCATCGTCTCCAGCATCAAGATGGAGCCCACCAAAATCCTGAACTTTTATTTCTCCTCCTAATATTGCACCAGGAGAAATCCATGAATTAGCATTACCTTCAATCGTTAGATTCTTTACAATTCCACCTGCATAGACTTCTTGAACACCACCAGTGCGTAAAATGACTGTATTTGCTTCACCTCCTGCTAAAACACGCTGCACACCCTCTGAAAAGATTTCAGCATTTACAGCTAAACCGCCGGCTTTTTCTGCAAAGTTATCATCATTAGGAAACCACTTAGCAAGAGTTTGTACTCCTCCACTCATCACTTTTGTTTCCACAGCCATCCCATCATCATATACATTCTGCTGTCCCGGCGTATCACCTTGACCATAAAGTGTCGTGTTATAAGCACTGCTCCCCACAATTCCACCATTTACATAACCATTTCCGAAAACAAGCTGCTCCCCACCATAAATTTCAGCTCTCAATGCAGAGCCTCCCCCCTCCACTTTTTGTTTTCCACCCTCGTAAATAATCGTAGATTCTGAGACCCCCTGTTCCCCTACAATCTCAGTACCACCATTTTCAATGGTTGTATTTTTACTGAAACCACCAGCTTCAACATAAAGTCTTCCTGATCCCTGAATTGTATTATTAATAGACTTCTTAAGAACACCTTGCTCTCCATCATCAGAGACATAAACTACGTTACCATCACCGAGCAAAGAGCTTTGTAGAATTCCTCCTCCTTCCCCAATGCTGTAATGAATTACATCAGAGATACTAAAATCTTTTGCCGATGTCATATTTTCTTCTTTTTCAGGAAGGTTATCTATAGGCGACTCCACATGAGGTGAAGGAATTACAGGAGCAGAAGTTATTTGTGATATAGCCAAAGACCAAGTCTTTCCCCCATTATCATCTTTTGTCTTTAAGCCATACATGTAGGCTCCACCATCAATCGTACTCGTCTCTTCACCAGAAAAATCTGTCAGAGTAAAATGCGCATTTCCGCTTTGAACATGAATTAAATCAAGCTCCAAAACTAAATTCTGATCTTGTAGAGGAGAATTGGTAATTTCAACACCAGAATCGATAACACTTATGGTGTGATTACCTGATCCTTGTTTTATCAGAAGATAATCACCGCGCTGTTCTGCAAAATTAGTATGCAACCTAAAATGTAAACTCCCTGAAAGATCATTGATCTCAAGTTTAGAGTAATGTGGATTAAACACGGTAGAAGTAAAAATAACACGACCATTCCCACTCAGATTCTCAATCAAAGAACTTTCACCATCTATATTAGAGGCAATCGCGTACAATTTTGTATCTCTGCCATTTAAGACAATTTTTTCTACTTCAGTACGAGATTGCTCTGCACCGGCATAAAGATAAATCCGTCCAGAATCATGAATCATAGTGCTTCCTTCTAATGTTGAACCAAAATGTAACCACGATTGTGCTTGATCCTTAACGGTTAAATCTTTTACATAACCTCCTAAATCTATTGCCTGAAAAGCAGTCCCTTCTAAAAGAACGCCAATCGCGATTCCTCCCGCTAAAACATGTTGCTGTCCACCAGAAAAGACCTTCGTATCAAAGGCAAAACTGCTATACTCGTCTAGATCCTCTTCTCCATAAAGATTTTGTATCCCTCCTTCCATGATCTGTGTGTTAAAAACCTCTCCATCATCATACACATTCTGATATCCTCGCACTCCATTCTCACCAGAAACGATAGTGTCATAGGCGCTGCTCCTCACCATCGCACCTTTAATATCAGACTTTCCTGAAACAAATTGCTCACCTCCGTAAATTTTAGCCCCTTCAGCTTTTCCCCCCTCTTTAACCTTTTGTTGCCCACCTTTATGAACAATAGTATCCTGTGAAAGACCCTGTGTTTTAATAAGCTCAGTGCCACCTCTTTGAATTGTCGTATACAAGCTAAAACCACCGCTATAAACGGAAAGCTTTCCACCATCTTTAACTGTAATACTAATTGAAGTTTCTCCATTGCTATCAACTTCCTTGCTACTCGTGTCAAAGCTAGGATCTGCAATAGAAACAGTTGTTCCTTGATCAATTGTGAGTTCTGTAAGTAAATCACTTGATGAACCAGTATATGGTTTCAATACACTATCAAAAACTTGAGAAGTTGTCTCATCAATGGTGTGGTTTGCATCTAAGTACCAAATTTTACCAGTACCCTTATTGTTTCTATGTTGCAAACTGTACCGATAGGTTCCGGCATCAACAGTTCCGATTTTTTCACCAAAAGTGTTTGTCAGAGTAAAATGGGCATTTCCGCTGCGATCAGTAATTAATTTAAGCTTTTTGTAAGAAGAATTTGTAATTTCACGCCCAGAATCAGCCACACTTATTGTGTGAGAACCAGAGCCCCTTTTTTTAATCACAAGATAATCACTAAGCTGCTTGGCAAAATTGATATTAAAATCGAAATGTAAAGAACCTGAAAGATCATCAATATTAAGCTGAGAATAATGCTTATCAGCCCCAGAAGATGTAAAAATAACTCTGCCATTTCCTTTTAAATTCTTAACATTAATCTCAGGTTTTTTGCCGTTATCTTCAGACGCAATAATGTATAGTTTGGTATCTTCTCCATTTAAATTAAGATTTTCTACTTCCGTAACAGCTTCACCATTTCCAGCATAGAGATAGAGGTTGCCAAAATCATTAACATTTGTATTTTCACCTAATATCGCACCAGCAAAACCCCGTGACCTTGCTTGATGATTAATAGTTAGATTATCCGCATATCCAGAATCATATATATTCTGAATAGCTCTATCGTATAAAGTAACTTCACTCGCATTCCCTCCTGCAAAGATATTCTGCATACCATTTTTAAAAAGTTCAGTACTCAGTGCAAAAGCCCCCTCATTAATTGTAAAATCTTCATCTTCTATATCGGCTGTATCAGCATCTTCTGATAAACCGTTATGAAAATTCTCTTTACCATCAAGATTCTGGATACCTCCTTTCATAACCTTTGTGTCAACAGCCATCCCCCCACTATAAACACTTTGTATTCCTGGCATTCCATCTGCAGCATGAATTTCAGTGCCATAAGCACTACTTTCCTTATCTTTTCGCGACAAACTAGATCCAAGGCTTCCCTTACCAAAAATAATCTGCTCGCCACCATGGATTTGAGCCCCTTCTGCATTTGCACCACTCTCAACAATTTGTTTACCACCTTTTTTAACAGTAGCATATTCTGAAATGCTCAAGTTTTGGACAAACTCAATCCCACCATGCTCAATTGTCGTATCCCTGCTAACACTTGCTGCATCAATGTAGAGTTTTCCCCCTTCTCTAACCGTATTATTAATGGAATAAGCTGCATCTTTATAGTTAAAGCTATTTATTTCAGAACCTTCAGAGTCACGGTTAGTAATATAGATCGCAGCACCATCGCTTATTATTGAATTTGTGAGTACTTCAAAGAATAGGTTTTCTAATCTCTTCCTTTCCTCTTCTGAAAGATCACTTCCTTCTGCTGTCTGTTTATTCTCTATCTTTTTTGATCCCCCCTTTTTTTCTTTTAGTCCCCTCACTTCTGATAACAACTTTCTTGTCTCTTCTAGGTGTTCACTGATACTTACTGGTGTTAATAACTTTTCTCTTGGTGTAGCTACTCCATATGCACTCGCAATCTTGACAAAAAAACCACTGACCATTAACGCACAAAAATTTAATTTCAATTTGCGTTGCATTATTTACACTCCATAATTTTAAATTTAAATTCTCCCATTTAGAAAAAAGTGCATAGACCAAAACAACACAACGTAATTGCTCAACCTCATGTCTTTTAAGATAGCAAAGCATTCGATGGATTAAGCTTTGACAGATCAAATATACACCATGTGTTTTAAAATGCATGCACAACTAAAAGATTTAATTTTTTAGATACACTTTAAAAGTGTTATAATTGCATCCATGAAAAATATTTTTAATATTTTGAGACACTAAACACTGATCTACGAATAAGATTGATCCCTTAATAGATAAAAATGGCATTAAACTTTAAAGGACACAGCAATGTGAATGAGAGCTGCGTTTATAGCCATCTATTGCCATCTTCTACAGCATTTAAAGCAGTGTCTTTATCTTATTCAATTTGGATAATATATAGAGCACTTATTCATACTCATCAGCCCATAATCATTGTTCTAATATATAACGAAGTGTCATAATATTGACTCGACACTGATTTGAAATTTCTATAGTTATAGTCAGTTAACTCGTCATTTGATTTGTCATATACTGAAAGGGACATTCTATTCATGTCTATAAACTCAGAAATGAAAGCTACAAGCAACAGAAACTCCCCTCGTCGGATTTTATTTGCAAGCCTTATTGGCCCAACAATTGAATTCTTTGATTTTTATGTCTTTGGCACTGCCGCAGCTCTTATATTTCCTCATGTGTTTTTTCCAACACAAAATGATCAAATTGCCATTTTACAATCTTTCCTAATATTTGGAGCAGCCTTTTTTGCCCGCCCTTTTGGATCAGTTGTTTTTGGACATTTTGGAGATAAAATTGGAAGAAAAGCAACACTTATCGCTTCTCTTCTCACAATGGGTCTTTCAACAGTCATTATTGGTTTTCTTCCTACTTATGAAATAGCTGGGTGGTTTGCCCCTTTCCTCTTAACCTTGTGCCGTATTGGACAGGGAATTGGATTAGGAGGAGAATGGGGAGGAGCTGTTTTGCTCGCTACAGAAAATGCCCCTCCAGAAAAGCGCGGCTGGTATGCAATGTTCCCCCAATTAGGCGTTTCAATAGGTTTGTTTTTATCTATTGCTGTTTATTTGGGTCTGCTGCATTTCCTTGATCGTGAAGAACTTTTAGCCTGGGGATGGCGTATTCCTTTTATTGCTTCAGTTGTTTTTATGATTATAGGATTATGGGTCCGTCTTTCAATCAATGAAACTGTTCAATTCAAAAAAACTCTTGAAAGTAAAAAACATGTCAAAGTTCCTATCATAGATGTCTTTTTAAAATGTCCACGAATCCTATTTCTTGGAATATTTTCTGGTATGGCAACTTTTGTTTTGTTTTACTTGGTTACTACATATTTGCTAAGCTATTCAACAAACCATTTGCAATTGCCATTTCATCAAGCTCTTCAAATCGAAATTGTCGGTGCTATTTTTTGTGGGATTTTTACTGTCATCACGGGAAGACTCGCTGACCGTATTAGACGTAGAACTTTGATGATTTGGATTACAATCATCACAGGTATTTATTCTTTCGCAATTCCTTATTTCTTAAATTCTGGAGTTATAGGAGTCCTTGCAATGTCTGTTATCGGTTTGTCTCTCATGGGAATGATATACAGTCCTCTTGGTGCTGTTTTGGCTTCACCATACCCAACAGCAATTCGATATACCGGTTCTTCTATTACTTTCAATTTATCTGCTATTATAGGAGCATCTCTCGCGCCTTATATTGCAGAATATCTGGTGCAACATTTCGATACATCTTATATCGGTTATTATTTGCTTCTTGCTTCTTTTATTTCACTGATTTGCTTCGTCGGATTTACAGATGATGAAATATCCAACTAAAATATAATAATGAAGAATAAAATAAGGACTGGCGGCAAAAATGCTGCCAGTTTCGTTTTTAAAGACAGGGGTTGAGGTATTTTCCACCACAATATTCCTGCAAACAAAGCACTCAAAAAGAAAAATAAAAAATCTGCAATATTGCTTATATAAGAAACAGCAAACATTTCTGATAAGATATGCGTTGTCCCCAACCATGAAACGCAAAAGAAGGCCAACATCACAGCCCATAAAACAAGCAAAATTCGATCAATAATTATCATTATGGCGTTTCGTTTTTTTAATTATAGTCCATATATTTAACATGCCTAAAAGAAAAATCACAATAAAAACCCAACGCCCTCCCCCTGAGCCTTCCGTAATAAAAAGTGCAGGATTTACTATTCCCAGTAATCCTATAAAAATCAGAACAATAGATACAAGACGCATTAAACCTGTTTTTCCCAGCGACGATCTTCAGTCTGTTGCCAATACGTTAAATTATGATTTTCCATTTTATATTTTTTCCACTGTGCACGAACGAGATTCAACTGCTCTTCACTTCTACCATCAAATATCACGACAAGCCGTTGATAAGCATCAATATCCGAACAAACAGCTCCCTCTATGAGAAAACGAATCTTTGAATCATTCGGATTTTCTTGTCCTGTCGTAAGAAATACAGGCTGAACGTTTGGATATTGATCACACTCCGTTCCATGTCCAATAAATGATTCATCAGTATAAACCCATAAATGTATATCTATAGAATCGCGTTGTTCTTTACTCACACACTGTATTGTTACTTTACCAAAACGAGCCAATGCACGCTCCACAAGCGTCGGCAAAATATCCTTCAGCGTTGACTGCGTCAAATGATAGAATAAAATATCCAATCTCTTAAGCCTTCATCATTCTTTATAAAAAAGCTAACATCTTTTTAAAAAAACTTCTATATCCCTAATACAAAGGAAACGGTTCAAGATATAAACCCTCTTTTTTGATTGAGATGCATTATCTTTTTGCACGTGTCTTTAAAAGACAAAAATTTTTATCTTCAACGTTAATAAAAAAGTTTTTTAAGTTATTTTCTAGATTCTTCTAGATTCTTTGTAGACTATAGTTGAAAATAAAATATAATGTACGGAAAATTTAAAGAGGACCTCATAGGCAATTTTATATTATTTATTTGGTAAAAATATCCAATTCATGAAAGGATATTTTTTCAAACTTTATTACATTTTAACCGAAAGCAGTAAGAATATTTGCTATCGAATTAAAAACTGAGGATTTTCCCCAATTTATGCGTATTATTGAGTTCTACATCCTGAAACGTGTCCTTGTTTTGTTTAGTTCTGTCATGATTGCAGCAGTGGGCGTTAGTTGGACTATACAAATTCTTGCACGGATAAACTTTCTCACAACAAGTAAACAAACACTCCTCACAGTCTTACAATTTTCACTCTCATTGGTTCCTTCTGTTATTTTTGTTGTCATTCCGTTTGCATTAGTCATCGCAATTACAACCATCCTCTCAGCAATGCATCAAGACTCAGAACTTGCTGTCATCAATGCCTCTGGTTTTCCTAAAAGTACTGTTTGGAAACCTATCCTTCTTCTTGCTATTGTTGCATCCTGTATCTCCTTTTCTATAGCTAATTTTGTTGTTCCTCAAGCGCGTCTTCATATGCGACAAATGCTAGCAAGCGCTCATTTTGATCTTATTAATCTATTCATTAGTGAAGGGAGCTTCCAAAAACTCGCCAATAACCTTTACATAGAAATTGGCGAACGAAATCCAAATGGAACACTTGAACGCCTTTTCATTGCCGACCAGCGTGATCCTAAGACTGATCTTTTTTATTATGCAACAGACGCATCCATTGTGAGCAATAAAAACGGCAGTTTTCTGGTTCTCAATAACGGTGAAATAGAAAGAGTCAATCATCAAAATAACAGTGTTTCAATCGTGCAATTTAGCTCATATACTTTTAGCCTAGGAGAGTTTATCCCCAGTGATAAAACACCTACTCTTTATCCAAAAGATCGGTCTCTTTCTTATTTACAAAACCCTGACCCAAAAGATCCCTACTATCAACGAAAACCACTCCAATATAAAGCTGAATTTCACCGCAGATTAACACAATGGCTCTACCCTATTGTTTTTTCACTTATTGCATTAGCAGCGGCAGGGGATGTACGCTCCCATCGACAAGCTCGTCATTCCGCAAATCTCTCGGCAATTGCCCTTTCTTTTCTGGTGTATTGGATAGGATATTTTTTCGCAGAAAAGGCAAAAAGCGATCTTGCATACGTTCCTCTCCTTTATATTATACCTATAGGAACAAGTGCATTTGTCTTTTTTATGCTTTTAACGAATCATAAAATTGGGCTTCCCACAAAAGTTAATGAGATACTTCAAATCGCTTTTCAAAAAATAATGAACAAATTTGAACATCGAAAATCTCAAGATTCCTCGGATGAAATATCATGATTGGGTGGATACTTGGACGATATTTTTTTATACGGTATCTTAAAATAACTTGTTATTTCTGGGGAAGCATTTTTGTTCTTGCTCTTTTAATCGATTTCACAGAGAATTCTGGTAGGCTATCTTCCCTTCCGCATTATACAGCAAAAGATGCATTTTTCCTCTCTGCTTTACGCATCCCTTTTATCATGCAACAACTTATCCCTTTCATTGCACTCTTTTCTGCAATGGCAACGCTTATCTCGCTCAACAAAAAACTTGAACTTGTAGTAACTCGTTCAATCGGTGTTTCTGCATGGCAATTTCTTATGCCAGCTTGTTTTGGAGCTTTTCTTTTGGGATTATTTTCAATTCTTCTCATTAATCCACTTGCTGCATGGGGATTTTCTCAAGCAGAAAAAAAGATGACTGAATGGCGCAATCACAATGTACTAACACCTCTTCACAATACAAGTATCCACTGGTTAACACAACGTACAAATTTAGGCAGAACAACCATTGGTGCCAAATCTATCACCGATCAAGGACTTTCTCTTCTCGATGCAACCTTTGTACAATACAATGACAATGCAACCGTTAAAAATTGGATTAACGCCCCAAAAGCAACCTTGACTAATGGATTTTGGCTATTAACAAATGGAACAATCTATAAAATAGGGCATCCTCCTGAAAAATTTACCGTGTTGCAAATAAAAACCAATCTAAAACCTGAATTTTTAACGGAACGTTTAGTGAATCCCGCAACTATTCCATTTTACCAATTGCCAAAAAAAATTATGATTGCACGTTCATTTGGCTATTCTGCTCATAATTTTGATATGTATTTCCAATCTTTGATTGCATTACCGGCATTGCTTGTGGCAATGACCCTCATTGCAGCAACTGTATCTTTAAATTTTACACGTTTTGGGCAATCTAGAATGTTGATTCTTGGTGGCGTAATAGCTGGGTTTATGCTTTATGTTATTTCCGTACTTGTTCAAGCTTTCGGTAATGCTGGATATATTCCACCAATTATTGCAGCTTGGACACCCGTTGTTATTGCGTTATTCTTAGGAATCTCTTTTTTACTTCATAAAGAGGATGGCTAAGTGAAAGCATTAACACTTAAAAAAACTATTTTAACAAAATTAAGTGCTCTCGCTTTTAAAAGTGTTGTGGGGGTTATTTTAGGAAGTGCTTTGTCTTATTGTGCGCACGCTCAAAGCCTTCAATCTCCTTCTCAAAGTCGCATTCAAAATCTGGAACCTCCTCTTTTGCTCTCTGCGGATGAACTCATCTACAATCGTGATGAAAACACTGTTTCTGCACACGGTAATGTCCAAATCAAATATGATGGCAATAAAGTTGTCGCTCAAAAAATTATTTACAATCAAAAAACAGGACGGCTTATAGCACAAGGGAACGTTGAAATTACTCAAAAGGATGGTAATAAAATTTATTCCAACCAAATTGATATGACCAAAGATCTTGGCGAGGGTTTTGTAAACGCCCTACGTATTGATACAGCCAACAATGTTCACTTTTCAGCCCAAAATGCTACACGCAAACACAATCACATAACAGTCTTTGAAAATGCAACCTATACAGCCTGTGAACCTTGCTCTTATAAACCAGATAGAGACGTCCTATGGAAAATTAAAGCAAGAAAGATCATATGGAATAATAGCGTCAAAAAAATTCGGTTTGAAAATAGCAGTTTTGAAGTTTTTGGTGTACCGATTATAAAATTTCCAAATTTTGAGATCTATGATCCAACTGTCAGGCGTGCTAGCGGTCTGCTTACTCCTCATTTTTTTTATACTGATTATCTCGGTATGGGGATAAAGAATTCTTATTTCTGGAATCTCGCCCCCCATTATGATTTTACCCTTTCTTCTACGGTTTATACCCAACAAGGGCTTTTAACCGAAGGGGAATGGCGTCAGCGTTTAAAAACGGGCCGTTATAACATTCGCTTTGCTCATATATATCAAATGAAACCGCATAGATTTGATAATGATACGATTGATTCCCAACATAAAAACCGTTATATGCTGGCGACAAAGGGGGATTTTCGTATTAATTCACACTGGACTTATGGATGGGATATTCTTGCACAATCAGATCGGCATTTTAGTCGTGCCTATAAACTTGAAAACTATAACAATCCTACACAACTTTCTCAGATCTATCTGAATGGTCTTGCAGGAAAAAATTATTTTGATATGCGTTTTTATCATTTTAAAGTTCAAGATTCAATATTGAATGATCCTCATTATGAACGTCACTCTCGGCAAGCGTGGGTCTTACCACGCATCGATTATTTTTTCACACCAGATGAACCCATTTATAATGGAGAGCTTACCTTCCATAGTAATATGCAATCAGTTTATCGTCGCCATGCTGACTTCAGTTCACCCGACCAGAACGGAAACCCTCTCAACACAGTAAAACTTTCTGGTATGGCTGGAAATAGTTTGCGTTTAACAAACGAGCTTCAGTGGAAAAAGCGCTTCAACACGCACAACGGACTCATCTTAACCCCTCTTCTCTCTCTACGAGCTGATATCATTACAACCAATGCAAGCGAAAATCACACAGATTCTATAGAAAACAATGCCTTATCCGCAATTCATGGTTCAGCAATTCGTGGCATGGCAACAGCAGGATTGGAACTACGCTATCCCTTCCTCATTACAGCTGATCATTCTACACATATTATAGAACCAACTGCACAAATTTTTATACGCAATAATGAACAATATATTGGACAAATTCCTAATGAAGATGCTCAAAGCTTTGTCTTTGATGCAACCACTCTCTTTCAACGAGACAAATTTTCTGGTTATGATCGTGTAGAAGGTGGTACAAGAGCCAATATAGGTATACGATATTCTGGAAGCCTTAATGATAATTGGTCTCTTTATGGTCTCATTGGACAATCCTTCCATCTAGCAGGAAAGAATTCTTTTGCAGACAAGGACTTTATCAATGTCGGTACTCATTCTAGCTTAGAGGCAAAACGTTCAGACTATGTTGCAATGTTTGGTACAACCCATAAAAGTGGTTTTTCCTTAGAAACGCGTGGACGCTTTGACAAAAAAACAGGAAAAATCCGCCGTAGTGAAATCGAAGCATCACAAAAATGGCAAAATTTTTGGGCGGCTCTACAATATGCCTATATCGCAAAGCAACCAGACTATGAATATTCTCAAGAGCGCCAAGAAATTTCTTTTCAAACAGGACTTAAATTAGCAGATTATTGGTCCATTAATAGCAACGCCGGTTATGATTTAGTATCTGGTACATTTATAAAGCGAGGAATTAGCTTGAGTTATATGGATGAATGTTTCGGGTTAACATTCGGTTATCAACAGGTAACGAATCCAGGCAGGAAAGCACCCTTGCAAAACTTTAATTTCTCTCTTTCATTGCGTACGATTGCAGATATCGGAAAAAAGATAGATTAATTTATAAAGGGAATGTATCAGTCATTTAACTTATCATTGTTTTTATGAAAGAAAGCGTGTATTTTAAGTTGTTGATGAGAATTAATAAACAATGCGAAAGCCTATTTACATGAATAAATTGAAAAAGCGTTTTCTTGCTTTATTTTATATTGCATCTTTGAGCGTAAGTAGCCTGCTAATAAATGGATTTTTGATTCCGACAGTCTTTGCGCAGACTTCTATTGTTGTTACAGTTAATGGCAACCCGATCACAAATTATGATATACAAAGACGCCTTGCTTTTCTCAGGCTACAACAAAAGCAAGGCAATTTGGTGGCACAGGCTAAAAAAGAGCTTATTGATGAAAAGCTAAAAAATATTGAAATAAAACGTCGTAATATTGAAGTAAGCAATGATGAAGTTGATAGAGCTTTTGAGAATTTTGCGACACAAAATAATATGACGATTGATCAGCTCAACCAGATTCTGATCCAAACTGAGATCACAGTGCAACACTTTAAAGATTACATCCGTGGACAAATAGGATGGGGGCGTCTTGTTAGCGCACGCTATCAAGCTGAAACAGGTATGATTAGCGAACAAGAAGCTGTACGCAGAATATTAAAAAATGGTGGTGTAAAACCTTCAACCAACGAATATACATTACAGCGAATTGTTTTTGTCATTCCTGCACATCGTCGTTCAGAGATCTTTGAAAGACGTCAAAGAGAAGCAAGTAATTTTCGCGCACATTTCCGTGGATGTGCCAATGCTCACAATCAAGCAAGAGGTATTTTAGACGTTACTATCCGCCACTTAGGAAAGTTTCTGGAGCCACAACTTCCTAATGCATGGGAACAAGCTATTCTTGAAACGCCTGCTGGAAAAATGACAAAATTACAAGAAACATCTGATGGAATCGAAGCAATTGCTGTCTGCAAAATAAAAAGAGTTTCTGATGATTATGTCGCTCGACTGATATTTTCTCTTCAAGATAGTAAAAAAAGAAGCCCGCAAAAACTTGAAGAATTAAGCGACAAATATTTAGGAGAACTGCGCCGAGTGGCACGCATTCAAAATTCATAATGGCTGCTCTTATTGTTAGCGGTGGTGATCCTGCCGGAATTGGTCCTGAAATAGTACTAAAAGCGTGGAATTTGCGTGTTACGCGCCAAATTCCACCTTTTGTACTTCTTGCTGATCCAGATGTTATTCGTTCGCGCGCTCGTTTTTTACAGATTGATGTTGAGGTGCAATCTGTTTTAATCAATAATCCTGCAAAAAATTTTCAAAAAGCTCTTCCTATCATACCGTTAAAAAACAAACAAAGTGATCAATTAGGTATACCTTCATCGAAAAATACAGCTGGAATTATTGAAGCAATTAAACGCTGTGTTCAATTGATTCAAAATGGCCATGCATGTGCACTTATCACTTGTCCTATTGCAAAAAAGAGTCTTTATGATGCCGGTTTTCGATTTCCAGGTCATACAGAATTTTTAGCCGATTTAGCCCATAAAGCTTTTCATAAATGTTATCATCCAGTTATGATGTTAGCAGGACCTCGATTAAAAACAGTACCAATAACTGTTCATATTCCATTTAAAAATGTTCCTTCACAGCTTACCCGTGATTTAATTATTCAAACGGTACTTATTACTGAATATGACTTAAAAACAAGGTTTAAAATAACGTCACCCCGACTAGCTGTTGCTGGTCTTAATCCTCATGCTGGAGAAGGAGGTGCAATGGGAAAAGAAGATATTGAAATTATCACTCCTGCTATTGAATATCTTAAAAAGAAAGGACTCAATATTGCAGGCCCGCTGCCTGCCGACACAATGTTCCATGAATGCGCAAGAAAAGCATATGACGTTGCCATTTGTATGTATCATGATCAAGCCCTTATCCCTGTTAAGACATTAGACTTTGATAGCACTGTTAATGTCACGTTAGGTCTACCTTTTATTCGCACGTCTCCAGATCACGGAACTGCTTTTGACATTGCTGATAAAGGAATAGCCTCTCCCGAAAGCTTTATTGCTGCTCTTAAACTTGCAAATCAACTTGCAAAAAATAGTTTAAACCCATGCCAATAGATAATCTCCCTCCTCTGCGTGAGGTCATTAATATATATGGATTACAAGCGCATAAATCTTTGGGGCAGAATTTTCTTTTTGATCTTAATTTAACATCTAAAATTGCTCATCAAGCAGGCAATATAGAAGGAAAACCTGTTCTAGAAATTGGTCCTGGTCCTGGAGGTCTCACACGTGCCTTGCTAGCAAAGGGTGCCATTGTAACAGCAATAGAACGCGATGAGCGCTGCATACCGGCTCTCTTAGAAATAGAAAAACACTATCCTAAAAAATTAAAAGTTATTTGTAATGATGCACTGAAGCAAGACTTCTCAAAACTCTTTGAAACAAGCCCTGTAAAACCGCGCATTATTGCAAATCTTCCCTATAATATTGGGACACAACTCTTATTAAATTGGCTTTTAACTGAACCATGGCCTCCTTTTTATGAATCAATGACATTGATGTTTCAACGTGAAGTTGCCAAACGGATTACAGCTAAACCTCAATCTACTCATTATGGACGTCTTAGTGTCCTAACTGGCTGGCGTACCACTGCTAAAATTGCTTTTGATGTCCCCCCTCAAGCCTTCATACCAATACCTAAAGTAACGTCTTCTGTTGTTCATATTATTCCGCGAACACAACCTCTTGCCTGCTCTGCACAAAAACTAAGCCTCGTCACAAAAACCGCCTTTGGACAAAGACGAAAAATGCTTCGTCAAAATCTCAAAATACTTGGAGGTGAAGAGCTATTAGAAAAAGCTGGAATTGATGGAACGCGCCGTGCTGAAACGCTCTCGATTTCTGAATTTGTAACTTTAGCGCATCTAGTGCTCTAAAAAATGCACTTTGTGTTATAAAACCTTTTTTAATCACAACATTTATCGATTTTTTCAGCAATAAGCCCATCAACAAAAGAGCCAAGATAAGAACAACGCTCACGTTTTACGGTTTCAGCTAAATAAATTGATTTAATAAAAGATAAAGACTGATCTAAATCTTCGTTAATCACAACATAATCATAAGAAAGCCAATGCTTTAACTCCGTTCGTGCATTTTCCAATCGCAAATTGATGATATCTTGACTATCTTCTGCTCGACGATGTAAACGCGAAACAAGCTCTTTCATTGATGGTGGAAGAATAAAAACAGATACAGTGTCTCCTAGCATCTTTTTTTGCAGCTGCTCGGTACCTTGATAATCGATATCAAATAACATATCTTGGCCAGCATTCAATGCGTTTTCAACAGTTTCACGTAAAGTGCCATAATAATTTCCGTGAACTTCTGCCCACTCAATAAATTCATCCCTATCACGCTTATATTCAAACTCTTCCTTTGAAATAAAGTAATAATGCAGCCCATCTACTTCACTAGGACGCCTTTTCCTTGTAGTCATACTTACGGAAAGCTCTAATTGTCCCTCTTTTAGAAGTAATCGAGAAATTGTTGATTTACCAGCACCTGAAGGCGAAGAGAGAATAAATAAAAAACCGCGGCGTTGATTTATTTTTATAGCACTCAATTTACTTTCAAAGACTGTCATTACATCACTCTACTTTGTTCATAAATGTTTCTCCAAAATTTGAATTATACATTATCTCAACCTCTCCCTTAATCAATGTGTTTTCTTAGCAATTCTCAATGTTATTTTGCTCTTTTTTGAGATAAGGTATTAGCAGTATATTCACTTTTTTCTTAAATATTTTTATCCATACGCCAACCCACTTGTGACAGACAAGAAAATGATTTTTTATCATTCTCATAAAAAATTTAAATAGAAAAATTTTACTATATTTGGGATTCTCATTTACGATGCAAAAAGATGTGTTATCACTATAAATTCAATGTTTTGCCTTTAATTCTCGCCACTTGCGAACATTCATATTATGTTCCTCTAAAGTTCGAGAAAAAACATGCCCTCCTGAACCATCAGCAACAAAATAAAGTGCATCACTGCTTGGTGGATGTGCCACCGCTTTTAAAGAATCTCGACCTGGATTTGCAATAGCCGTTGGGGGCAAACCATTAATTTTATAAGTATTATATGGTGTTTCCTTCTCAAGATCTGAACGATAAATTGCACGACCAGATGGTTTTCCTTTTCCTCCGAAGAGACCATAAATTACTGTTGGATCCGATTGAAGACGCATATGCTTTGTAAGGCGGTTATAAAATACCGCAGCAACCATTGGTCTTTCTGCTGCAATTCCCGTTTCTTTCTCAACAATTGAGGCTAATATAACAAATTCATTAATTGATTTAATGGGTAAATCAGGTGAACGCGTAGCCCATATAGCATGAATTAATTTTGTCTGTCCTTCACGCAACCTGTTTACAATCTCTTTACGCGTTGTTCCCCGAATAAAACGAACAGTATCCGTCATTAAATAACCTTCTGGAGGCAAAATTTTTGGAAGGTCTCCAATCAAAATTTCATTCGCAGCTAATCGATCGAAAACTTGCTGAACCGTTAAACCTTCAGGTACTGTAAATGTATACTCTATAGATTTTCCTTTCACAAGAATATCCATAATATCCTGCATCGAAGCATGAGCTGGAATTAAATATTCACCAGCCTTCAGATGCGTTGTTTTTTGGTGATAACCAACCCCATAAACAAAAATATCTGATGATCGAATGAAACCACGTTTTTCTAGCAATGAAGCAATTTCACGAATTCCGGTACCAGGATGGATAAGAACAATTTGTTCTTCCTCAATTTTTCCCTTTTCTTCAAAAATACTTTTTCCAATATAAAGAGGAATACTTATGGCAAAAAGAATAATCACAATCAGCATAAGAAAAAAATGACCGAGAATGACCAACGGATTACGGACGATAGATGATTTCTTTCGTTTTTTATGTATTAACATGTCATAACTATCTGCTAAATGATTCGAAGAGGAATCACTTACGTCCTTTAATGATTTCCATTTTTCACATCGGACATAACCCCTCAATAGCGATTAAGGATAATATTATAATTTCTCATTCACCTTATAATAAAGTAGAAAACTCAAAAGCAAAAATTAAATAAAAATACTTATTATCCCCTAAAACGTCGCATCACCAACGATGCATTTGTCCCACCAAATCCAAAAGAATTAGAAAGAATCGTATCAATCTTTCGTTCACGCGGTTTGTGTGGTACAAGATCGATTTTTGTTTCAATCGATGGATTGTCAAGATTAAGTGTCGCTGGGGCTATATTATCCCGTATAGCTAAAATAGAAAAAATAGCCTCAGCAGCACCGGCAGCACCAAGTAAATGCCCGATAGATGATTTCGTTGATGACATAGAAACGTGTGGTGCATAACTCCCTAAAACACGCTCAACAGCTGCTAGCTCTATGGAATCAGCCATCGTAGATGTACCATGAGCATTAATATAATCAAGTTCACTCACATTCACTTGTGCACGCTTAAGAGCAGCTATCATACTACGCTGAGCCCCTTCACCACTTTCTGAAGGCGCTGTAATGTGGTAAGCGTCACCAGATAAACCATAGCCAATAACCTCAGCATAAATACGCGCTCCTCGTTTTTTGGCATGTTCCAGCTCTTCTAAAACAACAACAGCTGCTCCTTCCCCCATCACAAAACCATCACGATCAATATCATAAGGACGTGACGCCCGTTCAGGATCATCATTGCGACAAGTAGAAAGAGCTCTACAAGCTGCAAAACCTGCAAGAGATATCCGATTTATCGGAGATTCAGTCCCCCCTGCCACCATGACATCTGCATCACCAAACATAATCAAACGTGCCGCATCACCAATTGCATGCGCCCCTGTTGAACAAGCCGTTACAACAGAATGATTAGGCCCCCGTAAACCATATTGAATAGACACATAACCAGAAGCAAGATTAATCAAACGACCTGGAATAAAAAAAGGAGAAACACGACGTGGGCCCTTATCACGAAGCGTATAACCAGCTTCAACAATACCCTCAACTCCCCCAATTCCCGAACCAATTAACACGCCTGTACAAATCTGATCTTCATCACTCTTAGGAAACCATTCGGCATCTGCAAGCGCTTGGTTAGCAGCAGCCATTGCATAAACAATAAATGCATCAACTTTACGTTGCTCTTTAGGTTCCATATACAAATCAGCATTATAAGTCCCCTCTGTTCCATCCCCTAAGGGGATACGCGCAGCAATCTGGCATGGCAAATCTGACACATCAAACTCTGTGATACGTCGGACACCACTTCTTCCTTCAAGAAGTCGTTTCCAACTATATTCAATATTACCAGCTAATGGAGATACCAATCCTAAACCAGTAACAACAACACGTCTCATAACTTCTAACCTTGAACTAAACTTCACCTCTCAAAGCTCTCTTTTCAAAAGAGCTCCGAAGAATATAGGCAAAAGCAATTCATGCCTTTGCCCTTTAGTAATCACGCAGAAGCTTTATCAATGAACTTGACTGCATCGCCAACTGTGAAAATCGTTTCAGCAGCTTCATCTGGAATTTCTACCCCAAACTCTTCTTCAAAAGCCATAACGAGTTCAACCGTATCAAGGCTATCAGCCCCTAGATCATCGATAAAGCTTGCATTTTCTACAACTTTATCAGCATTAACCCCAAGATGTTCCACGATAATTTTCTTAACGCGCTCTACTGTATCACTCATGTTGAAATCCTCGAATTTATATTTTCCTATAATTTGGTTAACTATATCGGTTCATCTAATCAAGCAATAGATGCATTACTTTAAAAGATTTTAGTAATGATTTAAAACATCCTGTGGATATCCCCTACAAAATGAACCAATCTGACATTCCGACATCAATTGATCAACGACCATATTAAAGAAATAGATGCATCTATCCATTTCAATCGTTACTATCTAAAATAATACAACTCATAAATCAATGTGGAATAAAATAAATACTCAAATCATTGCCATTCCACCATTGATATGGAGTGTTTGACCTGTCATATAGGCTGCTTCATCGCTTGCTAAATAAACAGCAGCAGCGGCTATTTCTTGCCCACTTCCCATACGCTTCACCGGAATCGCAGCCATAATGGCTTCTTTTTGCTTTTCATTAAGCTTGTCTGTCATTGCGGATTTAATAAATCCTGGAGCAATACAATTGACCGTGATGTTTCGCGAAGCAATTTCTTGTGCCAATGCTTTAGAAAAACCTATCAAGCCTGCTTTTGCAGCACAATAATTCGTTTGTCCAGGGTTTCCCACAACACCAACAACAGATGTAATGTTAATAATCCTTCCATAACGGCGGCGCATCATAGAATGTATTAATTCACGCGTCAAAAGAGAAGCAGCTGTTAGGTTAACTTCTAAAACATCATCCCAGTCTTTATCTTGCATACGCACAAAAAGACCATCCCTAGTGATTCCCGCATTGTTAACCAAAATATCGACGCCATCCATTTCTCTTTCTGCAACTTCAGCCAATTGTTTAATCGATTGGCGTTCAGAAAGATTAGCGGGAAATACAAAAACATTCTGCCCTAATTCTGCCGCCACTTCTCTAAGCTTTTCTTCGCGTGTTCCATGAAGTCCAACAATGGCTCCTTGTGCATGAAAGCAGCGTGCAATTGCCTCACCAATTCCTCCCGAAGCCCCCGTTACAAGAGCTTTACGTCCTGTTAATCTAAACATTTTTTAACTCCTTATAGATTAAACGCCGAGCATACCTAGCGCTGATTCTATTTCATCAACTGTTCCAATGGTTACCCCCTTTATATCTTTGTTAATACGACGCGTTAAACCTGTTAATACTTTTCCAGAACCAACTTCAAAAAGCGTATCAACTCCATTAGCAGCGATCCATTCTATTGTTTCACGCCATCGCACCCTCCCAGTCACTTGTTGGACAAGAAGAGTAGTAATACGCTCTGGATTGCTCTCAGGTGCAACAGAAACATTGGCAATCAAAGGAACAATAGGGGACATTTTGTTAACAGTCAAAAGTGCTTTCTTCATGGCATCAGCAGCAGGTTGCATTAAAGATGAATGAAAAGGTGCAGAAACAGGAAGAAGAAGTGCACGTTTTGCACCTTTTTTTGATGCAATCTCTACCGCTGCCTCAACTGCTTTTGCTTTACCGGAAATAACAATTTGCCCACCACCATTATCATTAGCAATCTGACATAGTCCTTCTCCAGAAACAGTTTCACAAATTTCTTCCACAATGTGCTCTTCTAAACCAATTAATGCAGCCATAGAACCTTCACCAACCGCGACAGCAGCCTGCATAGCATTGCCACGAATACGCAAAAGTCTTGCCGTATCTGTGAGAGTAAATGTACCAGCAGCACAAAGAGCCGAATATTCGCCTAAAGAATGACCAGCAACAAACCTTACCTTTTCTTCTATACGAAGCCCTAATTGTTTCATCACACGAATGACAGCCATAGATACAGCCATTAATGCCGGTTGTGCATTTGCTGTTAACGTTAAAACATCTGCAGGTCCTTCAAAAATGATCTTTGATAATTTCTCACCCAAAGCATCATCAACTTCCTCGAAAACCATCCGTGCGACAATAAATTGCTCTGCAAGCGCTTTCCCCATACCAACAAGTTGACTCCCCTGCCCTGGAAAAATAAAAGCTGCACCCATTTATCAACTCCTAAAACTGTACAATTAAATTATTTTCTTTTGACCTTATTCATCCGCACAAATCAAGATAAAGCCCTTTATTTAAAACGAATACCACACTTAAAATTATATTTTAAAGGCGGAATTTGATATAAAAACTTAGGGAAATAGGGTGCTATAAACTGAATAACACCGAAACTTATGAGACTTCCTAAAAGTGCACCTGCTAAAATATCAAAGGGATAATGTACACCCACAAAGATGCGCGCCCAACAGATTAAGCATAAAAACACTACGGCAAATTTAAAAGTAACTTTGTATCGGTAAAAATAAAAGTTAGCTGCATAAGATGCAATGGTCAAGGCATGATTACTAGGAAAAGAAGCTGTTGCACGATGTTGAATAAGCGGTGTCGTCAGCCCTACCACGAATGGGCGAGGATGAAAATAAAAAAGAGAAATGAGATAACCTATGAAAAGAGATGCACAAATACTCATGCAAATGCTTAGCACAACACACCGCTCCCTCTCCCCACCACAAAACCACAACGCACAAAGATGGAGAGGAATAATATAAATTAAAAACTTTGCACAAAAAATACTAAACAAAACTACAATCGACCAAGCTTGATGATTGCCGACAAACATTTCAAAGAGTGTAACATCAATCTGGTTTAAAAAGTCCATTTTTCCCTCCTTTGCCTTTATATTACAGTATTATCTTTTTGTAGAAGAAGGAAATATATTAAGATTTAACAAATCAATTTTTTTATGTGCATAAACTTGCTATTTTAAAAGATAACCTGTAGATATGAAATATTCGTTGCCGGCACTTTAGCTGGAGGTTGAACGGAGGGCTGTAAAATATCAGTAGGAAATACAATGTTTCCGGCCTCCCGTATCTCCGCTCTGAGATGTCTCGAATTGTAAACGCGTCCTTTCTTCTTTGGATTTCCAAAAAAGACAAGTCGCAGAGGCTTTGCGCTAAAACCGGTGAAATTTAATTGAAGAAAGGCAAAACAATGGCTCTTTATGAACATATGTTCCTTGCCCGACAAGACATTGCACCGCAGCAAGTTGATGAACTTTTGAGTCTCTACAAAGGTGTCATTGAAGCGCATGGTGGAAAAGTTGGGCGTATAGAAAATTGGGGACTTCGTCCTCTTGCTTACCGTATTCGTAAAAACCGTAAAGCTTATTATGTCTTAGTCAATATTGATGCACCAGCTTCAGCAATTGCTGAAGTGGAGCGTCAGATGCGCATCAATGAGGATATTTTGCGTTATATGACCATTCGCGTAGAAAAACACGAAAAAGAAAAATCTGCTATGCTCTCACACCTTGATCGCAATAGTCACATTGGACATGATGAAGAGCGTCCTCGTTTTCCACGTCGTCAACGTGAAAATACTATAGAAGGGGTAGAATGATGACTGATACTAATCAAAACTCTGCACGTCGCCCCTTTCATCGTCGTCGTAAAACATGTCCTTTTTCAGCGACCAATGCTCCCAAAATTGATTATAAAGACATCAAGTTGTTACAACGTTATATTTCCGAACGTGGGAAAATTGTTCCTTCACGGATTACTGCTGTTAGTCAGAAAAAACAGCGTGAATTAGCTAATGCTATCAAACGTGCTCGCTTTTTAGGCTTACTTCCGTACGTTATAAAGTAAGCAATCAATACACTATGCAACTGGAGAGTTTCTCCAGTTGCATTTCTTATATGGTTAAAAAATAGCTTGTTGTATCCTATGTTAAGCTATTAAATGTCAAAGTTGGGGTATTGACACGCCTCTAACTGCAGAAAGCAGGACAGCAATAAATGAAAAAAAATCGTACTTATGAGATATTAACCGGTATTTTGGCAGGATTATTTGCTGTCGTGATAGGACTGGCAATCATCAGTGTTGCAAATATCGCGCCCTTTTTTTCTCTTCTTCTTGGCTGCTTTCTTTCATTGCCAATTTTTATTGTTGCGTTCGGTCAAGGAACATTAGCCAGTCTCATCGCCCTCATAAGTGCCACTGTTGTTCTTATCATAACCACTAATACCTATATTGCTCTTGGCTTTATGTTCTTATTTTTCCTTCCTGCTGTCTATGCTTCTTGGCTTCTTGGGCTTGCACGACCAGCGCAAAAAGAAAACGAACTGATATGGTATCCATTGTCATCGGTTATTTTTCATTTAACTAATTTTATCGCTCTTATAGCAACTTTCATTGGGCTCTATGTTCAAACACGTCCTTCCACACCCATCGTTGCAAAAAAAATCACCGAAAACATAGCACAAACTCTGCAACAAACACAGTCAATAAAAGAAGCCGATATACGCGCTTTTAATGAGCTTTTAATGACGCATACAGCAACTTTTACTGCTTTTTCTTTGACTATTTATAGTTTGGTTTTTCTCATTGGTAACCTTTACTTTTCCATGATAGCAGCACAACATATGAAATGGCTGAAAAGACCCCGTGATGATTGGAGCCAAACTCTCCGCCTTCCAATTTCTGGAATTATTATTTTTATTATTGTTTGCATAGCATCGATGGTTGAGCTGAGCGCTTCTCTTAACTTGAGTACCCGTGTCTTTAGTACTGCATACATTGTCATCATATTAATTAGCGGTCTAGCATATCTTCACAATATTACAAAAGGGGTAAACGGTCGGATTATTATACTTTCTCTTGTTTATATTGCTATTTTAACAGTCGTTTTTACTCCACCTATTGTTTTCATGATGCTTTTGATGGGAATTTGGGCTGCTATTCAATACAATTTTCAATCACGCAAAAAACTCCACTAAATTTATTTGTTCGAAAGGAAAAACTATGGATATTATTTTACTTGAGCGCATTCCTCGTCTTGGTCAGATGGGTGATATTGTCTCAGTTAAAGATGGTTATGCGCGTAATTTTCTCTTGCCTCAAGGTAAAGCTTTACGCGCAAATGAAGCTAATAAAAAACATTTTGAGATACAACGTGCACAACTTGAAGCACGTAATCTTGAACGCAAAAGCGAAGCGCAAAAAATTGCTGAAAAACTTGATAGACAATCATTCATTGTTGTTCGTTCTGCTGGTGAAACAGGACAACTTTATGGTTCTGTGTCAACACGTGATATTGCTGAAATGATAACAGATGAAGGCTTTTCTATTGGGAGAAATCAAATCGAACTTAATCATCCAATAAAAATGATCGGTCTTCACACTATCACTCTTAGTTTACATCCAGAGGTTCAGATTTCTGTGATTATTAATGTTGCGCGTTCTACCAGTGAAGCACAACGTCAAGCAGAAGGTGAAACTCTCACTTCGGCTAAAGAAATATATAATATTCAAGAAGAATTATTAGAAGAAAGTCAGGAAGAATTATTGGCAGAAGAAATTAATGACAACGATATAAACAGTTCTCATCAAGAAGCTTAATTTCTATTTTTTCTTTCTGTTTTATATTTTTTATTCCATTTTAAATATCGATCATAAAATACTCACACTTTAAAAGTGAGTATTTTATGGCTATCGTACATAAAGAACCTAATTTTTATGAAAGAATTAGAAATATACTATTTAAAGGCATTACATGCCGAGAATGGTAGTATCACTAAGAGGAAATGTCTTTTGTTTTCCAGCATATAAAGCAAAAATAATTTAAAGTTCTACCCTTAAGACTAAAGTTTGTATGAGCGTTAATTTGATTATATCCTCACATGATCTGAAATAATTTCAGTTATAAAAAATAATTCTACTTACACAGATATTGGAATTTTAAGGTTAAGTAACTTAAAAATACTTAAATTTAGAGTAGCAAAACTTCCACTTTAAAATCACATATTATAAAATAAAATAGATAGACGTTATATAAATAATACACAAATGATAAATGAGGAACGAAAAGAGAGTGTTAAAAAATTATATAATTTTAACTTAAAATGAAGGTTTGTAGCTCTATTCTTTTAATTATACGATTTTCAATTTATCGCCTAAAGTAGCTAGACTTAGAATTTTAGTGGAAAAATATTATGGAAGAAACTAACGTTGTTAATGTCAGCTCTTCAAAGAAAGAGGATTCTCCTTCTTTTCGGCAACTTCCGCATAATATTGAAGCTGAACAGGCATTGCTTGGTGCCATCTTTATCAACAATGATTCTCTTGACCGCGTTTCAGATTTTCTAAAACCAGAACATTTTTTTGAACCATTGCATCAAAAAATTTATCATGTTTTATCTCACCTTATTAAAACAGGAAAACGTGTAGATCCAGTTACAATCAAGCCCTATATCCAAATGGAAGAAAAAATTGGAGATATTACTGTATACCAATATGTTGTTCGCTTAGCCACAGAGGCAGTCACTATTATTAACGCTGAAGATTATGGACGCGTCATTTACGATCTTTTTATCCGACGGTCTTTGATTAACCTTGGAACTCAAGTTGTCAATACAGCCTTTGATGCTCCTGTAGAACTCACGCCTACCCAACAAATTGAAACTGTTGAAAATCAGTTATTTGAGCTAGCAGAAAAAGGGAAATATGGAGGTGGATTTGAAAATTTTAATGAGGCTATTAAAAAAGCTATCGATATGGCAAGTGCTGCGAAAAAGCGCTCTTCACAATTATCAGGGATAGCCACCCATATTAAAACACTTGATGAAAAAATGGGAGGATTACAAGCATCTGACTTAATTATCCTTGCGGGGCGCCCTGGAATGGGGAAAACCTCACTGGCTACCAATATTGCCTTTAATATTGCTAATGCTTATAATCGTAATGCCAATATCCAAGAAAATGAAGGCGGCATTGTGGGATTCTTCTCACTTGAAATGTCATCCGAACAGCTTGCAACCCGTATTATTTCTGAACAAACAGAAGTCTCTTCTTCTGATATTCGGCGTGGCAATATTTCAGATGAACAATTTTCAAAAATTATTCGTGCGGTGAACCAACTACAAAAGGCACCACTTTATATTGATCAAACTGGGGGAATATCAATTACGCAATTAGCTGCTCGTGCGCGGCGTCTCAAGCGGCAACATGGTTTAGATATCTTGTTTATTGACTATATCCAACTCATGACAAGCAGTTCAAAGCGCTCATCAGAAAATCGTGTTCAAGAGATCACAGAAATTACCACAGGATTAAAAGCATTAGCAAAAGAATTGAATATTCCTATTATCGCTCTCTCTCAACTTTCACGTCAAGTAGAAAATAGAACAGATAAACGTCCACAGCTCTCAGATTTACGTGAATCTGGTTCAATTGAGCAAGATGCCGATATCGTTCTGTTTGTCTATCGCGAAGAATATTATCTCAAAAATGAAGAACCAAAACTAGGTAGCTTGGAACATACGAAATGGCAAGAAATAATGGATAAAGCTTTTGGAAAAGCTGACGTTATTATTGCAAAACAGCGCCATGGGCCGACAGGAATCGTGCCCCTTGCCTTTCAATCTGATTTCACACGCTTTAGTGATCTGGCCGATAGCAATTACCTTCCAGAGCAAATTGGTTAAATCGACATGGCGCGTAATCGTATTCAATTTATCTGTCAAAATTGCGGAACCATCCATTCCCGTTGGGCAGGAAAATGTAGCGCTTGTGGGGAATGGAATTCCCTTATCGAAGAAACTATAAATAGCGGCATAGGAAGTGGTCCTAAGCAGAATGCTCGTAAAGGACGCATTGTCACACTCACATCTCTTTCTGGAAATATTGAAGATGCTCCACGTATTCATTCTGGTATTGCTGAACTTGATCGTGTTACCGGTGGGGGCTTTGTCCGTGGATCGGCACTCCTTGTTGGAGGTGATCCGGGTATTGGTAAATCAACATTGCTGACACAAACAGCCGCTGCTTTATCACGTAAAGGATATAATGTCATCTATGTTTCAGGTGAAGAGGCTATTGCGCAAATTTGTCTGCGCGCACAAAGGCTTGAAGCTAACAATACAGAAGTGAAACTTGCTGCTGAAACCAATGTTGAAGATATTCTGGCAACCTTAAGCGAACATAAAAACCTTGATATGGTGATTATCGATTCGATTCAAACCCTATGGTCAGATACAGCAGATTCAGCACCTGGCACTGTCACACAAGTACGTATCGGTGCTCAGGCAATGATCCGCTTTGCCAAGAAAACAGGAACCGCCGTTGTTCTTGTTGGGCATGTTACAAAAGATGGACAAATTGCTGGTCCTCGAGTCGTTGAACATATGGTTGATGGCGTTCTCTATTTTGAGGGTGAAGGAGGACATCATTATCGCATTCTTAGAACTGTAAAAAATCGCTTCGGACCAACAGATGAGATTGGTGTCTTTGAAATGTCTGATAAAGGATTACGCGAAGTGATAAATCCATCTGAATTATTTTTAGGGGAACGTAATGAAAAAGCACCAGGCGCTGCTGTTTTTGCAGGAATGGAAGGGACACGCCCGATACTCGTAGAAATTCAAGCGCTTGTTGCTCCTTCTTCCCTTGGGACACCAAGACGTGCGGTTGTCGGATGGGATGGAAATCGCCTTTCTATGATTCTTGCCGTTTTAGAAGCCCATTGTGGTATTCGTTTTGGACAGCATGATGTCTATCTGAACGTAGCAGGTGGATATCGCATATCAGAACCCGCTGCTGATTTAGCTGTAGCCGCTGCTTTGGTATCTTCTCTTGCCAATATCGCATTGCCAACGGATTATGTATATTTTGGTGAAGTCAGTCTTTCAGGAGCTACCCGCGCTGTTGCACATTCAGCACAGCGCATCAATGAAGCAAAAAAACTCGGCTTTCAAGGAGCCTTTCACCCCACAACAACAACCGAAATGATGAAGTCGCTCAACTTTCAACAAAAAACTTTCTCCGACCTTCCCGAACTCGTTGCTACTCTTACCGTAAGTAAAAAATGATCTGCACCACAGATATGATAATATAGAAAAATCTCTATAAAATACAAAAGATCCTTGCTATAAGAACAAAAAATGGCATAACAAAAAATATATTTGCACACAGACTTAAAAGAACACAACTTTATGTATAAGGAACAAACAAATGATCATAACAATCCTTGATGGAATTGTCGTAGTAATCATCCTGTTGTCCGCTTTTCTTGCTATGCTTCGAGGATTTTCACGTGAAGTGTTATCGTTGATTTCTTGGACAGTTGCAGCTGTTACGACACTGTTTTTATTCAAACCTGTCTTACCTTTCTTTGAACAATATCTCTCTAATAAAATGATTGCATTGATCACAACATTGGTCACAATTTTTATTATTGTTCTCATTATTACTTCAATTATTACAATGAAGATCTCTGATTTTATTATTGATAGTCGAATTGGTATCCTTGACCGTGCTATTGGTTTTATTTTTGGAGCACTTCGTGGTTTACTTATCATGGTCATCGGTATGTTGCTGCTTAATGCACTGATTAAACCCGAGCTTCAAGCGAATTGGTTAAAAAATGCAAAAACAAGGCCTATTTTAGATTCATTGGGACAAAAAGTTTGGGAAATACTCCCCAAAGATATTGGATCTGTTCTCGAAAAGACGGAAAATTTGTTTAAAGACAGCAATAAACATACGTATGAGTAACACTCTCATGAAAAGATAATTTTCAAAAAATAGAGAATAGTTTTTCATGAGGAAAGAGAACTAAATGATGTAAAATGTGATATTAATGATTCCTCCATATCACAACTGAAAGAATATGATGATAAAAAGCGATGTTTTCTGTCAAGAATTTTCATTAGATGATGATACCCTTCATGAAGAATGTGGAGTTTTTGGTATTCTTGGGCATGAAGATGCCGCAACATTAACAGCTCTTGGACTCCACGCACTTCAGCATCGTGGGCAAGAAGCAGCTGGGATTGTTTCTTACCATAATAAAATATTTCATCAAGAAAAGCATTTAGGTCTTGTTGGAGATCACTATACAAACCCTGCAACACTTGCGCGCTTACCAGGAAATCGTGCTATTGGACATACCCGTTATTCAACAACTGGAGAAGTGGCATTACGCAATGTTCAACCCCTTTTTGCTGAATTGAAAGTTGGAGGTATTGCTATTGCGCATAATGGTAATCTTACCAATGGTCTCACATTACGCCGTGAACTCATCGCTTCTGGTGCTATCTGTCAATCAACGTCGGATTCAGAAGTTTTTCTCCATCTTATTGCCCGCTCACGTTATGAGTCGTCCTCTGATCGTTTTGTTGATGCGATTCGGCAAGTAGAAGGTGGGTATGCTATGTTAGCGCTCACACGTACAAAACTTATTGCGGCACGCGATCCAACAGGAATTAGACCTCTCGTGATGGGGGAACTTGATGGTAAGCCTATCTTTTGTTCTGAAACTTGTGCTCTTGATATTATTGGAGCAAAATATGTCCGTGATGTTAAAAATGGAGAAATCATCATATGTGAAATACAAAAAAATGGGGAAATTACAAAAAAAATTATAAAACCAGAAAATACAAAACCAGAAAAACTTTGCTTGTTTGAATATGTTTATTTTGCCCGCCCAGACTCAATCGTTGGAGGACGTAGTGTTTATACAACACGCAAAAATATGGGAATCCGTTTAGCACAGGAAGCCCCTTGTGAGGGTGATGTTGTGGTTCCTGTTCCTGATGGAGGAACGCCTGCCGCAATTGGCTATGCACAAGAAATTGGAATTCCCTTCGAGCTTGGTATTATTCGTAATCACTATGTTGGCCGCACTTTTATCGAACCAACACAACAAATTCGCGCTTTTGGCGTCAAGTTAAAACATTCGGCAAACCGTCCTGTGATTGAAGGAAAACGTGTTATTCTGGTTGATGACTCCATTGTGCGTGGAACAACATCCCTTAAAATTGTACGAATGCTTCGCGATGCAGGAGCAAAAGAAGTTCATATGCGCATTTCTAGCCCTATGATTTTTTATCCTGACTTTTATGGTATTGATACACCTAAAGCTGAAAACCTTTTAGCAAATCAATATCCAGATTTAAAATCTATGTGTGATTTTATTGGAGCGGATTCATTAGAATTTCTTTCAACGGATGGATTATATCTTGCTGTAGCAGGGGAAAAACGGAATAATGCCGATCCACAATTTACTGACCATTATTTTACTGGATATTATCCTACGCATCTGGTTGATCAAGAAAATCTCTCCAAAATTCATCAATCATCTGTTCTTAAAACAAGAGATTAATGATGACAAAACGTGACTTTAGTCTCCATGGGCGTGTTGCACTTGTTACTGGCGCATCAAGAGGGATTGGCTATTATTTGGCACTCGAGCTTGCTGCACGCGGTGCTCATATTATTGCTCTTGCACGAACAGTCAGTGGACTTACTGAATTAGATAATCAAATCCGAGAAAAAGGAGCTCATGCAACCCTTGTTCCCCTTGACTTGCATCATATGGAAAACATCGATACCCTTGCTATCTCAATTGCCAAACGCTGGAAAAAACTTGATATTATCGTTGCAAACGCAGGAATTCTTGGAACACTCTCACCAATAGCGCATATAGAAAACACGGTATTTGAAGATGTTTTTCAAATAAATCTTTTCAGCCAATGGCGCTTAATGAAAGCCGTTGAGCCTTTATTACGTGAATCTGATGCTGGACGAGCCATCCTGTTATCCTCAAGCGTTGCGCATGCTGCGCGCCCTTTCTGGGGAGCTTATGCAGCCTCTAAAGCGGCTTTAGAGGTGATTGCCCGCTGTTGGGCAGAAGAACTCAAACAAACCCCTATTAAGATTAATTGTGTCAACCCTGGTGCCACACGCACTGCCATGCGCGCTGAAGCTATGCCCGGTGAAGATCCACAAACTCTTCCTTCACCACAAGAGGTTGCAAAAAAGATAGTCCATTTGTTATCACCTGATTTAAAGGAAACTGGAAAACTTTTTAATGTCCATAAAAATCGGTTTGTAGATTATCATGTACCTGATTGATCATCATATGAGAAGTAAATCGTTTGACTCTCTCTTTTCCCTGTGCTTTTCGACAGAAGAATGAAGCACTTTATAATTCTTGGATAGCTTTAGCATCAGCCTTTTTCTCTTCTAAAGTAGCACGTTTATTATAAGCGATAAAACTACAAGGGAGAAAAATCATATAGCTAACAGCTGTAATCAATAAAGTTTCCCATGTGTAAGTCGCAAGAAAACCGACATAAATAACAATGACCAACATGCACGGTATAACGATATCGCGCCTTAAATTTTGATCAATTGTTTTTGCATTCCATACCGGTAAACGACTAATCAAAAGAAAAGCAATAATTACAGTATAAAGACTAAAAAATAATGCCCACCCCCAATTGGGGACCAAACCAAGAGTGCCTAAATAGGTAGGCAATAAAAGTAATAATGCTCCTGCTGGTGCTGGAACACCAACAAAATAACTTCTCTGCCACTTAGGTATATTGGGGTTATCTAACATCACATTAAAACGTGCTAATCGCAAACAACAAGCAACACAATAAACAAGGGCAGCAACCCACCCAATATGATTCGCTTGATTCAAGATAAATGAATAAACAATGAGTGCAGGGGTAACACCAAAATTTATAACATCAGCAAGAGAATCCATCTGTGCCCCAAAAGATGAACTACCATCTATTAAACGGGCAATGCGACCATCAGCACCATCTAAAACTGCAGCCAAAAGCACCATTAAAATAGCAGCTTCATAGCGATGTTCAAAAGCCAAACGAATGCTGCTCATCCCTGCACAAATTGCTAAAATAGTAATAATATTAGGAATAACATACCGCATTGATGTAGGTGAACGCCGCCGATTTGCAACATCATCATGCTGCCCCTCAGGGTTGAATGAAGAAAATGGCGAAAAATTTTTCATTGTGAGTCCTAATCGTATCTGAAGCCCGTTGTGGCACTCTTATCATCAAAAGAACCCAAAACTGTTTCTCCAGCAATTGCTGTCTGTCCAACTGCAACACGCAATTTCATTTCAGTTGGTATATAAACATCAAGGCGAGAACCAAAACGAATCAATCCAAATCGCTCACCAGTCATAACGGCATCGTTTTCTTTTGACCAGCAAACAATCCGGCGTGCAACCATTCCCGCTATTTGTACGACACCAATTTTACCATGTTTGCTATCAATTACCACCCCATTACGCTCATTAAACTGACTAGCTTTATCAAAGTCAGCATTGGTAAATCGACCTGGATGATAAACGATAGACTCTACTGTACCACTGATAGGAATACGATTAATATGGCATGAAAAAACATCCATAAAAATGGAAATACGGATCATTTCATCTTTCCCTAATCCTAATTCTTCAGGTGGAACACATGATTCCACAAATGAAATACGCCCATCTGCAGGCGACATAACCCAATTTGAATTCAAAGGGATCACACGATCTGGATCACGGAAAAAGTATACACACCACACCGTGAGAACGAGACCAAACCAAAACAACGGACTCCATATCCAACCAAGAATGAGCGAAATAACAAAAAACGCTACAATAAAAGGATAACCTTCTTTATGAACCGGTACAAAGCTATTATGGAAAGATTGCAGAATACTCATATAATTTCCTATTCATCGTAAACTTAAACAAGCAACAAAGCTTTTTGTTCCTCTTGTGTCTTTTTATGTATTTAATCAATCACTCCATATAAAGATATAGATTACATTTTGCTCTATTTATTTTTTACGATTAACAACACTCGTCTCATCTTCTTCACGCATTTTACGTAATTTTTCTTCCGCTTGCGATGCTTCAAGCTGCTTATTCCACATTGAAGCATAAAGACCTTTCTTGCGTAAAAGCTCTGTATGCGTCCCATTTTCAATAATACGACCACTTTTAAGAACTAAAATTTCATCCGCATTGATAACAGTAGAAAGACGGTGCGCAATAATCAATGTTGTACGTCCACGGCTTACAATATCCAATGCTTGTTGAATTTCCTGTTCCGTCGCCGTATCAAGAGCCGCCGTTGCTTCATCTAGAATAAGAAGTGGAGGAGCTTTTAAAAGTGTCCGTGCAATAGCCACGCGTTGTTTTTCACCACCTGATAATTTGAGACCTCGCTCTCCTACCATAGACTGAAAACCTTCCGGTAAAATTTCAATAAATTTTGATATTTGTGCCATTTCAGCAGCTTTGCGCATCTCTTCATCTGTAGCACTTGGACGCCCATAGCAAATATTATAGGCAATTGTATCATTAAATAACACCGTATCTTGTGGGACCATGCCAATCGCTTCACGCAAACTCTTTTGTGTTACGTCACGAATATCCTGCCCATCAATTGTGATAGATCCTGCATCAACATCATAAAACCGAAAAAGCAACCGAGAAATAGTAGATTTACCGGCACCCGATGGACCGACAATAGCGACTGTTTTTCCTCCAGGAACTTCAAAATCAATATCTCTGAGAATCTGACGTCTCGAATCATAGGAAAACTTTACCTGATGAAAACAAATGGTCCCATCGCTTATCTCTAACGGTTTAGCATCCGATTTATCAACGATCTCTTTCTGAACATCTAAAAGATCAAACATTGCTTCAATATCCGTTAAACCTTGTCGAATATCACGATACATTGAACCAATAAAATTTAGTGGAATGGAAAGTTGCATTAAAAGCGCATTAATAAAAACAAAATCTCCTAAAGTTTGTGTCTTATAAAAAACTTCATAAGCTGACATCAGCATCATGATCGTCATTCCAATACCAAAGATAAGAGTCTGACCAAAATTAAGCCAGCTTAAAGATGTCCAAATCTTTGTTGCGGCTTTTTCATAACCTACCATAGAAGCATCAAATCGATCGGCTTCTAGAGTTTCATTACCGAAATATTTGACCGTTTCAAAATTCAAAAGAGAATCAACAGCGCGAGTATTCGCCTCAGTATCCGCTGTATTCATTTTTTGCCGAATACGAATACGCCAATCACTCGCCTTAATGGTAAACAAAATATATAATCCAACCGTTACAACAACAATGAGAAGATAATGCCACCCATAACTTATATAAAATACCAGTGCCGTTAATATAAATTCTAAAACTGTTGGTACTGTACTAAGAATTGAAAATCTTACGATCGCTTCGATTCCTTTTGTTCCACGCTCAATCACACGAGAAAGCCCACCTGTTCGGCGTTCCAAATGAAATCGCAAGGATAACTCATGCATATGTACAAAGGTTTTATAAGCTAATTGACGAACAGCGTATTGACCAACAGTGGCAAACAGGGAATCGCGTAATTGATTTAATCCAGCCTGCATAATACGCGCGACATTGTATGCCAAAACAAGCATGATGGGAATAATCCAACTGGATGGGAACCATTCAGGTAGCTGAAAGCTTGAATCAAGCACATTCGTAGAATATTTAAATAAATACGGTACAGATATGAGAACGAGCTTAGCCAAAACAAGATAAAATATTGCCCATAGCACACGCATTTTTAGATCACGCCGCCCTACCGGCCACATATAGGGCCATAAATTGTAAAGTGTGTGCAGAGTCTTCCCTGTATCTGATGATACAGTTTTTGTCATTTCATTGCGTTTCATAAAGTCCTTACTTCTCTATCATCCGCACAAACAGGCAAAATACCCTCTGTGGTTATTTATAGATTCATCTCTTCATTACGGCTTTCAATAAGCTATACCTACCCGTTTTTTGAAGTTAGACTGTTTTTGAAAAAGGAACAAGAAATAATCCACTATACAATTTATTATTTTGATCTGTATTTTCATACCACTCTGCTGCAAATAAATTTTCAACTTTTACATGTTTTTTTTTCAATTCTGCCTGAAGCCATTTTTTTGTTTTACCAATCTCTTTAAGTCCATCATCAATAACTTCACCATTTTCTATTAAAATCGTCGATTTCTTTCCCTCTTCCTTTTTAATGACAGTGCAATCACCATTGGTTTCCAAACGAACAAAAGCAGCTTCATGTAAGTGACACCCTTTAAGACGTAACATCGTAATGAGATCATTAATATTGATCCCTAAGTTCTTAATCTTATCCATTTGGAAAACTCCATCTAAAACTAATGTGACATTCCGCCCTGCAATAAGACGACGAAAAAAAACTGAATAGCGTGCAAAAAAATTAAAAGATGTAATCAAGGTTTGCCAGATGAATAAAACAAGCAATAATTGAAGGCTACTAATATTCTGATTATAAATAACGCCTCCAATAATACCTCCCATGACAAAATTACTGACCAAATCAACTGGTGTCATCTGACTAAGACTACCCCGCCCCGTCGTTCTTAAAATAAATAAGAAGGCAACAAGACCTACAGCTAGTTTAAGCGCGATATATCCATAATGATATAAAAATTCCATCATATTCTCCTTTTTTATGGAGCTGCTGGAATAGAGACATTAGTGCGCTTTAGTGTCACTTTATTTCCCACACAGTTATGCGCTCACCACTCTGCGGATCCTTACTGTCTTTTAAAAGAACCCCCTCGGCTGCAAGCTCATCACGAATTGTATCCGCAGCTTCCCACTCTTTATTATGGATAAGTCTTAGTCTTTCGGCAATGCGCTGATCAATAAATTTTGTATCAAGGAAAGTTTTTCTCATAAATAATGGGCAATCTATTTCTTTAATCCATTCTTGTCTTAACAGTCCTAATAAATTCATCCCATTCAGAAGAGCCAAAGCATTTCCTTCTTTATAAAATTTTCGCAAAAGAGTCAGTGCTTTTGGAGTATTAAGATCATCACTAAGTGCATCTATCAAAGTATCATCAATTGCTTCATTGTTTTTCATCTCACTCTTTTTGCTGCGAAGCCATTCATACCAACGATACAGTTCGCTGCTCGATTGTATTAAACGCTGTGCTGTCCAATTTAATGGTTCACGATAATGCGTTTGCAACATCGAAAAACGCGCAGACAAACCAGCCCAATTTTGCTTCATTTCATCGGTTAAAATACCATTAAACTCCCCCAAATTATTCTCTAAAACAGAACGAATAGTTATGAAATTGCCAAAGCTTTTCGACATCTTTTTGCCTTCAACTTGTAAAAAACCATTATGCATCCAAAAATTAGCCATTCGCTCCGTCCCAAAAGCTGAACAACTTTGTGCAATCTCATTTTCATGATGAGGAAAAATTAAATCAATTCCACCACCATGGATATCAAAAACATTGGCGGTCGGATCATCACAGGTTAAACCACCGCCATAGGGCGCTAATAACTTTGCCATTGACATCGCAGAACATTCAATATGCCAACCTGGACGACCTAAAACAGGAATTCCGCCCGGTGATTTCCAACCTGGTTCTCCTTCCACAGAAGGCTTCCACAAAACAAAATCCATCTCTTCCCTTTTATAAGCAGCAACATCGATACGCGCCCCCGCCCTCATTTCATCTAAAGAACGATTTGCAAATGCCCCATAATGGGGAGGATTTTTTATGCTACTTACAGAAAATAATATATGATTTTCGGCTTCATAAGCGTGCCCCTTTTCAAGCAACCTCTCAATTAAAGAGCGCATCTCCTCTAAATGCTCAGTGGCGCGTGGCTGACTGGTTGGCAACAGACAACCAAGTGCTATGGTATCTTGTTGAAACTGAGAATATGTACGTTCTGTTAAGTGACGAATAGCCTCATTCAATGATACGTTTGGATATTCGCTAGCTGCTCGTGCATTAATTTTATCATCGACATCTGTGATATTACGTGCATATAGAACATGCTCATTGCCATAAACATGACGCAATAAGCGAAATAAAATATCAAAAACAATAACAGGACGTGCATTTCCTATATGCGCATAATCATAAATTGTCGGTCCACAAACATAAAGACGTACTCTTGTCGCATCTATTGGTGTAAATTTTTCTTTTTTACGTGTTAGCGTATTATAAAATCGCAACTCTTTCATTTATTGACTCCATGGACGATATTATGCACCGATCCTTTTAGATGTATCTTATCTCAAATCATTGTATTACGCGGTTTAAGCTAAAAACTTGTATCTTTTATAGTAAATTCTTCTTACCATTTTCCCATTGTATTTACGGCTGTATTCATCGTTTATCATAAAAACAATCTATTTTATTTGATTGGACAAAAGCGTTCTATCATTAGAGATGCTTTCTCTCCTTAAAAAAAATGAGCTTAGAAAAAAATCTATAGGCAATACAATATAAATCTATGTGAAAAATAGATAGCTTGCAGGCAGAAAATCTTAAATTTTTAACCACACAAAGCTTCGTCAGTATTTTCAATATTCCACAATGGTTTCCTTACTGCCTCTTACGCCCTATATTTTATAATCAATAATTGAGAATGATGTAGCAATTAACTTTATTTTTTTACACCGTTCTCATGACAAAATTATTTTATCTTTACAGAGTTTTATTCAAAGAAAGCAATAAAAATAATGCGTAATAGATTGATGAACATCATTATTTTAATATTTCTTGTCATTTCAATGCCAGCCTTTGCACAACAATCTCCACCTTATGAAAAAAATTTACTCCGACTAGCAGAAATTTTGGGATCATTGCATTCTCTCCAAAATCTTTGCGAGCCTCCAACAAACCAATGGTATGACTATATGAATGCACTGATTGAAGCAGAACACCCCATTCCACAAAGACGTGCTTATTTTTATGAAGCGTTTAATGAAGCGTATCGTGCTTTCTCAGAAAATTATCATCATTGTACACAAGCAGCCATTGAAGCCAATCAAAGATACATTGAGGAAGGAAGAATTTTATCTGAAAACCTCCTCATGCATTATAAATAATTAATCTATACAAAAAGTATCTCTCTCAATTTTAGCGGTATCAATGATACTCCTTTCACAAATGCGGGGAGCAATAAACCAGCTCTGAAAATAGAGAGACGTTTAAAGAATAATGTCTCGATACGCTTTTATTCGTATGAGCGTCTTTTTCCCCATACAAAATCGCTCTTTGGCTTCCTCCCCACACCTCAAAGGACGAAGATTTTTAACTAAATTTGCTCTGTAAACAATCTAGGTTCTTGTTGAACAAGGTTCCTCTTGGCTTCTAACGCATGTAATTTGCTGCATAGTTTCTACAAACAAGCCTAAGAATATTCACCACGCATTAAAAAAACACTTATGTATCAAAGAGGCTGACATACCCTATATCACCACTCTAAAGGATGGTATTTTACGGCATACTTATAATTTTAATCTGTTTACACCAAAGTTTCCATAAATTTAACAGGCTCTCCTTGTGAAGGTGTGACAATTTCACCTTCCCACATAACGCGCATACCACGGATAATAGTCCCAACAGGCCAACCTTTAACTTTTTGACCATCATAAGGTGTCCAACCGGCGCGAGAACCAATTAAGCTATTCGTAATAATTTCCTCTCGCTTAAGATCAACAATGGTTAAATCAGCATCAAACCCAACAGCAATGCGCCCTTTACAACTTATACCAAAAATACGACTAGGGCCATGTGAAGTGAGATCAACAAAACGTTCAAGAGATATTTTTCCTGCATTCACATGTGTCAACATAATTGCTGCTGTTGTTTGCACGCCTGTCATACCTGAAGGTGAAGAGGGATAAGGTTGAAGTTTTTCTTCAAGAGTATGAGGCGCATGATCTGAACCTAAGACATCAATAATTCCTTGTTGAACACCGTACCAAAGAGCGTCACGGTGGCGCGGCTCACGAATAGGCGGATTCATCTGAATTAATGTACCAAACTTCTTATAATCATCAGCCGTGAGCGTCAAATGATGTTGTGTCACTTCAATTGTTGCAACATCCTTATGTTTTTTTAGAAAATCAATTTCTTCTTCTGTCGAAAGATGTAACACATGAATCCGAGCCTTCGTCTCATGAGCAATTTTTACCAAACGCTGCGTACATTTTAATGCCGCAACTTCATCACGCCAAATCGGATGTGACGATGCATCCCCTTCAATACGCAATATTTTACGCTCTTTGAGCCTCGCCTCATCTTCAGAATGAAAAGCCGCACGACGGCGTGTATTCTTCAAAATAAGGCGTACACTTTCATCATCATCAACCAAAAGATCACCGGTAGAGGACCCCATAAAGACTTTAATTCCAGCCGCACCAGGAAGTCTTTCTAATTCAGATAGTTCATGAGCATTTTCACGCGTTCCTCCAACCCAAAATGCAAAATCACAATGCATTCGATGAAATGCGCGTTTAACCTTATCGCTTAATGTTTCTTCTGATGTTGTCAATGGATTGGTGTTAGGCATTTCAAAAACTGCCGTAACACCCCCTAACACAGCAGAATACGAGCCACTTTCCAAATCCTCTTTATATTCATTTCCTGGCTCACGAAAATGCACTTGGCTATCAATAATTCCTGGTAAAATATGAAGCCCCGTACAATCAATGACCTCACTAGCCGATGCACATGTAAGGTCGCCTATTTCAGCAATACGACCATTTGTAATACCAATATCACGCTTGCTTCTTCCATCATGATTCACAAGTGTTGCACCTTTAAAAATTATATCAAATGTTTTAAACATAACCACGCTCCTTACATATTGCTCACTTATCGATTATGTAACTTTGAGCAGAAAGGCAAGAACCATGATTAAAAAACAAAATGCCATTTGCTTAAAAAACCGCGGGCTTATTCAAATTACAGGCGAAGAAGCAACAGATTTTCTACAATCCCTGATCACGACAGATGTAAAAAAAATCAGTCCACAGGAACTTTTCCCTGGAGCCCTTTTATCCCCACAAGGAAAGGTTCTTGCTGATTTTCTTATCGGAAAAAAAGAAGATGGTTACCTGATTGATATCAGGATGCCTTTAGCTGATACGCTCCATAAGCGTCTGTTGCTCTATAAGCTGCGCAAAAAAGTAGAAATTACACAACCATTTCAAGAGCTTGTTACAGTTTTTTTGAATAATGAATCAGATGCTTTAAATTTTGATTCAAGTTTTGTTGATAAACGCTTCCCACAACAAGAAAAAATAATACGAATCTATGGCAAAAAACCTTTTTTGACTTCAGAATATCATGACACATGGAATCAATTGCGTATCCGTTATGCAATTGCGGAAAGTGATCAAGACTATGAAATTGGCAAAGTCTTTCCTCATGATATTAATTACGATCAAATCAATGGACTTGCATTCAATAAAGGATGTTATATTGGACAAGAAATTGTTTCACGAATGCACCACCGCCGTGCAGTACGTCGCCGTATTTTTATTGTAAAAGGCCAGTGTAAATTAACCCCTCAATCTAACATTGAAGCAGGAACAAAAGTGCTTGGCTACTTGGGAACATGTATAGGAAATGAGGCTCTTGCTTTAATGCGTATTGACCACGTCAAAGATGCTATGGATTATAACATCCCCTTTACTGTAAAAAACATTCCTGTCACTATAAGCATTGCTGAAAATATGAATTTTACCTTTCCTGAAAATACTATAGAAAATACTCATGGCTAAAGCTGAATTATTAAAAAATGGAGAAGCCCGCGCTTGGCAAAGAATGCTCTCTGGAAGGCGACTTGATCTTCTCAACCCTTCTCCTTTTGATGTTGAAATTGAAGATATTGCCCATGGACTTTCTCGCGTGGCACGTTGGAACGGTCAAACACGAGGAGAGCATGCCTATTCTGTTGCACAACATTCACTTTTGGTTGAACAAATATTTCAAAAACTTTTTCCACAATCGGAAAGCAACGAATGTCTTTATGCCCTTCTTCATGATGCTCCAGAATATGTCATCGGCGATATGATTTCCCCTTTTAAAGCTGTCATAGGAAAACAATATGAACGCGTTGAAAAGCGCATCCAAGATGCTATCCACATGCGCTTTTCTCTTCCCGTTGATCTTTCTCAAAAACTTTTAAAAAAAATTAAACAAGCCGACCGTATTGCTGCCTATTATGAAGCGATTACGCTTGCTGGATTTAATACAGAAGAAGCCTTTCGCTATTTTGGCTCTCCCAATAATATTCTACCCGATGATCTTAATTTATCCCCCTATTCTACACAACACATTGAAAACGCATTTTTAACGCGCTTTAATGACTTGGATGCCCAAAGATTATAGACTCTTCGCATTGTTGTTTCCTTGTCATTACAGAATCATAACACTGACTTATAATAATAATTCATTGTTTTTTCATTTTGAATGAGAGCTCCTAATATCGTAAGCTTCACTCATTTCAAATCTGTTTATATTGAATCAATCAAAATCATTCTCTTGCACACCACAAGCGGGTCTGGCGTGTGGGTAAAATTTTTTAAAGAAAGAGTTAAAATGCTCCTTATGAACCATCTCAAGTGCTAAGCGCTGTCGCAGCATTGAAAATTGGCAAAGTGTGTGATGATGCCGGTTTGCTCTCTTATGAAGCGTAAAGACGGGAGTACTCTATAAATTTTATAAACTTTATAAGGGACTTACCACTATACTATTCACGAACGCCGTCGCGAAATAAGATTGGGTACCTTAAGAAAGCTTTCTTTAAAAAAGCACGTGAATTAGCGACCCAATGGCGTTCTGTTTTGCATGAGAGGCGTGACTTCATTAAAGAAATGGAAAAAAGCACAGTTCAAATTGCATACAAAATATATTAAATAATGCACATTCATTATCAAAATAAAAAATGTTCTCTTGTCAAACCTTTCATCTTAAACTGAAGTTTATTTTAGTTTATAAACTTCATTATCCGCTGGGAAAGCGCGAGATGTGACATCCTCTGCATAATTCTTTATTGCAGTTTCCATCGCTTGTTCAAGGTCTCCATAACGGCGTACAAATTTTGGCACATGAGAACCATAGCCCAACATATCTTCCATAACCAATACTTGCCCATCACATTGATTGGACGCCCCTATACCGATCGTAGGGATAGAAAGCTTATCTGTCAGTTTCACCGCTAAAGGTTCAACCATTGCTTCTAAAACAACAGCAAAAGCACCTGCCTCTTCAATCGCTGCTCCATCTGCTTCAATTCTTTGCCAATCATTCTCCTTGCGTCCTTGTGTTTTAAAACCACCAAAACGATTCATTGCTTGGGGTGTAAGACCAATGTGCCCCATCACTGGAATGCCACGTTTACACAAAAAATCTATTGTTTGGGCTATATAAACGCCACCTTCAAGCTTAACTGCACCACACCCCGTTTGTGCAAGAATGCGCGATGCATTTAAAAAAGCTTGTTCTGGACTTTCCTCATAAGATCCAAAAGGCATATCAATAACAACAAGAGCTTTTTGAGATCCACGCACCACGGCTTTCCCGTGTAAAATCATCATATCTAAATTAACAGGAAGCGTTGTCTCAAACCCATACACAACCATCCCAACGCTATCACCAACCAAAAGGATATCGCAATATGGATCAGCAATCCGCGCAGTATAAGCTTGATAAGCTGTTAAAGAAACAATTGGCTGTTGTCCCTTTCGTGCACGTATTTCGGAAGATGTTATACGCTTTACGGTTTTATGTACACTCATTTTCCACCCTTCTCTTGCAATATATATTGATCAATCAGCCTTACCTCACCAAAACGGACAGTAAGGAGTAAAACCGCCGGTTTATTCAATGTTCCTTTAACCACGCATAAAGTTTCCATATCCCGTAAATCTATCGCTTCAATGATTGCACGCGTTTCTTGTTGTAAAATATCACGAACAGTTTTGCATAATTTATCAACCGACCGTTCACCTTCATGATAAAGCTTTTCAGCAGCTTTTCCACTTTCAGGAATAATTTTGGCAGCTTTACGATCTTCTAATGTTAAAAGCTGATTGCGTGAAGAACAAGCTACACCATCTGACTCCCGTAGAATAGGAACTCCAACGATTTCAATAGGAAAAGCCAAATCTTCAACCATACGCCGAATAATTAAAATTTGTTGAAAATCTTTTTCCCCAAAAAAAGCCTTATCTGCTTGGACAATGTTAAAAAGTTTAGCAACAACGCTTGTTACACCACAAAAGTGCCCCGGACGTAATTTTCCCATCAAAATACGTGATAATTTTTTCACTTGCACAATTGTATCATTTCCTAGTGGCCACATTTCATCGACAGAAGGAGCAAAAACACATTCAACACCTGCTTCTTTTAACAAAGCACAATCGCCCTTCAAATCTCTTGGATATTGAGAAAAATCTTCATGAGGTCCAAATTGCTTTGGATTGACAAAAATAGAAACCACTACGCGATCACACATTGCTCTTGCATACTGTACTAATGCAAGATGACCATCATGCAATGCCCCCATTGTTGGAACAAAACCAATCGAAAAACCTAAACGTCGTTCCTCTGAAGTATATTGGCGAACTTCAGCAATTGTCTTTAAAATTCTCATTTTCCCATTCAATTATCATCAGATCAACAAATTAATGCCTGTACACCAAATTGGCGCTCAAACAATTGTATCAAATTCATGCGCACTGACGGCTGCTTTATATCTCGTGGCTCCCAGACATGACGCATAAGAAAAAAACCCGTCAGTATAAAACCATTTATTATATCACTAAAATCAGCAGGACGAGTCGTTCTTTGTACAAGAAACTGTGGTAGAATGAGAAGCTTTTTTTTCCAAGGTTCTCCTGCTTCTTCACAGACAGCCCGACCAGATTTTGGTGATACGTAATGAAGCCTTTCCTGACGACCTGTTGCAGCACAACAAGATAAATCAAGACCAAAACCAAGTTCTTCAAGAAGCAGCATTTCAAAACGTACAAGCAATTCTGCATTTACAAATGGTTCATCAAAATTCTGCATAAAAAGGTGTAAAATATCATATAAAATGGGGTGCGGATCACGTTCGGGAAGAAGCCGCAAATGAAAAGCTATCAATTGCAAAGCATAAAGTGCTTCTGGTAGACAGATTAATCGTGCCGCATGTAAATCAAGAGCTTCAAGCCGAAAAAGTCCCAAATGTTCGTCTAAACGAGCCCACCATTCAGCCTCCACAAAATTTCCAGGTTGAAGAAGAGCTGCCATACGACGCGACCGCCCCCCTTTTACCACTCCCATATAACGACCATGTTCACGTGTCATAATCTCAAGAATAACACTTGTTTCACCATATTGGCGTGTACCAAGAATAACGGCTTGTTCTTTCCACTTCATTTTACTTTAATTATTTTTAAAAATCTTATTTTAAAAAATCCAATCCCATTTCGCGATAACGTTCTGGATCAGTATCCCAATTATCGCGCACTTTCACAAAGAGAAAAAGATGAACCTTTTGATCCATAATTTCCATGAGTTCTTTACGTGCTGCTTGACCAATCGCTTTAATTGTATCGCCTTTTGCTCCTAAGACAATTTTTTTCTGACTCTCACGCTCGACATAAATAACTTGATTAATTTTAACGGAACCATCTGAACGCTCTTCCCAGTTTTCTGTTTCAACCGTTGAGGAATAAGGAAGTTCATCATGAAGACGAAGAAAAAGTTTTTCACGCGTAACTTCAGCAGCAAGATGACGCATAGGCATATCAGAAATTTGATCTTCCGGATAATACCATGGCCCTTCCTGCATCATGTTACTCAACGCATGAAGTAAATCCTTGCAACCAGAACCGTTTAGAGCAGAAATCATAAATGTTTGCGCAAACTTTACACGTTCATTTATTTTAGTGGTTAACGCTAGAAGAGATGATTTAACAACTGTATCAACCTTATTAAGAACAAGAACTTTTTCTTGTTTCATATTGTTTACAATATCTAACATCATATCAACTTCATCCGAAAGACCACTTTGAGCGTCAATTAAAACGAGTAGAACATCAGCGCTCTTAGCCCCTCCCCAAGCAGCAGAGACCATGGCTCGTTCTAAGCGCTTATGGGGACGAAAAACACCCGGTGTATCGACCAACACAATTTGCACATCATCATGAATGACAATACCGCGGATTAAAGTTCGTGTTGTTTGTACCTTATGTGTTACAATTGAAACCTTTGTTCCAACCAATTGATTAACCAATGTCGATTTACCGGCATTAGGCATCCCAATAAGCACAACAAACCCAGAACGCGTTTTCATAACGTCACTCATGATCATTTTTTCCTACTGTTTTCCATACACCCTCTCGTCGCAAAATTTTTTCAGCTGCCATTCTTTCAGCATATCTTTTGGAGCTTCCCTGCCCAATCTCTGAAGCAAACCCAGAAATACTGACCTCTACCATAAAAACAGGATCGTGATCTGGACCTGAACGTTTTATAACCTGATAATGTGGTTGTGCATTGCCTTGGATATGCGCCCATTCCTGTAATTCTGTCTTGGCATCACGTCGACCAGCATCCATTTTCTTTGCCCGACTTTGCCAATATTTTTGAATAAAAGGGCGAACGCTTTCCAATCCTCCATCGAGATATATTACTGCAATCAAAGCTTCCACGACATCTGCATGCATGTTGATAAGTCGACGTCCCTCAAAATTTTTCATCTCAAAACCAACACGGATCATATCAGGAAGCCTCATTTCACGCGCAATATCAGCACATGTCTGTGCATTGACCAGATGATTTAAACGAACTGATAATTCACCTTCACTTGCCTGAGGAAAAAGTTGATACAGCATCTCTGCAATCAAAAGCCCTAAAACCCGATCCCCTAGAAACTCTAGTCGTTCATAATTCCCCTGTTCCGAATCTTGTACACTCGAGTGTGTTAATGCCTTCTTTAACCTCTCTTCATCTTTAAAACGATGCCCCGTCAGCTTGAAAAGCTGATCAATCATGAGACGTTTCATCGTTGCTTCCTTGCTTGATAAGCGGCAAATCATGAACCGTATTTATGAAAGAAAACAAACGTTTCCAACGCACATCAAATGGCCAGCGCCAAATCTGCCAAGCACTTGAACCATTACTGATAGAAAAGAAAATCACGCTCGCGCGACCAATAAGATTTTCTTCTGGAACATAGCCTACATCTAAACGACTATCATCTGAATTGTCGCGGTTATCTCCCATCATAAAGTAATGTCCTTGAGGAACTTCAAAGACTTCTGTATCATCAACTTTCGGGATGAAAGCTAAATCAAGTGTATCATAACTGACACCGTTAGGCATTGTCTCGCGATAAACCTCAACAGGATAGTTAACCTCTGTTATATCAGAATTATCAATCTCCCCCATAAAGTGACGTGAAACAGCCTCATCATTAATATAAAGGACACTTTGACGGACTTGTATACGATCACCTGGTAGCCCAACAACGCGTTTTATATAATCAATCTTCGGATTACTTGGTAAGCGAAAAACGACCACATCTCCACGTTGAGGTTGAGATGCCCAAATCCGTCCAGAAAAAAGAGGAGGAGAAAAGGGGATGGAAAAACGAGAATACCCATATGCATACTTAGAAACAAACAGATAATCTCCCACCAACAAAGTAGGACGCATTGAACCGGAAGGAATACTAAACGGCTGGAAAAAAAGTGTCCGAATAAACGCTGCTAAAAGCAAAGCCTGTATTAAAACAGAAATAAATTCACGAAGCCCACCTTTTTTTTCTTTTTTATGCACTTTATCTTTTTGGATCATCACCAACTGCCTTCTCATCACAGATATAATTTTTTTCATCATAATATTCAAATAACAAAAGCACAATCTCTCATGCCATCTATCCACGTGGAAGTGCTTCGATAATAATAAATGCCTGCGCCCAAGGAAAATCATCTGTTATACTAAGATGAATAACTGCATCATGATGAGGAGGTAATAACTTTTGAAGTTGTATTTGCGCACGATTTGTTAATTGCATTATTGGTTTACCAGACGGCAAATTAACTACCCCCATGTCTTTCCAATTGATACCACAAGCGATTCCCGTTCCTAAGGCTTTAGCACATGCTTCTTTAGCAGCAAATCTTTTTGCATAAGAAGAGGAGCTTTTTTTGAGATTTTCAGATCTATTTCTTTCAATATCCGTAAAAATACGTTCGATAAAATGCTCACCATAACGAACCAACATTTTCTCAATACGTCGTATATCAACCAGATCATTTCCAAGACCAATAATCATAAGATATTACCCGATCTTTCTTAAATTTATTTCTGTTTTAATACAGGCGATGAGCGCTTCTTTAAACGCCTTTTTTTTATAATCTTTTGGTATCGCTTTTGTTTAAAACGAACCGTTGCTCTGTAAACACCTATATAAGATAAACCACCAAAAACAATACCTAAAAGAGTTCCCCCTAAAATCATAGGACTCATAATTGTGTCCCATGCGCCTTTAAAGAGGAGAGAGAGATTTGACAATGTCAAACCATTAAATAGAGCACGAATTTGCGAAAGAGAAATCTCTTTGACATCGCTAAAAAGTGATAAACAAAAATACCCTACTTTATAATCAGCCATGACAATCAATAAAAATGTGAGTGGATTAGAAAAAATTGTCCCAATGATTGCGGCAGCAAAGTTTGCACGCAAAAGCCAAGAAAAAAATATTGCCAAAATAATATGCAGCCCAAAGAAAGGTGAACAAGCTAAAAAAACGCCAACAGCAACCCCTAATGCTACTTCATGCGGTGTTGCTGATATACGCAAAATACGTTTATGTATGTAGCAAAATGAGCGAGAAAATGAACGACGTGGCCATAACCAAAGTCGAATACGCGTTACAAAATCTATTGGTTCTCGACGACGAAAAAGCATATGACTCTCAATATACATCTTTTGATGATGAAATAATCTATATCATCCAAATTAATCTTTTTAAGCTTTTGCACAAAAAAAATATAACGACAATTAAATATTTCGACTGCCTGGTTTAATCGCGGGAAGAACAGAAAGCTCTGCAGGAAGTGCATCACTAGCATAAGAGGTTATCTCGTATTCAGCAAGCGCAATCAATGGAACTCCAACATTGACCTTACCACCAGAACGATCAAGGATACATGCACTAGCCAATACCTCTGCTCCTGCTGCAACAAGCGCTTCAACAGTCTCACGAATGGAAAGACCCGTTGTTACAATATCTTCAACAATAACAATCCGTGCACCCTTCTTGATTTCAAAACGACGCAATTCAAAGATGCCATTTACACGCTCTACCCAAAGAGAAGGAACACCAAGGTGACGTGAAGTTTCATAGGAAGGAATAAGACCGCCAATTGCGGGACCAACAACATAGTCAATTTTTCCCTCGATAGATTTTTTGATTTTTTCAGCCAATCCACGACATAACTTTTCCGTCAAGTCAGCATGCATGAATACTTTCGCTTTTTGCATATAAGTCGCACTATGGCGCCCCGATGTTAAAATAAAATGCCCTTCTAGAATAGCATCTGCTTGTTTAAAAATATCAATGACATCCTGTGTCTTCATTGCAAAATCTTTCTTTTTATCCATGAACCCGCCGTACTGTACTTACTGAACCTGCCTTTTTTAACTGAGAAAAAATACGATTCAAATGTTTTAAATCCCACACTTCCAAATCAATCATAATTTCTGTAAAATCTGGTGCTGTACGGATAAAAGATAAATTTTGGATATTGGCATCGTTAGCAGAAATTATTTGTGTAATTTCAGCCAGAGAACCTGGACTATTTACAACTAAAATATCCATCCGTGCAGGAAAACGTTCATTCATTTGGGCATCAATATCCCAGCGGACATCAATCCATCGTTCTGGCTGATCATCATACGCCATCAAAGCTGAAGACTGTATTGGATAAATAACGATCCCAGCTCCTGGCTGCATAATACCAACAATCCGATCTCCAGGTACTGCTCCTTCCGGTGAAAAACGTACGGGTATATCTCCACGGGTTCCTCTAATAGGCAATGCTTTAGATTGATGATTCTCGACCTTTGCATTCTTCTCATTTTCTGGAACTTTAAAAATCATACCTTGAGCATTTTCAATATTAAACCAACCTTCTTCCCCAGGCCTAAAAGATGACTTTTGTACCACACGGTGATCTTGATAATCAGGATAAACCGCTTTAATCACATCAGCGGAAAACAGCTCTCCACGCCCAACAGCAGCCAATACATCCTCTACATCTTTACGTGCTAAACGTGGCAAAACTTTCTTCAAAAGGTCTTTTGAAAATTGCTTTCCCATATATTCAAATGAACGCTCGAGAATACGATATCCTAAACCCGAATATTGTTTACGTACCGCTGCACGACTTGCTCGTCGAATAGCTGAACGTGCTTTACCCGTGACAACAAGAAATTCCCATGCTGCTGGCGGAATTTGAGCGTGTGAGCGAATAATATCAACCTCATCACCATTTTTTAATTTGGTCATTAAAGGCATAATACGACCATTGATTTTTACACCCACACAAGAATCACCGATGTCTGTATGGACGGCATAAGCAAAATCAATAGGCGTAGCTCCTTTAGGAAAAGCAATTAATCGACCTTTCGGCGTAAAACAAAAAACTTGGTCTTGAAAAAGCTCAAGTTTTGTATGTTCTAAAAACTCTTCTGGATTATCTCCATCAGACAAAGATTGTATCGTTTGACGCAACCATGCATAGGCATTCGTTTCACTTGATAACTTCACAGTCGAATAATTGGAACCATGCTCTTTATAGATGGAATGAGCAGCAACCCCATATTCAGCAACTTCATCCATAGCAGCCGTTCTAATTTGCAACTCAACACGTTGTCTTGAAGGGCCAACAATTGTTGTATGAATAGAACGATAATCATTTTGCTTTGGTATAGAGATATAATCTTTGAAACGACCAGGAACCATTGGCCATGTCGTATGAATGACACCAAGAGCACGATAACAATCATTCACGGACTCAACAATCACACGAAATCCAAAAATATCCGATAATTGTTCAAAAGATAATGCTTTACTTTCCATTTTGCGAAAAACTGAATAAGATTTTTTCTGACGGCTTTTAACATCTGCTTTAATGCCATTTTCCAAAAAAAGTTTTGTCAATTCATTTTCAATTGTGGAAAGCAAATCACGGTTGTGTTTCAATAATTCAGAAAGTCGATTGGTAATCGTACGATAACCTTCTGGATTTAAATAAAAGAAAGAGAGATCCTCTAATTCCTCACGCATATCCTGCATACCCATACGACCTGCAAGTGGCGCATAGATATCCATCGTCTCTTCAGCAATTCGCCGACGTTTATCATCACGCATAACACCAAGGGTACGCATATTATGAAGACGATCAGCAAGTTTGACTAAAAGAACACGAACATCATCAGAAATAGCAATAAGAAGTTTACGAAGATTTTCTGCTTGTACGGCTTTCTTTGATACAAGATCAAGCTTATTAAGCTTTGTAAGCCCTTCAACCAACTTCCCAATTTCAGAACCAAAAAGCTGATCAATTTCTGCTCGTGTAGCGCTTGTATCTTCAATTGTATCATGCAAAAGAGCAACAGCAATCGTTGCCTCGTCCAACCGCATATCTGTCAAAATAGCAGCAACTTCTAAAGGATGAGAAAAATAAAGATCACCTGATGCACGCTTTTGATGTGCATGCTTTTTCATTGCATAATCATAGGCCCTGTTTAAAAGAGCCTCATCTACGTCAGACTTGTAACGTTGAACACGTCCAACAAGCTCACACTGACGCATCATACGAGCATATCCTTTATCTTTTCACACCTCTAATCTTTATTGAACATGTCCTATCAATAAAAGACAAGAAAAATAATTGCTCCTTACATGACAAGGTATCTTTACTCCTGTAACATAAATTGCTGCAATTAATAATCGTCACTTTTTTCTGGAACAACCAAACCTTCAATACCCGCTAAAAGCTCTTCTTCTGACATATGATCAAATGAAGTACCTTCTTCTTGCGACGACGTATTAAAAACACTTTCAGCTTCACCTGAATGGGTAATAAATTCACTTGCCATTTCTGGCTCATCTACTTCCACATGCTTTTGCAACGAATGAATAAGGTCTTCCTTTAAATCAGCAGGCGACAATGTTTCTTCTGCTATTTCACGCAAAGCAACAACTGGATTTTTATCATTATCACGATCAACCGTAATCTGCGCTCCTTGTGAAATCTGACGCGCCCGATGACCTGCTAAAAGTACCAATTCAAAGCGGTTGTCAACTTTATCAATACAATCTTCTACCGTTACGCGGGCCATTTATGCCTCTTTCTCAAATAAAAAAATTTAATAGCGGATAAAGGAGTATATACAATAATCAAAATAAAACACAAGAAAAACAACACAAACTTTTATATTTTTTGATTAAAGAACTTATTTAAAAAAATTCTTGGAAAATTTAAAAATGTATAACCTATTCATGCTCGTTATCAAAATTTCTTTTAAAAGCATTCCAATAGATTGACTTCAAACAAAGGGAGGTCTTTCTTGACAAAAGACTTGTCTGGAGTCCTTATCCTTTTAAAAGGAATACCTGCTGTTTAAACCCTTTGCAATAACAGCAGTCTTATACATACTTTTTATGATAATATCTTTATCTAAAGAGAAAACTTTTTTCTTTGAACATCATGTGTATCGCACTCTTATTCATCGAATAAATTACTGAAAGATGACCTCTCTTTACACAATAATGAGCAATAAGTTTATATTAAACTTTCTTCTAAAAAAGTTTATTTATATTCATTATAGATTGTTTATCAAAACATAACCCGTCATATACGCTATATAAAGACTCACAAAATAGAAAAACGATTGATGCCTAACACCATGAATAGCCAATTAACATCACTGTGCCCAGAACCACCCCAAAATTGCAATTTATGTCCGAGGCTTCATCAATTTATCGCTGGCTGGCGTGTAAAAGAACCAAGTTGGTATAACGCACCGGTGCGCCCATTCTTTCCTTATAAAGGGCCAGATACAACACGCCTTCTTATTGTTGGGCTTGCTCCTGGATTACGCGGAGCAAATCGAACTGGACGTCCATTTACTGGTGATTATGCTGGGCACTTACTTTATTCAACTTTAAAAAAGTTTGGTTTTGCCCAAGGAACCTTTGAAGAAAGAGCAGACGATACTCTTGAACTTATTGATGCAGCAATTGTTAACTCTGTTCGTTGTGTTCCACCAGAAAATAAACCCACCGGTGCAGAAATTAACACGTGCCGCTATTTCTTCTCACCTCTTTTAACAAATCTTCCCAAACTTAAAGCCGTTATTACCTTAGGCACCATTGCGCACCATTCAACGATACGTGCCCTTAATGCAAAAGTTTTAGCTCACCCTTTTGGACACGGCGAAATCAATAACATCGGCAGATTACGCATCTTTTCGAGCTATCACTGTTCTCGTTATAATACAAATACTGGACGTTTGACAGACGCCATGTTTCATCAAATCTTTCAAGCAGCAAAAACATACTTAGATCAATGCTAAAACTGTTTTAAACAGCGCTATGAATAAAGAATATCTAGATCGCATCCATTAGCCATACCTTTTTAAAAGTCTTGCTTTCTCACGTCCCCAATCACGTTTTTTTTCCGTTTCGCGCTTATCATGAAGCTTTTTCCCCCGCGCTAGAGCGATCTCCAACTTAACGCGCCCTCGTTCATTAAAATAAAGTTTGAGAGGAACAAGTGTCATTCCTTCACGAGACGTTGCATTAAAAAAACGTGCCATCTCACGTTTTGAAAGTAATAATTTGCGCAAACGTCGTGGTTCATGATTAAAACGATTAGCCTGCGTATATTCAGGAATATAGCTGTTTACTAACCACAATTCCCCATTCTCAAAACTCGCATAGCTTTCAGCAATATTGGCATGATTAGAACGTAAGGACTTCACTTCCGCTCCCTGAAGGACAAGACCAGCCTCAAGATTATTAAGGATTTCAAAATTAAAACGTGCTTTACGATTGTCAGCAATTATTTTCCGTACGGGCGCGTTCTTTTTTTTATTCATGGCTTTGTCAATATCATTTTATGCTTTTAAAAGACCAGCATGACTGAGGGCTGCATCAATAATCTTCTTTGTTCTTTCTGTTAATGGAACAATAGGAGAACGCACAGTATCACCACAAAATCCTAATTTTGCAGCAGCATATTTAATACCTGCTGGACTAGGTTCAATAAACACAGCACGATTAAGAGGCATCAAGCGATCATTTAATTCTCGTGCTGTTTTATAATCACCACGAAAACAAGCTGCTTGAAGTTCTGCACAAAGCTTCGGAGCAACATTGGAGGAAACTGAAATACACCCCATACCTCCATGTGCATTAAAACCTAACGCCGTACAATCATCACCGGAAAGCTGCACAAAATCTTTTCCACACTTTTCACTTTGTTCACTAACGCGCTCAATTCTGCTCGTTGCATCCTTAACACCAATGATATTGTTAAAATCTTGATAAAGGTCTTTCATCGTTTCTACAGCCATATCGATAATAGAACGACCAGGAATATTATAAATTATAATCGGAATAGAAACAGCTTTGGCAATGGAAGAAAAATGCTTATATAAGCCAGATTGATTTGGTCTATTATAATAGGGAGTGACAACCAAAACTGCATCTGCGCCAGCTTTTTGCGCGTATTGTGCAAGCTCTACAGCCTCGCTTGTGCTATTTGATCCCGCTCCAGCAACAACAGGAACACGCTTTGCAACCTGCTCAACACACAATTCTATAATCCGCTTATGTTCTTCATGACTTAACGTTGCTGATTCACCTGTTGTCCCAACAGGGCTTACACCGTTAATCCCTTGTGTGATCTGCCATTCAACAAAATCACAAAACGCCTTCTCATCAATTGCGCCCTTGTTATCAAACGGTGTGATAAGCGCAGTTATAGCTCCCTTGAGCATGACAAACTCCCTATAATGTTTGCTTTTATTTTTTTAATAATCGCCTTTTATAAATTTTAAATAGAGCATAATCTTGCTCTATCATTGAAGCAAGATGAATTTCAAAAAAAGCCCCCATAAGATGAAAATGTCCCTCCTTAAATGTTGAACATTTCTTTAAAATAAGCCGTCTATATTAACGCGTTTTTCATGCTTGTGTTCTATAAATCCTTAAGTTTTTACAAAAAGCAAGGTCTCAAGGTCTTTTCTCTATGCGTGTATTTTCCACCTCTCTTTTCGTATCAACCTTTACTGCCCTTATACTGGCAATAAGAATTTTATTTTCAAGTGCATACGCGCAAACACCCCTTTTGCAAGGGAAAGTACCAATCCCTTTGGTTCGCCCTACTCCCTTTACCGCAAAAGAAGCTCAAGAATCTCTTCAACAGACACACACAACATCACACAATACTGCTACACTTCAGCAACTGAAAACTGGGCTAGATGCACTAGCAAACAACAATATTGCAAAAACAATAAATCTTCGTAATTCAATGGAAAAACATAGCCTTGATCGTCATATTTTGACATGGGCGCTGGGGGTGTCAAACCAAGCTAATATATCCAGTTCTGAAATATTTAATGCAATCAACATGCTAAAAGGATGGCCAGGTATAGAAACGATGCAACGCAATGCTGAACGTGCTTTTCTTAACGAAACCAACGTCACACGCGCAATCATCCAAAAATTTTCTCATCACCCGCCCCAAACAGCACAAGGGATGGCTCTTTTCGCTAAAGCACTTATCGCAACGGGACAAACCACTCGTGCTCAACACGTTATTGCGCCATGGTGGCATAAAACACAGCTTAATGCAAAAGAAGAAGTATTTGTTCTTAAAAATGCAAGCGCTACATTAAAACCTATTGATCATTTGAAACGCATGCAGTTTATGCTGTATGCACATCGTTTTGATTCAGCAGCACGCGTTGCAAAATTAGCCCATGCTCAATCTCTTTTTAATGCTTTTGTGGCCGTTGAAAAAAATGATCCTAGAGCTACACAAAAATTAAAAGCTGTAGAGAGATCATGGCAAAAAGATCCTCTTTTTCAGTTTGCTCGAATACGCCATCTTCGACGAACAGAGCAATATGATGCGGCCGCAGCACTCATGATGAAAACATCAAAAGATGCATTTCGCCTTATGAACCCTCATTCATTGTGGAAAGAACAACGCGCCCTTTCTCGTGAAATGCTCGATTTAAACAAACCAAAAATTGCTTATCAACTCGTTGCAATGCACACTGGTATAACATCTGCATTAGCCATCGATGCTGAGTTTCATGCAGGATGGTATGCACTACGGTTTCTTCATAACCCTAAATTAGCAATGCAGCATTTTTCACGTATTCCTCAACTCTCTTCTTTACCTTTTTATGCATCACGTGGATATTACTGGATGGGACGAACAGCAGAAGCGCTAAAAGAACATCAAAATGCCCAGCAATACTTTCATCGCGCAGCTCATTTTGGTGCAACTTACTATGGTCAATTAGCCGCTGCACGACTCAACCAAAAAAAGCTTAAAGTTTTCTTTCCCAAACCAACAACCGCTGAGCGACAACATTTTAGTGCACGAAAAGCGATCAAAGCAATTCAACGTCTTGAAGCAGCCGGCTATGCTGATTTTGCTAAAATTTTTTATAGAGAGCTCGGAAAAAAAATAGAAAGCCCCGGTGAATTAGCTCTTCTGGCTGTTATGGCAGAAAAAAATGGAGACTATTATACCAGCCTCAAAATTGGAAAAATGGCTGTTTTTCAGGGGAAAAATGTCGGTGCACTCTCTCATCCTCTGGGAGCTATACCAGCTTCTGCTAATATTTCTGTAGAAGAAAAATCGCTTATCTATGCCATTGCACGCCAAGAAAGCGAATTTAATCCAACAGCCATATCAAAAGCAGGTGCACAAGGTATACTCCAATTGCTTCCTACAACAGCAAAAGCACTGGCAAAAAAATACTCAATCGCATGGTCTCCTAAAAAATTTAGCAGTGATGCTCATTATAATGCAACATTAGGTGCTCATTTTCTCAATGAACAATTAGAACGTTTTAATGGATCCTATATACTAACTCTTATTGGCTATAATGCGGGTCCCCGTCGAGTCAATGAATGGATAAAACGTTATGGCGATCCTCGAGGTCAATCTCTCGATAACGTCATTGATTGGATTGAACGTATTCCTTATACAGAAACACGTAATTACGTGATGCGTGTCATGGAAAATTATGGTGTCTACAAAGCAAGACTCACTGGGAAAATAGATATAAAAACCGACTTGCTTTCTGGTCGACGGAAATAATATGCCTTAACTTCCCAAATAGCATTTGAAAGCGTTGATAAGAAGTGTTTTTATTCCTTTTTAAATAGTACCATACCCACTTTCTTAGGACGTATAAGAAAGTAATTTTAATTGATTCAGTATTAATAAATTCGAAATGAGGAAACCCTACGCTATTTGGGTCTTTTATTTTAAATACAAAATGATGAATTATCATTATAAATCAACAGGTAGTACAAATAATTCATTTCTTCTCAACATAGACGACAATATCATAGAGATTACAAATATAAGAGAAGAGTGAAACAAATAGCTCATCCTTTTACTGTTGCTTATTAGTCAATATTCAAATCTTGTGAAACAGCATCTTTTAAGACTATTTTTTCCTGCTTATAACATTTCTATAACAAATAAGAGTACGTTATTATATATATCGTTTGGATTATCTCTGATAACAGAAAGACAGACTCATTGAGTTAGAAAGCCTTAAAGACAAACAATTCTCTTCTGCCCCTTCCCTTTTCATTCGGTTCTACGACTTTTAAATATGTCAATATCTTTTAATGATGAAGATGAAGCTTTGCTTTTTTTTCTTATTTTTACATATAAGCTCACATCCTTCACACAAAACAGAGTATCCCCAAATAGTATGTTTTTCTTATTTATATTATTGTTTTATTTTAATGTTTCTAAGTCCATTTCACAACGGTGTATCTGAAAAGTACTTACGAAAATCCTCTCACGAATGGTATAAAAATCGATTAGACCTTTAATTAATAAAAGCTATAGCTCTATCATCCCTTAACTCCCAATGATGCAAAAGCCCTTTCATTTAGAGCACTCATAAGAAGTATATTCACTGCTTCTTAGAAGTTTTTTATCCATGCTCCTCCTCAACTTGTATCATACGTAAGCGGATGGTTTTGATTGATTCAACATCAAAAAAATTCGAATAAATTGTATTTGAACTTTCATTAAAATTATAAATAATCATTATAAATCAATATATTATAAGAAAAGCGCCCCGCATAAAAAATCAGCTAAATATTAGGGATACTCTAATTGTTTTATTCACTTTTGATGGTGGTGGTGGTGGAAAAGAACCAACGCGTCGAAGGGCTGCCATCGCTAATCGATCAAGTTCCGGGTCACCAGCAGAGACTGCTACACGACTAGAAAAAATACTCCCCTGCTCATGCACCATAAATTCTAACTTCACCGTTCCTTTTGTACGATTGGTGCGCTGTCCCACAATATAATTTTTTTGCCTTTCTAATTGTGACTGTACCTTTGCTAACCACTCCATTAACAACATATCTTCAAGCCCTGCTGTACCGCCACCCTTGTTGATGGAAGAAGAACGTACCGCCTTTGCATTGGAGCGCTTTACTACAGCCTTTGGCATCGGTATTGTTTTTTTGATAAACGCTTTATGCTCCACTTTTTGAGGTAGGGGTTCTTCCAAAGGCTTTAAGTCATCTTGTTCTACTATATGCTGAGGTTCTTCCGATTGAACTTCATCCACGGATTCCAATCCTTCTGACTCCTGCTCTAGGAGATCAGACTGTAATACTTCTTGCTCTGTATTAATATCCAACTCTCTATGAATATCTGGCAAGTCTGTATCAACATCCGGATATACAGTTTCTTGCATAAAAGTCAGCATAATCTCCGACGAGAGCAAACCATTACTTATACCAGTACTTTGAAAATAAAACTGTGCTACCAATAATACATGCAAAAAGAAAGCCCCAATAAATGCACCAATCCAAAGAGTTAATAATTGTTTCGTATTTGCAAAATTCATCGTTTCTTCTGCCACTATTTTAAGCTTAATATTGGTGTTCAATCTCATTAAAACAGGCTATTTTGAAATTGCAACTTTTTTCTTGACTGATTTTGTCATGTTTAATATGGTCTTCTAATGATTTTGTGCCGTTGTCAAAATCATTCCTACTTGGCTGGCAAGTTTTAATCAGTGAGTCCAGCCTTTTTGTATTAAAAAATTTCAAAACAGAGAGGGGATGTTTAAAAGGGTTATGATGTGTTATGCAAATAAGACGAAAAAATATCTATAAAAGCTGTGTAATTTTAAGTGCATTATCGGTCTGTATACCTTCATTTGTTTTTGCACAAAATAAAGATGGAAGTGCTGTCACTGAACTCAAACCAATCCTTATTAAAGGAAAAAAAATAGAAGATGCTTCAAATTCAATAACCATTCTGACTGATCGTAAGACCAACAAGAATATTGATGAAAGACAAATAACTGATGTTTATGATGTGAGTCGTCTTAATCCTTCCGTATCCTATAACTCAGAAAATAACAGTTTCGTTATTCGGGGTTTAGATGCAAACCGTGTTCTTACGACAATGGATGGTATTTCTCTTCCATGGTTTAATGATATATTCCGTGGTGGAGGTGGAAACACAACTTTTGATTTCAATGCTCTTTCTACGTTTGATACTATTCAAGGATCAGATTCTAGTCTTTATGGTTCTGGCGCCTTAGGGGGAATCATTGCGTTGCGTACCCTTGATCCTGAAGACCTGATCGTGGAAGAAAAGAATTGGGGAAGCCTTATAAAAGGTGGTTATAATTCTGTTGATAACAGCTGGCGCATCGATCAAGCTTTTGCTGTGCGTAATTACCGGACATTTTTACTTTTTCAAGGATCTTATGTAGAAGGTCATGAGCGCAAAAATATGGGAACAGTAGAAGGGTATGAGGAACGCACGCGCAAAAACCCTTCTCACTTTGATAAAAATAACTTGCTTTTTAAAATTCATCAATATTTGAGTGATAATCACCGCCTTGGTTTTACCGCAGAGCGTTTTGGTCATAATAGTAACACACATGAATTAAATTCGTCTAAAAGATACGCTCCAGGTTCCGTTTATGAGCAGGATAATAAACTTCGTGAGCGCTTTTCTCTTTCTTATAATTATAATGGTAATGGTGATGCAGTTCTTGATGCGTTTAATGGGCAGCTTTATTGGCAAAGGCAATCAAGTCGTTACGTTATGACAGGCGTTCGTGTTTCAGCTCCCAAAGGGGATTATTTGAGAGATAATTTCTTGCGTAATATCAATTATGGTTTCAATGCTGATGCCCTTAAAAAAGTGGATTTTGGCACTATAAACCATACGTTAAAGTTTGTAATGAATGTTTCGTCATCTAAATTTCATCACTATTTGTTAGGTAAAGACAATTGTCATATAAAAGAATACGCTCGGGGATGTCTTTTTGTTCCTGCTAATCGATCAGATTCACCAGACACAAATGGTTACAATTTAGGTTTTGTTTTTGAAGATGAAATTGGGTTGGTTGATGATCGTTTTCGTGTAACACCGGGAATCCGGTATGATTGGTACAAATATGTTCCTCAGAAAACACCTTCTTATGAGAAAGCACTGATTTCTGATAAATTCCCTCCAGAAAGAAGTGGTTCACGCTTTTCTCCTAAATTACGCGTGGAGTGGGATGTTCGTAATCAAGTAACGCTCTATGCTCAGTGGGCACAGGCTTTTCGTGCACCACGTATTTCAGAACTTTACGTCTCTTATATCAAACCTTCTGCTTATTACGTGAAAGGGAATCCTGATCTTCAACCAGAAACAAGCAATGGGTATGATGTTGGTCTACGGTATGGAAATGTAAATTTCGGTGGTTCCTTCAATGCCTTTTTCAATCAATATAAGAATTTCATAGATACTGAGGATAGAGGGCCATCAGAGGAATTTAGATTTGCGCGTCGGCATTACATGAATCGTTTTCACGTGCAAATTTTTGGTGTTGAGACAAAAGCTCATTTAGTTCTTAAAAATGGTTTTCATAGCAATGTTGCTCTTGCTTATTCACAAGGAAAAGATCTTGATAAAAAGGAGTATCTTAACTCAATTCCTCCTTTGAAAGCAGTTATCGGATTAGGATATGCAAAAGAAGTTTGGGGAAGCGATATTATCCTTACTTTGGCAGCTAAACGTGACAAAGTAGCCGGAGAATCTGATTACCAAAAAATTCCAGGATATCATGTCGTTGATATGACAGGGTGGTGGAAACCATTCGGTGAAACGGGACCTATTCTAAGAGCCGGTGTTTATAATCTTTTCAATACAAAATATTGGAATGTATCTGAACTTCCTTCAGGTAAAAGTTCAACACCAAAAGATTATTATAGCCAGCCTGGTCGTAACTTTAAGGTGTCGTTTGTACAAAAGTTTTAGTCACTTCTGTTAATTATTCGGTCAATAAAATCGTATTGATAAAAGGATTAATTATTGTGTTTCTATTTTCAACATCTTTAAAATTACAAAGATTTGGTAGAAAAGTTTTAATTCTTTCTGTTTTATCGTTTTTTGATTGCTCAGCTGTTGACGATAGAGTGTTATTTTGTGATAGATTGAACTCTTAAAAGAATTTAATTTATTGCCTTGGAATTGTAAAATTTGAAAGTTAGTTTTTGAGTTAAGTAACATAAGGTAAATTCATGGCACATACAGCTGAAATGATTCTTCGTTTGCGTGAAGAAAAAAAAGAAATGCGAAACCGCGATTTTGCGGTTTCGATTGGTATATCTGAAGCGGAGCTTATTGCGGCTTATTGTACCATTGGAAAAGCAAAAAGGCTACAAACTGATGTTGCTACTCTCTTGGAAAATGCACCTCGACTTGGAACCGTCATGGTCTTAACTCGCAATGAATATGCTGTTCACGAAATAACGGGACGCTTTGAAAAAATTGTTCAAAACGAACATATTCCTATCACACTTGGTGAAATTGATTTGCGTATTTTTACAAAACAATGGAAGTTCGGTTTTGAATATGATGTCGTTATTCTTGGAAAACCTACAAAAAGTCTGCAATTCTTTGATCAACATGGCGTTGCTATTTTAAAGGTCTATTCTAAAGATATGACAAATATGGAAGAGTGGAATAAACTTGTTGAAAAGCTCCTTCTTGAAGATCAGTCTCCTGTTCTTAACATTCTTCCCGTTTCTCTCCCAGCCCAATGTGACATAACAGAATTGGATATTGAGAGTTTTCGGGATCGTTGGCGGAAAATGACAGATGTACACCAACTTCACAAAATTATTTCCGAATTTAAAATTAATCGACATCATGCTGTAAAATATGTTGGTAATGAATTTGCCGATGAATTACAGGTAAATGCTGTTGAAATGATGCTTAACCAAGTCGCACAACAAGAACTGCCAATCATGTGTTTTGTTGGGAATAAAGGGTGTATTCAAATTTTTAGTGGGACTGTAAAAAATATTAAGCAAATGGGACCTTGGCTTAATGTTCTTGATCCAAGATTTGACCTTCATTTACTCACGTCTGGGATTGCTAGAGTATGGCATGTTCGCAAACCTACCCGTGATGGTTATGTCAGTTCACTTGAAGTTTTCGATAAAGATGATGAGATGGTTATTCAATTTTTTGGCGTACGCAAGGAGGGTCAAAAAGAACGTGAAGATTGGCGTTCTTTATTGAATAGTTTGCCATCATGCCAAGAAAACAGCAGTAACTAAGATAAGATAAGGTTAGACATGTTCATATCTCTTTTACATAGGTTATCAAACCTTTTTCTTACGTGTTTACTGCTCTCTCTTACTTGTTTTTCTAAACAAGTAATTGCTGAACCTGCAACGCGTTTTCCTGAAAATGCTCGAATTGTTTCTATCGGCGGAGCACTTACAGAAATTGTCTATGCATTGGGAGCCCAAGATCAACTTGTCGCCCGTGATAGTACAAGCGTCTACCCACAAGAAGCGCTCAAGCTTCCTGTGCTTGGATATATGCGTGCTCTTTCACCTGAGGGGGTTTTATCACTTGCTCCAGAGGGTATATTGCTTGTTGAAGGAAGTGGTCCCGCTTCAACAATTGATATTCTCAAAAAAACATCAATACCTCTGGTGATCATACCAGAAGACTACTCCCGTGAAAATGTGATAGAAAAGATTCGCCTCGTTGGTCAAGCCATTCATCGGGAAGTGCAAGCCGCGGCGTTAATTGAGAAATTGAAGCGTAATTTTTTAGACAACGATGCGCTTTTGGCGAAAGTAACAACACCAAAGCGTGTTCTTTTTGTTTTCTCTGTGCAAAATGGACGCGTCATGGCATCTGGGACAGGTACTGCAGCTGATAGTATGATCAAACTTTCAGGCGCTATCAATGCTATCACCGATTATAAAGGATATAAACTTCTCAACGGCGAAGCATTATTGAAATCAGATCCTGATGTTATTTTGCTTATAAAACATGGTGCAAGATCAACCAGCATTGATAAGATTTTAGCCATACCGGCAGTTCAAGCAACAACTGCAGCGAAAAATCATGCCATAAAACAGATGGATGCTATGTATTTTTTGGGATTTGGTCCACGTACTGCAGACGCATCAAGAGAGCTTATTGAGATACTTTATGGTGCACATCAAAACGGTAAGAGCTGATAAAAATGGTAGACGGTACATCCAGGATGCATTTACCTAAAGAAAAAGAAGGTAAAAAAATAAACCGTTCAAAGCAGGGAAAAATTTTATTATTAAGCTTAATAATATTCCTTATTTTCAGTATTTTTGGTGGGCTCTTGAATGGTGCAGCAAAGGTTTCTTTCGTTGATCTCCTCCATGTGATACTTACACAAGATTTTTCGGTAAGTAGTAAAACGCGTGATTACCTCGTGCTCATCGACATAAGGCTTCCCCGTGTTATCTTGGGATTATTGATTGGAGCAGCCTTAGCTGTCTCCGGTGTTCTTATGCAAGGGCTTTTTCGTAATCCTCTTGCAGATCCCGGAATTGTAGGTGTATCAGCAGGTGCTGGACTTGGAGCAGTCTTAGCAATTGTTGTCGGCATTGCTTTTCCTGTTTCTTTTGCACCTTTTCTAGAGCCTTATAAAGTTATCATAGGTGCTTTTTTTGGTGGACTTTTATCAACGATTATTCTCTACATAATAGCAACGCATAACAGCTTTACCTCTATTGCAACCATGCTGCTTGCTGGTATTGCTCTTGGTGCATTAAGCAGTGCTGTTGTCGGAACATTGATTTTTGTCGCAAATGACCAACAACTGCGTGATATCACTTTTTGGAGTCTGGGCTCTCTTGCGGGCGCTACATGGTTGAAAGTATGGCTTGTTCTCCCTTTTATCGTTATTGGTCTTCTTTTCTCTCCCTTTTTATCACGAGCACTTAATGCCCTTGCTCTTGGAGAAGCTGTTGCTGGCCATATTGGTTTCCATATTCAACGCGTCAAAAATATTGCTATTCCCCTTGTTGCTCTTATGTGCGGTAGTGCTGTTGCTGTCAGTGGTGGTATTGGTTTTATTGGTATTATTGTTCCTCATATTTTACGTCAGCTCATAGGTCCTGATCATCGCTATCTCATTCCTTGCTCTGCTCTCTTGGGAGCAGCATTACTTATTTTTGCTGATATGTTTGCACGCTTAATTGTTGCCCCCGCTGAATTGCCGATTGGGATTGTAACAGCACTTTTTGGTGCACCTTTCTTTCTATGGATCCTTATATGCAAACGAGGAACAGACTTTTCATGATTGAAGCGACAAATATTTGTGTTCAGCGCGGAAAGAAGCAGATTCTTAAACACATTAATCTTCAAGCTAAAAGTAGTGCTTTTACCATTATTATTGGTCCTAATGGATCAGGAAAAAGTACTTTTATCAAAGCTCTGAGTGGTGAAATTCCTTACAGTGGAAAAATAACCTTAAATGGTTATAATGTATGCCAAACAAAAACTCATGTAATGGCAAAAATGCGCGCTGTACTACCACAATCAACAACGCTCGTATTTCCATTCTTAGTCCATGAAGTTGTAGGGCTTGGTCTTTCTGTAAACCAATTTAGCATTGCCAAAGCCGAATTGCAAAATCTTATCCAGAAAGCTTTAGAGTGCGTTGACCTTTCTGATTATGGCAACCTGTATTATCACCAATTATCAGGTGGAGAACAAGCTAGAGTACAACTTGCCCGTGTACTTTGCCAAGTCTGGAAACCTGTTCATAATGGGATTCCTCGCTGGATGATATTAGATGAACCTATTGCTAGCCTCGATATTCAACATCAAATCATCGTTATGGATATTGCTAAACAATTTGCTCATTCTGGTGGCGGCGTTCTTGCTGTTCTTCATGACCTCAATCTCGCGGCACATTATGCAGATAACATGATCTTGCTCAAGGAAGGTGAGATTTATTGCGAAGGAAATGCAACTAATGTGTTGACAACACAAAATCTCCGCGATGTTTATCATTGTTCTTTAAACGTTTCTGAATTACCTAAAGAAGATATCCCTTTTATACTCCCTCAAACGACATCCTCCTATGAAATTAGATCTCTAGGCTATCGGCTTCAATCTAAAAACTAAAGTCCATAGCAAAATAAAACACGCAAATATTCAAGAATCTTTTTTATTTTCATATGAACTCCTTTTTGTCATCTGTCATTAAAAAAGAAGACCAATTACCCTAAAGATATTTTTGGAAAAAAATACCAGTTTAAAATCTTTTAAGATTTTACGTAACTAAAAACATGTGAAGTTTTGTTTTGTTATCAAACTGTTATATCATACAAATTTATACAACATAAACATGCGTTTTCCCACTCTTTCTATCACTTTTATCTTTATAAAAATGATTCAAGAAATACATATAAATGCCTTTGTTATAATAACGGGTGTATTATTATATCTTCTAAGGACCATATAGAAATCAAGTACCTTTCTCCCCTGCATAAAAGATTTATTTGTAGCTTTAATGGTAATGTTTTCTTTATAATACATATACTTTAGCTTATTTGTATAAATAAATATTGATTTACAATGATATTTTTACTTTTCTCTCTCTATTAAAAAATTGTTTATTGGCATATCACAAAGAATTAACCTATTGAATAAAAACTTTAAAATAAACTCAATAACGCTTTTTGTAAGCCCCCTAATGCAAAAACAATGCGGAATATAGGGATGAGGAGAGAGTATAGAAATAGCGTTTGTCTTCTGCTTCATAAGCATAATGATGATTCCACTCAAAGGGGAACTATCATTTACAGATAAAGCCTCCTACCATGGAATGCAAAGAAATGAAATCGACAACAAGGTGAGAAATATCTTTATAAGATGAATTAACTCATACAGGGGTATGCTATTTTTGCACAAAAAACGCTAAAAATATTGTACTTTTTTATGCCTCAGGTTGAATAATTTTATTACCTTCCCCTATCAAAACACCTTATGAAAAAATATATCTCCAGATCTCTTCACGGCACAGTTTAAATGATTTTTACACATTTTCCCTATGTTATCATATAATTATAAAATAAATTATATCCTTAACTCTTTCTTTCAATCATTTTAAAATTGTTTTTTGACGCTCTCAAGTATTCTATTAACAATATAGATTTCCTTTTCATATGCATAGAAAATAACGCGGAATTGCTCCGCGTTAACAAAATTATCAAGGTGTATAGATTATTATTACTTAAACATACTCATGATTTTATAGCATAGACAACGGTTGTATTAACAGGGCGCGTTTCTGCCTCACCCGTATGGGAAAGAGTTACCTTGTGTGTATGTGCACCAGCAGAAGCTGTTCTCCCTTTCAGGGTTGCATTATAAGTATAATGATTCGGGAGTCTCCCAATATCACCAACGGGCCATCCTACCCCTTGATACTCAAAATTATGCGCATGCTCGCCTGCGTTTTCAATACTCCCAATATGCGTATGTGATTTTATGCTATCTTGTTGTTCATCTGCAAACTTTCTACCACCATCTAAACCCCGACCATTATCAAAGCCGCGTAAAAACATGCCTCTAAAATCAGGAACTTTAAAAGTTTTATTGCTGTCTTTTCCCCATTTATCACCTATTGCCTCGAATAACTGCGGATAATCTTCACGCTTATAGGCCTTACCATCACATAAAAGCCAACCATTTGGCACATTTTGCATAGCAAATGTTGCAATGAATCCAGAGGGGAAACTTTCTATCTTTGGTGGTGTAGGGTTTAATAAATACCAACCCTCATGCTCTTTTATTAAAACACCATTATTGTATACCATTTCATAAATGCCATCTGTTTGAAATTCTCCACCTTCTAATGGTATAACCCCTGTATCAGTGGCTTTATAGATAAGCTTTTCTCCTATATTATTAACAGTTATTGTTGTCACGCCAATATTTACACCACAAGCTTTAAAACGTATGACGATATCATTGTTGTATTTCTTTATAGGCGAAACTGTCTTTAAGGTAATTAATGTTGTTTTATCTTCCAAATTTACTATAAAGCTTGAATTAATAGATCCACCATTATCTGCAAGATATTCGCGCACGCGCTGCATCATCGCCCTTGCACTATCATTAACAGAACTAGGCGGCTGTCCTTCTGCCCAATTAATGATACTATCTGAATAAGCATTTTCATCAGCCTTTAGAGACCAATCATAGATATTAGACATTTTAAATCCCCCATTATTTTCATAGTTTTTCTAACAACTTCTCGTTCTGTGCACTAAAATGTGCTGCCGCTGTTTATTGGTACATCATAACCACTGCACCATCCTTATTTACGCATTTTATCTCTCTTCACTCCTTCCAATTTTATAACCTAAATTCACCAGACGCTTTTCATAACATTAGTCTTAATGCTTTCTCTTCTAATGTATAATGTAACACCTCATCTGATGTTACTTAATATCTTGTTTTGTTGCTTTGCTGTTGTTATATAATTATTTTTTCAATCTTGCATCTTGCATCTTGTTGCAAAATTTATAAATACTTCCAAAATTTTTCTTATTATGGATTTCATATAACCATTACTGAATGTAATAACTTATCATCCACATAGAAAATTTCTGACTTAAACATTATCTTTTTTTATTTTTTTCAATAGTTTAAATCTATCTCGTCGATATTTTATACCATATATTTTAAACAAAGAAATTCTATCTTTTGGCTATCATTTGTATTAAAATTTTAAAAATTAGCTTCAAATTTTTTGCATGCTTCATTATGTTTTTATCCACATGCAGATACTTTGTTCTATTTTATTCAATTGATTTCTGAAATTGTGTCACAAGATTAGCACCAATGTTTTTTTTGAATAAGCTTTTGTTCAATCTAAATGTATCACAGAGAATATATTCAATATGGACATTTGCTCCACACTTTCATTAAACTGGAAATAAAATACTTTGAAATATTAAATATCACACACCTTCACAAAATTTGAAGGTTGTATCCGATCCGGAAAAAATTAAAAAGCATAACCCAGCCCCTCCCCCAATTTTTATGAACAATATCCTTGTTTATTAAACGCCCCATAACCAACTTTTGCCCTCCCACACTTAGCATATCCCCCTCTATATATTATTATATGTATATTTTTTTTGCAAGAACAATAAATCATTCTAAATAACATCTTGCAATTATTGGTGTTCTTCTTAATTCAAGGCAATATTATTTTTATAATAAAGATTAGGTATTGTTTCTCGCTTTTATTTATCGCATTCTTAATGGGAACATCCCCCTCATGAAGAATAGAATGCCCCAAACAAAATATAATGATATTGCATATTACGCACTTTTTAAGAAATATTGCTCAAAATATACTCCTTTCATTTTACGACAGCGCACGTCAATGATACAATAGCAAGCCATTATAGATCATCAGCTTTAAGCTTTTGAAGATACAAGTGGAATCCATCATACATTTTGTTGGCTCCCACGTTTTGACAGCCTCACTCTTAGAATGTTCATTAAATGACATTTGGCTTCCTTTCTTCAAGTGCTTTGCCCCATACGCTCCCACTTATGACGTGCAAGGAAGTATTTTTATACGAAAAGATATATGATGAGAGGATCTTATGGTATTCTGAGTTATTATTTTAATATGAAAAAAATCTCAATCAAAGCCATAAACTATCTACTTTTCCCTGATAATCCGTTTTTAACTTTATTCTGGTTTATAAAAGCTTCAATATCATAGTTTATCACTTCATAATATCTATTTTCACTCTTAAAAACACACCAAAATCGTTTAAAATATATTTTTATGATTGACAATATAGATATTTAAGCCAACCATATTCGTATTAACAAAAATACTTCAAGTGGGAGGAGGCATGCAAATATTAGAATAGATATTGTATCAGTTTTTCAAAATAACTTTTCTTGAGCTGTATTGGGTTTTCTTTGCTACAAAGCAATACTATCCCTATTCATCTGAATGCTCGTGATTGATAATTTGAATACATCTCCATTACATCGTAACTCCATTAACATCGCAACCTATTTTTGAACTTCGTGTCTATAAGGAAAAAGTTTGTGCAGAAAAATACTCCATCAATCAGTTGTAGCCCCTTTCCCGCTTCACGCAAAATTTATCAACAGAGCCTTCTCTTTTCTGATGTGCGCGTACCATTGCGTGAAATTTCACTGGCTGATGGCAGTGGTGAAAAACCTTTAAACGTCTACGATACTTCTGGCCCCTACACAGATAAAGATATGATCATTGATATTACAAAAGGCCTGCCAGCAATTAGCTTGCCTTGGCTCTCTAAGCGGGATGATACTGAAACTTATCCTGCACGATTAGTTAAACCTGAAGATAATGGATTGACTTCTGATAAAAACCTTACTCCAGCCTTTAAGCAAAAACGTTCTATTTTACGAGCAAAAAATGGCAAAGCAATTACACAAATGGCTTACGCACGCGCAGGCATTATTACCGAAGAAATGGAATATGTGGCTATACGAGAAAATGAAGGATTAGCAGTAGAAGAACGGCAGAATGTACCATCAAATGAAACATTTGCTGGATCAATACCAGAAATTTATACTGCGGAATTTGTTCGCAATGAAATTGCTTGTGGACGCGCCATTATTCCACAAAACATTAATCATCCAGAGTGCGAACCCATGATTATTGGGCGTAATTTCCGTGTTAAAATTAATGCCAATATTGGCAATTCAGCAGTAACTTCATCTATGGAAGAAGAAGTTGATAAAATGGTTTGGGCCATTCGCTGGGGAGCAGATACAGTTATGGATCTTTCTACAGGTCGAAATATTCATAATATTCGTGAATGGATTATTCGAAATTCTCCTGTGCCCATCGGGACTGTTCCTCTGTATCAAGCACTCGAAAAAGTACAGGGTATTGCCGAAAACTTAACATGGGATATTTTCCGTGATACCCTTATTGAGCAAGCAGAGCAAGGTGTTGATTATTTTACCATTCACGCAGGATTAAGATTATCATTTATTCCTATGACCATTGATCGTGTAACAGGTATTGTTTCACGAGGCGGTTCTATTATGGCAAAATGGTGTCTCCATCATCACAAAGAAAGCTTTCTCTATGAACATTTTGATGAAATTTGTGATATTGCAAAAACATATGATATCTCTCTTTCATTAGGAGATGGGTTACGCCCTGGCTCTATCGCCGATGCCAATGATGAGGCCCAATTTGCAGAGCTTAAAACCTTGGGAGAATTGACAAAAATTGCTTGGAAAAAGGATGTACAGGTTATGATTGAAGGACCAGGACATGTCCCAATGCACAAAATTAAAGAAAATATGGAGCAACAATTAGATCTTTGTCATGAGGCGCCTTTTTATACTTTGGGACCTCTTACAACGGATATTGCTCCTGGTTATGACCATATTACATCAGCAATTGGTGCCGCTATGATTGGATGGTTTGGAACTGCTATGTTGTGTTATGTAACACCTAAAGAACACCTAGGACTCCCCGATAGGAATGACGTAAAAACTGGTGTGATCACTTATAAAATTGCTGCTCATGCCGCTGACCTTGCTAAAGGTTTACCTAGAGCACAATTGCGCGATAATGCTCTTTCGCGTGCACGATTTGATTTTAGATGGCATGATCAATTTAACCTTTCTCTTGATCCAGAAACAGCCTGTGCCTTTCACGATGAGACAATGCCTAAAGAAGCCCATAAATTAGTGCATTTTTGTTCCATGTGTGGACCAAAATTCTGTTCTATGCGTATTTCCCATGATATTCGTGAGGCAGCTGCAATAAGAAAAACAAAAGGGGAAGGTATGATCGCCATGGCCGAAAAATATCAGAAAAATGGTGACCTTTATATGGAAATTGTTCCTCCTCAAAAAAAGAAAGTAAATAGTTGAAGAACATTCTTATCAAAGGTGCAGGTGTAGGCGGCTTAACAGCTGCCTTTATGTTACAGCAAAAAGGTGCTTCTGTTACTGTATCAGCCCCCCCTCATTCACCTATAGGAAGTGCTAGTTGGTATGCAGGAGGAATGCTCGCACCTTACTGTGAAAGGGAAAGTGCAGAACAAATTGTTGAAGATCTTGGTGTACAAGCTATACAATGGTGGCGTAAAACGCTCCCCAACCTTGTCATACAAAAAGGCACTTTAGTGGTTGCACCTACACGAGATAGAGGAGAGCTTGAACGATTTTCTGTACGTACGCATAATCACAAAACCGTAGATAATACAGAAATAGCTCATCTTGAACCAGATCTTGCTGAACGTTTTAACTGTGCACTCTTTTATGAAAATGAAGCCCATATTGATCCTCGCAAAGCACTTATGGCTTTAAAAGAAAAGCTTCTCAACAATGGAGCCTGTTTTGTTGATGTAGAGAAGGCTGAAAAAAAATTTGATATTGTTATTGATGCGACAGGAATAGCACGTTTAGGAAAAGATAAAAATATACGGGGCGTACGCGGTGAAATGCTTCTCGTGCGCTGCACCGATATTAAAATTTCGCGTCCAATTCGTCTTCTTCACCCACGGTTTCCTCTCTACATTGTACCTCGACAAGATAATATTTTTATGATTGGTGCAACGATGATTGAAAGTGACTTTGATGGTGCAATCTCTGTAAGATCAATGATGGAACTGCTCAACGCGGCTTATACTTTACATCCTGCTTTTGCTGAAGCAGAAATTATTGAATCTGGCGTTGGTGTTCGTCCATGTTATCCTAATAACTTCCCTTCTGTGCATAAAGATGGTAACTTTATTTCTATTAATGGATTTTATAGACATGGTTTTCTGTTGTCTCCAGAAATGGCAAAACGAGCAATGGAATTAGCATTGGAATAAAACATGCAAATATTTGTTAATGGTGAAACAGTCCAAACAGAAGTTATGACTCTCGGTCTCTTGCTTGAAGAATTGGGATATGAAGGAAATTGGCTTGCAACTGCTGTTAACGCTGAAGTTGTTCCCATAGATGCACGAAGCCAATTTGTCTTGCATGAAGGAGATAAAATTGAAATTTTAAGCCCAATGCAAGGAGGCTAAAATTATGCTGAATCTTTATGGACGACAATTCTCTTCCCGTCTTCTATTAGGTACAGCGCAATATCCTTCACCAGCAATCCTTCGTGATGCTATTCATAAATCGAATACGGAAATTGTAACTGTTTCCTTGCGCCGTGAAACTGCAGGTGGAAAACAAGGTGGACAATTTTGGAAATTTCTTCAAGAACTTGGGGTAACAGTGCTTCCTAATACTGCTGGTTGTTATACTGTTAAAGAGGCCGTAACCACAGCCCAATTAGCAAGAGATCTTTTTAAAACGGCTTGGATTAAACTCGAAATTATCGGTAATTCAGATACCTTACAGCCAAATATTTTTTCCTTAATCGAAGCTGCTCAAATTTTAAACAATGAAGGTTTCAAAATTTTTGCCTATACAACGGATGATCTCATTGTTGCTGAAAAACTTTTCGACATTGGTTGCCGTGTTATTATGCCTTGGTGTGCTCCTATTGGTTCTGCCAAAGGACCTCATAATACTGATGGATTGCGTTCTATCCGTGCTTACCTTCCTGATGCTACTCTTGTTATTGATGCCGGCATTGGACGCCCATCACATGCCGCCATTGCGATGGAACTGGGTTATGATGCGGTCCTTCTTAATACCGCAGTTGCTAAAGCAGCTGATCCTGTTTTGATGGCTGAAGCATTTTCTAAAGCTGTTCAAGCAGGACGTATGGGATATAAAGCTGGCATGATCGAAGCACGCAATGTAGCAGTCCCTTCAACACCAATCATTGGAAAAGCGGTATTTTCATGAAACTGGATCCATTTTACCTCATCGTTGATAACGCTGATTGGATTGAACGTTTGCTTCCTCTTGGTATCAAGCTCGTACAATTGCGTATGAAACATGAAAATCAACAAATAATCCGTCAACATATTAAGCGTGCAAAAAACATATGCAATAAATTGGGAGCACAATTAATTATTAATGATCATTGGGAAATAGCAATTGATGAAAAGTGTAATTTTATTCATCTGGGACAAGAAGACCTAAGCAATGCTGATCTTCACGCAATTCGTAAAAGTGGTATAAAAGTTGGTCTTAGTACACATGATGAACATGAATTGGATATCGCACTCTCTGCTAATCCTGAGTATATTGCACTTGGTCCTATTTATCCGACAATCTTAAAAAAAATGAAATGGATGCCGCAAGGACTAGAAAAAATCAAACAATGGAGAAAGCGGATTGGTGCTTTACCTTTGGTGGGTATTGGTGGTTTAACACCAGAACGCGCAGTGGGTGTTTTAAAAGCAGGAGCAAATAGTGCTGCTGTTGTGACTGATATTATCCTCCATAAAAAACCAGAAGAGCGTGTACAGCAGTGGATAAAAGTGACACAAACATGGCGTTGATACCTTCTATTCTTATTGTTGCGGGCACTGATCCAACAGGAGGTGCTGGTATTGTTCGTGATATAGAAACCTCTGCACATTTTCAAATAAAAGCAAATTTAGCAATTAGTTGTGTTAACGTACAAGATGATAATCGCGTTGTCGAAATCATTCCAATGCGTGGAGACCTCGTCGCTGCGCAAATGCGTGCTGCCCTAGAAGCAAATCCAATAAGCGCAATAAAAATCGGTATGACGGGGACAAAAGCAATTATAGCAGCAATCTGTAACGTACTCAAAGACTATCCCCATGTTCCAGTTATTTTGGACCCTGTACTTGTCGCTTCATCAGGAGGAAAACTAATAACGGAAACAATCATCGACACGATGATCGATAAACTGCTTCCTCATGTTGATCTTTTAACACCGAATAGAGAAGAACTCGCTCTTCTTAGCCACAGTCCATTGGCATCTCATGATAAGCAAGCAATACAACAAGCAAAAAAACTTTTGTCATTGGGAGCTCGCTCTATTTTAGTAAAGGGGGGACATGCAGAAGGTCCTCTTGCAATTGATAGCTTCATTGACAAAACTGAAGTCATAAATATCTCTACTCCACGTTTAAAAGGAACAATGCGAGGAACAGGTTGCATTCTCTCAAGCGCTATTGCAGCGCATTTAGCATTAAATGAACCTCTCATTTCAGCTGTAAAAAAAGCAAAAGCATATATCCACACATTGCTTTTAACCCATTGTAAAAATAGTTTATAACGTCTTAGTATTTTCTTATATAAAAGTAATATTTATATATTTCAATTAATATATTTAATTTTTTTAATAAAAGTTATTAAAAAAATATAATAATATAAAATTTATAATTAATCTTATAAATAAAATACTACAAAATTCACTTTCATTAAGTATTAAATATAGAATATAATGATAACAAATATTATAACACCACTTGCATTCAGTAAAAAAATCTTTTATTATGAATGCGTTTAGTCTGTTTAAAAAGTTGAAATAGCGCAATTTAAACAAATTGTACATTTAAAGATGTATATAATCGCGAACATTCGCATTTTACGATTTGCCTTTTTTGTGAAAAGAGAGAATCCTATCAGCGTTCTTATACATTAATGGCTAGCGAATACATTTAATAAAACTTGAAGGATAATTTTGTTTGATCTATAATCGCTAGATCATTAGAAAAAGTAAAATGTTAAATCAAACGCCGTGCTCAATTTCCTATGAAGAACTCTTAAACTTTTATAAAGAAAGTGGTGCGGATGCCGTTCTGACGGATTTCCCTATTGATCGTTTTAAGCAGTCTGCTTGTTCAGAGAGAAAATTAATATCTGTCGTGAACATTTCTCATAATCAACAAGCATCTCCCAAAACATCTCCAACCGTAAAATTAGATCATCATCAGCTGCATAACTCTAGGACTATACAAAATGAATCCACAGCTATAGAGAGTGCAAAAAGTGCAAAGACACTTGATGAATTAAAATCTGCTCTCCTTGCATTTAATGGCTGTTCATTAAAATTGACAGCAAAAAATACCTGTTTTTCAGATGGAACAGCAGGAAGCCCCCTGATGCTTATAGGCGAAGCACCAGGACGAGACGAGGATATACAAGGAATTCCTTTTGTGGGAAAAGCCGGGATGTTGCTTAATAAAATCCTCGCATCAATTGGCTTAACAAGAAATAATGTTTACATTGCCAACACTATTCCTTGGCGTCCGCCAGGAAATCGTACACCAACACCAAGAGAAGTTGCCTTGTGCCGCCCTTTTATTGAACGGCACATTTATTTAGCGCGTCCTCGTGTTCTTATAGCTCTGGGAGGTGTTGCTGCACAGTTTCTTACTGGATCTCAAAATGGGATTATCCGAACAAGAGGGAAATGGCATATCTATGAAAGCGAGGATAATATAAAAATACCTGTTATGCCAACTTTCCACCCAGCTTACCTTCTTAGAACCCCTAGTCAAAAGAAGCTTACATGGATAGACTTCTTAGAAGTAAAAAATCGCCTCGACAGCCTTTTGTAATTCTTTAATCCTATCTTGCTTCTAAAATTAACACACCCTTCTTTAACTCTTAAAATACAAATGGGAAAAAACTATGAAACAGCCAATAACATCTATTTATCGTTTGGAAGACTACCAACCAACCCCTTATGTTATCCCTAAAACACAACTTTCTTTCCAATTGGCACCGACAAAAACCTATGTTACAGCCATATTGTCTATTGAATCCCGTCACGATACAAAAGAATTAACACCTCTTATTCTTTCTGGTGATGATCTTACTTTAATTTCCGTTTCTATTAATGATGAGATATTAGCTCCAAACACTTATAAAGTGACGCCTTCACGTTTAGAAATTACAACGCCACCAACGGCTCCTTTTACATTGAAATTGGTTACAGAACTGAATCCTGAAAGCAACCGCCAACTTATGGGGCTTTACCTTTCAAATGGTGTTTATTGCTCACAATGCGAATCGGAAGGTTTTCGTCGTATTACTTATTTTTACGACCGCCCAGATGTTCTTTCTACCTATAGAGTGAAAATTGAAGCAGATACCCAAACAATCCCAATCTTGCTTTCAAATGGTAATCTGGTGGAAACAGGAACTTTAGAAAATAATCGCCATTTTGCCATTTGGGAAGATCCTTATCCCAAACCATCTTATCTCTTTGCTTTAGTAGGTGGAGATCTTGATAAGTTAGAAGACCATTTTACAACTGTATCTGGACGACGTATCGAGCTTGGTATCTATGTAGAAAAAGGAAAAACCGAACGCGCAACCTATGCAATGGATGCTCTTAAACGTTCCATGCGTTGGGATGAACAATGTTTTGGGCGCGAATATGATCTTGATGTTTTCAATATTGTTGCTGTTTCCGACTTTAATATGGGAGCAATGGAAAACAAAGGCCTTAACGTTTTTAATGATAAATATGTTCTTGTCGATCCTGAAACAGCAACCGATCAGGATTATAGAAATGTTGAACGTGTCATTGCACATGAATATTTCCATAATTGGAGCGGTAATCGTGTTACCTGTCGCGATTGGTTTCAACTCTGTTTAAAAGAAGGATTCACTGTTTATCGTGATCAGGAATTTTCATCAGATCAAAATGTACGCAGCCTACAGCGAATTGAAAATGTAAAAGCATTAAAAGCAACGCAATTTGCAGAAGATGCAGGACCTCTTGCGCATCCTGTGCGTCCTCGTCAATATAGCCAAATTAATAATTTTTACACAACAACTGTTTATGAAAAAGGTGCTGAAGTTGTTCGCATGATACGGACTATTTTAGGTCCTACTCTTTTTCGTAAAGGCACTGATCTTTATTTTCAACGTCATGATGGACAAGCTTGTACAATTGAAGATTTTATTACCTGTTTTGCTGAAGTGTCTGGTCAAGACTTCTCCCAATTCATGCTATGGTATGAACAGGCAGGAACACCCAATGTAGAAATCGATAGTCATTATAGCGATGGTGTTTTAACAATTCATGCAAAGCAACATATTCCCGTTACCCCACAACAAAAAACAAAAAAGCCCATGTTTATCCCTATCGCTTTTGGACTCCTAGGACCTAATGGAGAAAACCTCACCTATGAAGCAGATACAGATATTCAATCAGATGTTATGCTTTTATCCAAGGAAAGCCAAACCTTTACATTAAAGGGACTGCGTGAAAAACCCGTTTTATCACTGCTGCGAGACTTTTCAGCACCAATCATTCTACACACTCCATTCAATGAAAGAGAACTTATTTTTCTTGCACAACATGATGACAATCACATCAATCGCTGGCAATCTCTTAATCATTTAATGACGCAAGCTTTGATTCAAAGCATTCAAGATAAAACACAAGAAAAAGCAACACTTCCTTCTGCTTTGCTAAAGCTGATTGAAACGATTATAACAGATGAAACCTTAGAGCCTGAATTTCGTGCCTTCTGTTTAAATTTACCTAGTGAAGTTGAGCTTGCTCATACAATCGGTAAAAATATTGACCCAGATCGTATTCATTATGTCCGCAATCAGTTTTTAGTTTCACTTGCACAAACTCATCAAGAGCTCTTAACAAAATTCTATGGACAAATGCAAACCCAAGAGCCCTATTCACCAAACACTGCACAAGCTGGAAAGCGAGCATTAAAGAATATCATACTGGATTACCTTTCCATTGCTGAAGCCAATCCAAATCGAGCTGCTATACAGTATGCAACAGCTGATAATATGACTGACCGTATGGCGAGTATCGCTGTTCTCGTGAAGCGTTTTAATGAAAGTGAGCAGGCACAAAATGCCTTAAATGATTTTGAAAACAGCTATCAGAATGACCCTTTGGTCATGGATAAATGGTTTTCTATTCAAGCAATGGTTGCTGGCACATCAACACTCGAGAATGTTCAAAAGCTCATGCAACATCCGCTGTTTTCACAAGATAATCCTAATCGTGTACGTTCTCTAATCGGTGTTTTTGCCTCTAACAATCTCACGGGCTTTAACAGGATGGATGGAGCATCTTATCATTTTCTTTGCCAAGTTATTTTGGAAATTGACAAAAAAAATCCACAGCTTGCTTCACGATTATTAACAATGATGCGCTCTTGGCGACAATTAGAACCTATTCGACAACAAAAACTTGAAACTGAATTAAAAATGATTGCTGCTGCGCCAAAATTATCAAGCGATGTTGCTGATATCATCAACCGTCTGCTTACTTGAAACAAAAAATTATTTTAAATCAATATGCTATAATATTTTTTAAAATAAATTCTATAAACTATTCGATCATCATTAAATCTATAAACAGGCAATCTAAGCCTGTTTATAGATCACGTTTAAAGTACTTTTTTCTTTTCATATTCCAAAATCATAAAAGTAAAATTATTTTTTTTTAAAAAAAGACTGGACAGAAGACTCCTGTTTTGATTCATTGCACTCGATGGGGTTACTATGAATATCGAAGCAGTTTTTAAATCACATTATTCCAGAATTAAAGGAACGCGAGATGGCTAAATTGGACGCATATAATGCGCCAAGGGAGGTGTATGCTGATTCAAAATCAAGCGCTCAAAGTCGCAAGGAGCGGACAGAGCGTACCAATCTGTTTTCTGGTTCTGCCTATAAAAAACTTCTTTTTATTGAACCTTGGCTGCGACGTTCACTCCCATTTGTAATTCTTGCATTTCTTGTTATACTAGCAGCAATCCGTTTCCTATCAATCTATGATTGGCGCAACACAATTGATAAAAACACGCATTCTACCATCGCTCTCTTAGCTTCTCATATTACCAATACAATCGACCGTGACTTACTTGCCGCCACTCGACAAGGAAAAGCTGCTGCTCTTTCTCATAATCATTTACAAAATATCCTGACTAATTTTCGTAACAAAGGTTTTATAAAAACCAGCGCTGTTATTGCTATTGTCGATCAAAAAGGCAATGTCCTAGCTTCATCAAGTTCCGAGATTGTCTTAGGAAAACCCTTACAGAATTTTACCTCTGAAAGCATTACTTTACAAGCTCTAGGAAAACATGCTGGAATCATGAAAATTACAATAGGAAAAGATATTCCTGCTCTCGCTTCCTTTCAGCAAACAGAAAATGGACAATATGGGGTATTCATCAGTGAAAAAATGCAACATATTTACATGGAATGGCGGAAAGCTCTCTCGTTAAATATAACCATGTTCATTGGAACTAGTGGCGTTATCCTTGCTCTTCTTTATGCTTATTACAACCAAATTGTACGAGCACGCAAAACAGATCTTGTTTCAGAAAAAATTCAAAACCGTATTGATATGGCAATGATGCGTGGACGCTGTGGACTATGGGATTGGAATATGGCAAGTGGACGCGTCTACTGGTCACGAGCAATGTACGAAATGCTCGGCTATGTCCCTCAAGATGCATTGCTCTCAATTTCCCAAATTAGCGCCATTATCAATCCAAATGATGCGAATTTTTTTGACCTTGCTCAGGAATTAATGAGCGGTAAAAAAAAGCATATCGATATTAACGTTCCTATGCGTCATGCTGATGGTCATTATGTATGGATGCGCATTCGTGCCGAAGTTACTGAAGAAGAAGAACCCCATTTGGTTGGTATTTCCTTCGATATTAGTGAACAGCAACAATTGGCTGAACAAACAGCGCAAGCCGACCTTCGTATCCGTGATGCGATTGAAAACATTTCAGAATCTTTCGTCTTGTGGGATGCTGAAGGACGTTTAGTCATGTCCAACAGCAAATTTTGCGAATATGCCGCTATTCCTAAACAAATTCTCCAATCAGGTATCCAACGTGCAACCGTCGAAGCCATGGCACGCCCTGCACTCAGTGAATATCCCCTTAAAGATGATGGTACTGGTAACTTAACCAGTATTCGCCAAACGGCAGATGGTTGTTGGCTCAAAATTAACGAACGACGAACCCAAGATGGAGGATTGGTTTGTATTGGTACTGACATTTCTGAGCTTAAACAACAACAGGAAAAATTTGAAGACAGTGAAAGGCGTCTTTTCTCTTTCATTCAAGAACTCAAGCGCGCGCGAGGGAGTGCTCAACAACGCGCAACAGAAGTTGAAAAACTTAATAAAAGTTTGAAAGCAGAAAAAGAACGCGCCGAAAGTGCTAATAAGGCTAAATCAGAATTTTTAGCCAATATGTCTCATGAATTGCGCACGCCTCTGAATGCTATTCTTGGTTTTTCAGACATCATGTTGCAATCAACTTTTGGCCCTCTTGGCTCACAACGCTATAAGGAATATATGCATGATATTTACAATTCAGGAACCCATCTTCTAACCCTTATCAATGACATTCTTGATATGTCAAAAATCGAAGCAGGAAGATTTACGCTTGATTGTAAAAATACCGATCTTGAGCCCATCATTAGTGAAGCAGTACGAACACTAACGCCTCAAGCTCAAGAAAAAAATATTGTTGTTACAACAAACATTACCCCAGAACTTCATGCTGAAGTTGATGGTCGTGCAATGAAACAGATTTTCCTTAATCTCATCTCTAATGCCGTTAAATTTACGCCTTCTGGCGGAAATATTGATGTCTGCGCTTTCAAGAAAAAAAATAACCTTATTTTTAAAATTACAGATACAGGTGTCGGTATTCCCCAATCAGCAATTAAAAAACTTGGGCAACCTTTTGAACAAGTTGAAAATCAGCTTACTAAGTCTCATACAGGCTCAGGTCTTGGATTAGCCATTTCACGCTCCTTGCTAGAACTCCACAAAGGAAAACTTGAAATTACTTCAAAAGAAATGAAAGGAACAACTGTAACAATTATAATGCCCATCACACAAAGTTAAATTTCTCCATTTTGTTCTCGTTGTAGTAAAATCTGTTTCCGTTTGTCCCCCCAACGATACCCTGAAATAAAACCATTTTTACGCACAACACGATGACAAGGAATGATAACAGCCAATTCGTTACGTGCACAGGCATTAGCAACGGCACGAAAAGCTTTCGGCATACCAATACGGCACGCTAAGATCTCATAGGAAATTGTTTCACCACATGGTATATCACATAATACTGCCCATACTTGTCGTTGAAAAACTGTACCATTTATATCTAAGGGAAAATTATATTTTTTTACCAGCTTAGGTGTTTCTATCATGGCTATAATATGGGCAACTTCTCTCTTAAATGTATTATCACCTACAACTTGTTGTGCATCACCAAAGCGTATCGTAAACTCCTGTAATAATTGCTCTATAGTATCTCCTAACGCTATATGACAAATCCCTTTTTGAGACCTAGCCACCAAAAGTTTCCCTATTGATACATCTTTCAAACAGAATACTCTTGTTTGGGAAATGTTCAGCATTTTAGCCTTCTTTATATTTTAAATAAGTCTTGAACATCATCCATAAAGTAAAAGGAGAGTATTCACTCTCTTTTAAAAACAAATAAAATCATTCTGAAATGATCTCCTTAGCCATTGTATTAAAATACACTCTCATCCTTTTATGAAACGGACACATCTATAGATTGACGTTCCCTACCCTAAAACAGAAACTTCGACCAGAGCTGATTTATCAACAATCTTGCTATTTATCTAACAGATTCCAACTGAAACCATTTGATATAGTTTATTTCATAAGCTCTCTACAGACAAATCTTGTCCTGAATTTTATCATATACTAACAAAAAATACCTTAATGTGGTAAATTTTCATACCTTATATCACAGCTCTAAACGGCAGTATTTTACAGAACAACACGATAAGCTTTCCACTTCATTTTACGAAATCCCATTGAACCATAAATAATGGCTTATGTTTTACAAGCAATAGAAAAAGCGCGTGCTCTCTTAGGCAAAAAATGTCATAAAACACAAAATATACCGGCAATGGATTGGAAAGATGTTCCGGCTTTTTATGCTCCACGTATGCTTGAATATTCTAATTTGTTAGAGCACTGTTATTATTTTTTTATCAAAGGTCATACTTTTGATAGACTGACGAGATGACTCAACTCAAAAAGGAAATTTATCTTCAATTTTATGAAAAAAAGCATGGAAAAGGTATTTTAATGCTTACTTTCTTTGTCACTTAACTTATAAAATGATTGTAGCCTCAGAACTGAAATATTTTGCCCGCAACAATCGCACATAGATATTTGTCATAGGAAAAAGTCATGCCCAAACGCACAGATATAAAATCTATTCTTATCATCGGAGCAGGACCTATTATCATTGGTCAGGCATGTGAATTTGATTATTCAGGCACTCAAGCCTGTAAAGCATTAAAAGAAGAAGGTTACCGAATTATTTTGGTAAATTCTAATCCTGCCACGATTATGACAGATCCAGATCTAGCTGATGCAACTTATATAGAGCCCATTACTCCTGAAATAGTTGCCAAAATTATTGCCCACGAGCGTCCCGATGCCCTTTTACCCACTATGGGAGGACAAACAGCCCTCAATACTGCTTTATCATTAAAGCGTATGGGTATTTTAGACCGCTATCATGTTGAAATGATAGGAGCCAATGCTGATGCTATTGATAAAGCTGAAGATCGTGCTTTATTCCGCCAAGCGATGGCAAAAATCGGTTTGGAAACGCCACGCTCTATGTTAGCCAATGCAACAGAACTGAAAGAAGAAAATCGCCAACAACACGCAAAAACGTGTGCTGAACTTAAAGCAAAGCTTTCTGGTGCTGCGCTTGACAAAGCACTCGAAGAACTTGAGCGCAACTGGCGACATACCGAAGCTGATCGCAAACAACATTATATCGCTCATGCAACAGCAAAAGCAGTTCAAGCTCTTGATGTTGTTGGGCTTCCAGCTATTATTCGTCCTTCATTCACCCTTGGTGGAACTGGTGGTGGAATCGCTTATAACCGCTCTGAATTCTATGAAATTATTGAACGTGGGCTTGAAGCTTCACCAACAACAGAAGTATTAATTGAAGAAAGTGTTTTAGGGTGGAAAGAATATGAGATGGAAGTTGTTCGTGATAAGAACGACAATTGTATCATCGTTTGTTCTATTGAAAACATTGATCCGATGGGGATTCATACCGGTGATTCGATCACTGTAGCACCTGCTCTCACCTTAACCGATAAAGAATATCAATGTATGCGCAATGCCTCGATTGCTGTTTTGCGTGAAATTGGTGTTGAAACGGGGGGATCCAATGTACAGTTTGCTGTCAATCCTGAAAATGGGCGCCTCATTGTTATTGAAATGAATCCGCGTGTTTCTCGCTCTTCAGCGCTTGCCTCAAAAGCAACGGGGTTTCCCATTGCTAAAGTAGCGGCTAAACTGGCTGTTGGTTATACTCTTGATGAATTAAAAAATGATATCACGGGTGGTGCAACACCAGCATCATTTGAACCTTCTATTGACTATATTGTGACAAAAATTCCTCGTTTTGCGTTTGAAAAATTTCCCGGTTCATCACCCGTCCTCACAACTGCGATGAAATCTGTAGGAGAAGTCATGGCAATTGGACGTACTTTTCAAGAATCGTTACAAAAAGCACTCCGTGGACTTGAAACAGGGCTTACAGGTCTTGATGAAATTGTGATTCCAGAGCATGCTGAAGGTGATGAAAAAAGTTCTATACGCTCCGCCATTGCCATACCAAGCCCTGATCGTCTACGCTATATTGCTCAAGCCATGCGCACAGGCTTACCCTTAAACGAGATTCACCAAATTAGCAAAATTGATCCGTGGTTTTTAGAACAAATAGCCTCCATCATTGAAATGGAGCAGCGTATCCGCATTCATGGATTACCCCAAGACGCAGATAACTTACGTATGTTAAAAGCTATGGGCTTTTCAGATGCGCGATTAGCCTCCCTTACAGGGAAAGAACCCGATTATATCGCAGCTTTACGCAAATCACTGAATGTTAAACACGTCTTCAAACGGATTGATACTTGTGCCGCTGAATTTTCTTCTCCTACAGCCTATATGTATTCAACATATGAAGTTCCCTTTGCAGGTGTAGAGCACTCGGAAGCACACGTTTCTGAACGCAAAAAAATTGCTATTTTAGGCGGTGGACCAAACCGCATTGGGCAAGGTATTGAATTTGATTACTGTTGCTGCCACGCTGCTTTTGCACTGCGTGATGCAGGATTTGAAGCGATTATGATTAACTGTAATCCTGAAACAGTTTCAACCGACTATGATACCTCTGATCGCCTTTACTTTGAATCTTTAACAACAGAAGACGTTATCGCTATTTTAGAAGCAGAACAGGAAAAAGGAGATTTGGTTGGAGTCATCGTCCAATTTGGCGGACAAACACCCTTGAAATTGGCAAGCGCTCTAGAAAAACACAACATCCCCATCCTAGGTACTTCACCTGACGCTATCGACTTAGCAGAAGATAGAGATCGCTTTCAAAAACTGTTATTTAAACTTAATTTAACACAACCTCAAAATGGTATTGCCCACTCCATTGAACAAGCGCGCCTCATTGCCCACGAACTAGGCTTCCCCTTGGTTGTACGTCCCTCTTATGTTTTAGGAGGACGTGCTATGCAAATTATCCGTGATGAACGTAGCTTACAAAATTATTTACTTGAGAGTGTCCCCGAATTAATTTCAGAAGATATCAAAGTCCGTTATCCTAACGACACAACAGGACAAATCAATATATTGCTTGGTAAAAATCCGCTTCTCTTTGATACCTATTTAACAGAAGCAATTGAAGTAGACGTCGATTGTTTATGTGATGGCAAAGAAACACTAATCGTTGGTATTATGGAACATATTGAAGAAGCTGGTATCCACTCTGGTGATTCAGCATGTTCTCTACCAGTCCATACGCTCTCAAATAAAATAGTTACTGAATTAGAGCGCCAAACCAAAGCATTAGCACAAGCACTTCATGTTCGCGGCTTAATGAATGTACAATATGCTATAAAAGATGACACCATTTATGTCTTAGAAGTCAATCCCCGTGCTTCACGTACTGTCCCATTTGTTGCAAAAACGATTGGTCGCCCTATTGCTAAAATGGCTGCACGTATTATGGCAGGAGAAACGCTTCATGATGCTCTTCAAGCTTATGGTGGATTACCTTCTTTGCAAAAAAAACAACATATTGCCGTCAAGGAAGCAGTATTTCCTTTTGCTCGTTTTTCAGGTGTTGATACACTTCTTGGTCCAGAAATGCGCTCAACCGGTGAAGTTATGGGACTTGACTATGAATTTTCGCTTGCTTTTGCTAAAGCCCAACTTGGAGCTGGTGTAAAACTCCCTAAAGAGGGAACTTTGTTCGTTTCTGTAAGGGATGAAGATAAAAAACGCATCTTAAATCCTGTAAAACGTTTAACTGAGCTTGGCTTTTCTGTTGTCGCCACAAGTGGAACACAAAAATTTCTCACCGAACACCACGTTGAAGCAAAAAAAATCAACAAAGTTCTAGAGGGACATCCCCATATTGAAGACGCTATTCGTAATCGCCAAATTCAATTAATTTTTAATACAACTAGCACTGCCAGTGCCATCTCAGACTCAAAATCATTACGTTATGCAGCACTCATGCAAAATGTTCCCTATTATACAACAATAGCTGGAGCCGAAGCCGTCGTAGAAGCGATCAAAGCACTCAAAAAAAGGCACCTTGAGGTACGTTCACTACAAAGTTATTTTAGTTGAATTTTTTTCTACTTAGCAAAATGTACACTGTTTTCTTATTTTTTCTTTATATAAAAATTGATTAAGACTTGCTTTTTGTTCTAAAAACTTTTATAGAGGTTTCATCGAATTTTCGGTTACGTGACTTTCTTTCCTGTGCAATCTGCACTTTCGGCGAAACTTCTCCCACCTAATTTCGATCTACAACCGTATTGAAGAAATGAAAGCTTCAATGCTCAATATAATTATATATTCTAAGGAGTTTCCTATGTCTACAGGAACAGTTAAGTGGTTTAATACAACAAAAGGTTTCGGATTCATTCAGCCTAGCGATGGTAGTGCAGATGTATTTGTACACATTTCTGCCGTCGAGCGTTCAGGTCTAAACAGTCTTAATGAAGGGCAAAAAATCTCTTATGATGTTCTTCAAGATCGTCGTTCAGGAAAATTTGCCGCTGGTAACCTTGCAGCACTTTAAAGTTTAAATTCTGCAATATTTTATTTAGAAATCTTCGTCTGTAAAGACGAAGATTTTTTATTTTGTATAAAGCATTATTTTACCTTGTTAAAATAAAAGACTGCTTATCTCCTTTGCACAATTTATCAAACCTCTCTTATACTTCCTCAAAAACTTTCATAAAATCTACGAAGAGATTATCTTGTAAAAGATCTCAAAAAAGAAGAATATAAAGCCCGTGTAAGAGTATTTTGGAAGTTTTTTATTGCATACAATATAATCTCTTATAGAATATCCTTAAAGCAATAACCATTTGTTGATATAATATAAGGATTTAAAATTATGGCTTTTATTGCCGACAAACTGTCTCGTATCAAACCTTCTGCAACAATTGCTGCTTCTCAAAAGGCCCGTCATTTAAAAGCATTAGGGCGAAATGTTATTGCTTTAAGTGCTGGAGAGCCAGACTTTGATACCCCAGACAACATCAAAAACGCGGCTATTGAAGCTATTCGAAGGGGAGAAACAAAATACCCTCCCATATCTGGAATTCCAGAATTGCGCCAAGCAATTTCTGCAAAGTTTAAAAGAGAAAATAACCTTCTTTACCAACCAGAACAAATTATTGTTGGTACCGGTGGAAAACAAATTCTCTTTAATGCATTCATGGCAACTTTGAATAAAGGAGATGAGGTCATCATTCCATCCCCTTATTGGGTTAGTTATCCAGAAATGGTCGCACTCAACGATGGTACGCCTGTCTTTTTAGAAACAAAAGCCGAATTTTCTTATAAACTCCAACCACAAAAGCTAGAAGCTGCCATTACCCCCAAAACCAAATGGTTCATCTTTAACTCTCCTTCAAATCCATCAGGTGCCGCTTATACACATAATGAATTGAAAAAACTTACAGATGTTTTAGTAAAATATCCTCATGTTTATATCCTTTCCGATGATATATATGAACATCTCACATATGAGGGTTTTACCTTTGTGACTCCAGCTCAAGTAGAACCAGCGCTTTATGAGCGTACACTCACAATGAATGGTGTTTCTAAAGCCTATGCGATGACGGGATGGAGAATCGGTTATGCAGGCGGACCACAAGAATTAATTAAAGCCATGGATACCATTCAAGGACAGCAAACATCTGGAACAAGTGTCATTTCACAATGGGCTGCGGTTGAAGCACTCAACGGACCACAAGACTTTATTGCTAAAAATAAAAGTATTTTTCAAGCACGCCGTGATCTCGTTGTCTCCATGCTAAATCAAGCTCCTGGCATTTACTGTCCAACGCCTGAGGGTGCTTTTTATGTTTATCCTTCTTGCACCGGACTTATTGGAAAGAAAACACCCAATGGTCAACGTATTACGAATGATGAAGACTTTGCCATAGCGCTTCTAGAAACAGAAGCTGTTGCTGTCGTCCAAGGATCTGCTTTTGGACTTGGATCAACTTTTCGTATTTCTTATGCAACATCAGAAGAATTACTTGAAAAAGCTTGTATACGTATACAGCGTTTTTGCAACAGTTTAATTTAAAATTTTTAATATCATCTCTTGTGATTGTTTTTTGCCGAATGTTAGTATATCCGAGAAAATATCTGAAACTGTGTCACTAAATCTATCGATTCAGCAAAAATATCTATGAATAAACACAAAAATAGATGCTGTAGATAAAGATCAAAAAAAATTAGCTATCAAATAAATGAATCGGTCTATTATCATAAGATATGACACGCCTATTCTACTTTCTCCATTCAATTTATAACTCTAAAAAAGACCGAGCACTTTTAAACACAATTGCCCTTATAATCAAAGGCCCTTACAATAAAATCTCTTCTATTTCTCAGCTTCTTCTTCGTCCTAAAACGAAGAAGAAGCCACCTCCCATCGTTGTGTAAGCAATCCAATTTCCTTTAAGTTCTATTTAATAACTACTTGATTTACTTCATAGGCTTTATGAACAAGACCTGCCTTAAATATTCACCTCACATTCTAATAAAAAGCACTTCATGTATAAGGTTTTAAATATTTTATATCACGCCCCTAAAAGACAGACTTTTACAGTACAATAGAATACCCCCTCTCAAACTCCTCATTGAATTTTAGTATTCTTAAAAAATTTTTGGATATCCACCAGTTTCGAAATTTTTTCTTTATCATCTTCCCATATATTGCAATTTCTAGGGACTCTTTCAAAAATTAAAAAAAAGCCGGACATATGTCCGGCAAATTTGGAAGATCCTCAGAGATAAAATCAATCTGATAGATCTTCGTAAGGGAACACTCAAGAAAACGAAACTGGGAGGCAACATAATCAAGAGATAGTACTCTATGTCATTTTATAAGGAAAAGCACAATAAAGACTTAAGCGTATCTGCTATGCAATAAACACATAGCTTTAAATTTGTCTCCATCATGTACCACTCTCTTTAATTAAATAGTAAAAATGTTAACTACACCATCACACGATTGTCCATTTTTCAATATATAATAGCTCTCATGTTTGCTAGCATTTGTAAAAAAACATTTATCCCTCTTTTCAAAAATATTTACCCGTACGGACTCCCTCCACTTTTAATGTGCAACAAATAATTTTAATTGATTCAATATAGGCAAATTTGAAACGAAAGAATATTACGGGAGTCTCAAGTTGCAAAACAGCTAATTATTCCTTATAAATTAAGATATTAATATTAAAAAGACCACTGGCGAGCTTTTAAAAAAATATAATCTCGAAAAGCATTTAACCTTGCCAAATTCTTTAAATTATAAGGATAACAAAAAAAAGTATCAAAAGAGGGAATATCAACCATATCAGGAAAAAGACGCACTAAATGCTCATCATTATTGACGATATAATCAGGAAGCACAGCAATCCCAAGATCACGCATAAGCGCATTCTTTATTGAGATGATATTGTTGATTTGTAAAACTGAAACGCGCAATGATCCATCACTTCTACCAGCCTTTTCCAACCAATTTAAACCAGACAAATAAGGTGGAACAGGTTCACCGAACGAAATAATACGATGCTCATCGAGATCAGACAATTTTTCCGGCTTTCCATAATTTGCAATATACTTTTCCGAAGCATAAACATGCATATGAATTGTAAAGAGTTTTCTTTGTATAAGATCAGGTTGTTTGGGTTGATGTAAGCGAACAGCACAATCCGCATGACACATTGTCAAATCAAGCTCTTCATCGGAAAGCAAAAGCTGAACCTGCATATCAGGATAAAGACTAAGAAATTCTGGCATACGCTCTGCAATCCACCCTGCCCCCATTCCAAAGGTCGAGGTCACACGCAAGTGCCCCGTTGGTTTTGCATAGCTTTCACTTAATTGCAAACGCACACTTTCAAGCTTCATCAAAACATCATGAGCTGTACGATAAAGAGTTTCTCCCTGTTCTGTAAGAATCAAACCACGCGCATGACGTTGAAATAAGGATACCCCAACCTCTTGTTCTAAAGCCGAAACCTGTCGTGAAACGGCTGATTGAGATAAATGAAGTTTTTGAGCAGCATGCGTAAAAGATCCCGCTTCTGCTGCAGCGTGAAAAACCCTTAACTTATCCCAATCCAACGGTGGCGCCACAATTAATTCTACCTCTATATTCTCTATGTTCTCAATGAGTGACTAACGCCTGGGTATATCCAAAAACCGTTCTGCTTCCAACGCTGCCATACATCCTCTTCCCGCAGCTGTTACAGCTTGGCGGAATGTTTCATCTGTCACATCCCCAGCAGCAAAAACACCAGCAATGCTTGTTGCTGTTGAGTTGGGTGCTGTCCATAAATAGCCGCCTCGTTTTTGTTTCAGCTGTCCTTCAAACAGAGAAACAGCAGGATCATGCCCAATGGCAATAAATATGCCCTCTGCATTAACTTTCATCTCGTGACCTGTCTTAACATTTTTCAGACGTGCCCCTGTTACAACAGCGCCCATTGAATCTTGAGCTGGCAGCCCCACAATTTCTTCAACCACATGATCCCAAAGAACACGCACATTATTACAAGCCAGCAACCTATCTTGCAAAATTTTTTCTGCCCGAAACTGCCCCCGCCTGTGAACCACGCTTACACTCTTAGCCAAATGCGATAAATAAAGTGCTTCTTCAACAGCCGTATTTCCTCCTCCCACGACAATAACGTCCTTATCACGATAAAAAAAGCCATCACATGTAGCACAAGCGGAAACACCTCCGCCCATAAAGGTCTGTTCACTTTCTAAACCAAGCCAGCGCGCTTGAGCTCCTGTTGCAATAATCAGTGCATCACAAGAATATTGTGTTCCTGAATCCCCATATAAGACAAAAGGATACTTCAACAAATCAGCCTTTATAATTGTATCATAAACAATTTTTGTCCCCATATTCTCAGCTTGTTTTGCCATTTGTTCCATCAACCATGGTCCTTGAATGGGATCTGCAAAACCTGGATAATTCTCAACATCAGTTGTAATTGTCAATTGTCCCCCCTGCTGCAAGCCCGTCACCAAAACAGGCTTAAGCATTGCTCTTGCTGCATAGATCGCCGCTGTATAACCAGCCGGACCTGAGCCAATAATCAGCAGACGAATATGCGATTGTACCATTAAATCCCCTTCACTTTATTATAAATTAATTATTCTATAAATGATAACGGAATGCAGCCTTTTAAAAAAATATTTTTCAAGAGCCCTAATTATGTTATGTATACTTCTTTTCAAGTTTTATGAAAAGGTCTGATTACTAATTCATCAAGGCACGCTAATGTTAAGAATTAATCCTTATCCTATAAAGAGAAAAATGTAACTTCTTATGAGCACAAAACCATAATAAAAAGAGATACAAAGATAGGGAACGATCATTTTTCAATTTATTATCAATGTCTGTGCACGTTTTGCCTTAATCATGGGAGGAGCAATGCTTTTGCCAATTTTTGTGGATTTGCACGACAACAATCGTAATTGGATAAGCTTTCTCTATTCTTGTGCCATAACCACCATGTTAGCAACGCTGATTCTTTTAGCAACTAAGGGAGCTACTTGTCGCTTTTCAGCACGACTTGGCTTTATGCTCACTGTTTGTCTTTGGCTTACAGGAAGCATCGTAGGTGCCTTACCTCTTTATCTTTCTCCTCTTCCCATTTCTCTAGCAGGAGCCATTTTTGAATCTGTTTCTGGAATTACAACAACAGGCTCCACAGTCCTTTCTGATCTTGATAATTTATCGCGAAGTATTTTATTATGGCGTTCTCTTATATGCTGGATTGGGGGCATTGGTTTTATCGGTTTAGCCCTCTTAATTTTGCCTTCACTGCGTGTGGGTGGCGTGCGACTTTTTCATATGGAATCATCTGATAAATCTGAAAAAATATTGCCTCGCATCAACCAAATTGCTAACGGAATTATCATCGCTTATGTTGGGTTAACATTGGCTTGTATGCTTTCTTATTTTGCTGCAGGCATGAATTTATTTGATGCCATTAACCATGCAATGAGTACAGTAGCAACAGCTGGTTTTTCAACGCATGATGCTTCTTTTGGCTATTTTTCTGATACACCAGCCATCTTAATTATTTCAACAATCTTCATGTTGCTTTCTGCTTTACCTTTCGTACTTTATGTTAAATTAGTCCTTCCTGGACACTCTAAACGCTTCCTTGACCCACAAGTGATTGTTTTTCTCCATATCGTTCTCCTTTTCAGCTTTGCTTTAGCGGCATGGCTACGGTTTTATGATCATCGCGCGTTCCACTTGATTTTTCTTGATGTCATTTTTCACCTTTCATCCATTATTAGCACCACCGGTTACAGCGCTGAAGATTATCAACTTTGGGGACCGTTTGCGCTTGGAGTTTTCTTCATTGTTTCTTTTACAGGCGGATGTGCTGGTTCTACTTCTGGTGGTATGAAAATCAATCGCCTCATTATTCTTTGGCGTATTACACAAACAAATATAGAAAAACTTCTTTCTCCTAATGTCGTTGTAAAAGCGCGCTACGATCACTCAAATATATCAAATGACGTTGCTCAAGCCGTTTTGTTTTTTGTCTGTCTTTATATGTTTTGCCTTGTTATCGGCACTGCACTTTTGCTTACAACCGGTCTTGACTTTACCTCTGCCTTTACCGGGGTCTTAACTGCACTTTCAAATGTTGGTCCAGGCTTTGGAGATATTATTGGCCCCACTGGTAATTTCTCTACAATCAACGATCATGCTTTATGGATTTTAAGTTTTCTAATGTTAGCTGGACGCCTTGAAATCATAACAATATTCGTCCTTTTTATTCCCGCTTTCTGGCGTGAACAATTCTAATGCAGAGAGTATTTTATTCTACCATGATAAAAAATTGACAAGATAAAAAGGCGAGAACAGTATGCGTCATAATATTCACTCCTCACCCAATCTACTGAAGATTTCCTAAAATTTCATACAAAACATCATATCAATGATATAAAAATAATTCAACAAAAACAATCAAATACCGATACTCTCAAAGCCATGACATATAAAACTTCCCTTTATTGATCTTCTTTATCAAATAAAGTGGACGCATAGAACATTCTTTTTTACGAATAATCTCTCATGCAAAAATATGAATATTTACTGATAAAAGTGTTTTTTCTTTTTAATAGAGTTACACCCTTATAGAAAATAAAATGCTATTATATTATGAACTCACAAACTTGTAAAAAACATCTCACAATACTCATCACCCTCATTTCACGACAGTCCTCATGAAAGATATAAAATGGGCACCATCATTTTTACTTAAATAACAATAAGGTGCAAGTCGGTACAAAAAAATAAGATATAAATTAGTACCACCATATTATTTTCTTTCTATTAATGTCGTAACAGCCTGCATTTCAGACAATTTATAAGAAATCTCTTTACACCCTGTCTTCAATAGTTTTTATCCACCACATGCCTTCTTCCAATTGTGATGTACAAGAAGATAGCTCTCATTGTTAATATCAACAGATTTTACATAAGAAAATCTTACGGTACTCAAAGCTCTTATTTAAATTGAAAAGGTAATTTATTTATAAAAATCATATATATATATATATATATATATTGATCTTAAATCCATCTTATTATGAATTTATTGAAAATATGTACGACTATTTTATCCATGAAGATACCATCATTATCTTTTTAAGACAAGAAAACGTTTTTTTTGCTATCTATTTAAGTCTTACAAAACGAACAATATCAGCACAACCCCGTATAAGATAGTGCATAAATCCCCAGACTTGAGTTAAAGCATTATTTTCTTATTCTAAAATATCAATGAATAAAAGTAGCTTTCTTATCTCCTAGTATGCTTTATCATAAACTACATATCGCTCTCAAGCGTATACATTTTTAATCTTTTATCCAAAATTTTGAGAACTTTTTATAGCGTGCTACTAAAGACAATATAAATTTTGTAAAATAACATTTATATCATTGAGCTGTTTTCTTGATGACTATGAAAAACCTTTAAGGAAAATACTTTTATCATTCCTCAAAAAGATTTTTGATATAATAATCAAAGTGTTTTTTCTGCAAACAGTTCTTTGTAAACACTTCCAATCTTGCTTGCCTCTTTTTCCAAAGGAAAGTGAGTACGAACATGGGTTAAAGCTTTCTTTCCGGCTGCCAATGTTTTTTCTACATCAGCAAAATAAGGTTCAATTGCTGCTGTTAAAGCCGCTCCATCTCCTGCTTGAACAACCGTTCCTGTTCCCTCGACCACCAATTCTTTAAAAATTCCTACATCACTCGCCACTACAGCCGTCTGTGATGCCATTGCCTCCAATGGTGTCAGACCAAAACCTTCCAAACGAGAAGGAGTTACATAAAGTGATAAACGGCGATACCACACAGGTATATCAAGCCTTTCACCAAGAAAAATAATGCGGTCGTTTAAACCAGCTTCAGCAATCTTCTGTCGTAATTTCTTTTCAAAACCATAATGCTGTTCTGTAGTCCGACCAGCGATAAGTGCTGTCCATTCGGGATAGTCAGGCAATAATGCTATCATCGCGTCCACAAACAAATCAGTACCCTTTAAATAGCGCACGCGCCCAAAACATCCTACCGCATATTTTCCTGGCACCCCAGTTGCTGGAAAGTAATCATCAGGAATTTTTGGGGGTGAAAAACGCCTAATATCCACTCCATGCATAATAACCTTATGAGGCACTTCTAGATAGGTTCCCGTACATACGCTAGTAGCGATAACTTTATCCATACGACGAAGCAACCATTTGGTAAAAGGCTTGTGTTCGCGTCGAGATGCCGAAGTAAAGATGAGTTTAAGCTTCATTCGCAAAACATCGCGTAAAAACACCCCGCAAAGCATCTCAATATTGCGTCGTGCATGCCAAATACGAAATGGCTTCCCTTTCGGACTTTTCCAAAGTCCGAAAAGGTCCCTAAAGGCAAGAGCCGGTAAACTTTGTGGTAATCCAAACCCAAAAGTGGATATACGTACACCCTGTTCGCGTTGCAGTGGAATAAGCTGAATAATCGTAGATGTTACTCCCGATAAACGCCTTTTCAAGTGAGGCGCAATAATCTCAGTCTCGTCCAAAGATACACGCATAATAATCCATATGTTATTTAGATGTACTGAACCTTAATGATCTCGTAATTATGCGCACCACCTGGTGCATTCACCTCAATCACATCACCCTCTTGCTTGCCAATGAGTGCACGTGCGATAGGCGAAGAAATAGAGATTTTTCCAACCTTTACATCAGCTTCTTGATCTCCTACGATCTGATACACTTTTTTTTCCTCAGTATCCTCATCCAAGAGTTTAATGGTTGCACCAAATTTTATTTTGTCACCTGAAAGACGCGAGACATCTATAACTTCTGCTCGTGCGATATAATCTTCAAGCTCATTTATACGCCCCTCATTATGACTTTGCGCTTCTTTAGCTGCATGATACTCAGCATTTTCAGATAAATCACCATGCGCACGCGCCTCAGAAATTGCTTCAATAATTCGCGGACGCTCCTGTTGTTGACGCCAACGCAACTCTTCTTTAAGACTCTCAAAACCAGCTGTAGTCATCGGAACTTTTTCCATAATCCGTCCCTTTCTATTACACGGAAGGTTTAATAAAAATACAAAAAACGGCTTCCAAAATTACTTTTGGAATCCGAAAACTACGATCTTTTTTATTATATAGTACAGTATCACTGTTTTCCATACAAAAATAAATAAAGGAAACAAAACATGCACAAATAGTGATTAAAACATCTCATTTTGGTGTTTAAAACGTTAAACTTCACTCTTCTCTTTAAAGTGTCCTAAAGAAGAAAGAATTGTATTTTTTTCTGTTTTATCATAATCTAGTAAAAGAAATTATATGGGATATGAAGAGAGAAGGATAGAAAATCTCTAAAGAAATTCTTTACAGAAAAATGAAAAAAATCGTCATTTTTTTTATGTTTGGCTCTTTCTTTTTAGCCACAACAATATCAGAGGCAGCAGATGCTTTTGTTACGAGAAATCTTAATTTTAGAACAGGTCCCAGCACTCAGTATGCACTTTGCGGCTTAATCTCTGCTGGAGAATTAGTTTTTGTTAAAAACTGTGAAGGAAATTGGTGCCATATCCGATATAACACTCAAATAGGTTGGGTGTCATCTCGTTATCTTTCATTTAAAGATGGAAATGATCTTTATCACACATATACAATGTCTTTAATGCCCAAACGTACCGATTATTCTCCATAACAGCCATAATAACTTATGCCCTCTTGAATATCATCATGGCAAAAATGCAATAGTGTTCACGAACAACCACAAATATGCTCCTTCCAAAGAAATACTTCGAAGAATTTGTCTCATAAAAAACTTGATCAATATCCTAATGAAAGCTCTAATAAACCAAAATAAATCTGTTCAATAACGTTTTGCTGTTGTCGTAATAAATTTGTAAAAATTAGTATTTTCTTTAAAATCACCAGCACTTTTCTATCAAAGGATACAACAATGAAAAATGGTGTTACTGCAACAGTAGAAGCTCTTTCTGCTCTTATTGCTTCAGGTAATCCTCTTTTTAAGAATGGTGCATTATGGACACCTCACCGCCCCATTCGTCCTGAAAAATCTGAAGGTGGTATTCCATTTCAACTCGAAACATCTTTTAAACCAGCGGGAGATCAACCTCAAGCCATTAAAACTCTGGTTGAGGGAATTCAAAAAAATGAACGTACACAAGTGCTTTTGGGTGTTACCGGCTCAGGGAAAACCTATACAATGGCCAATATCATTGAAAAAACACAGCGTCCAGCTTTAATATTAGCTCCCAATAAAACTCTAGCAGCGCAGCTTTATGGGGAATTTAAAAGTTTTTTTCCCCATAATGCCGTCGAATATTTTGTTTCCTATTATGACTATTATCAACCAGAAGCCTATGTTGCACGCTCAGACACTTATATTGAAAAGGAATCCTCAATTAATGAACAAATCGACCGTATGCGCCATGCTGCAACACGCGCTGTCTTAGAGCGTGATGATGTTATTATCGTCGCATCTGTCTCCTGCATCTACGGAATTGGTTCCGTAGAAACCTATACGGCCATGACCTTCGAAATAGAAAAAGGGGACAAACTCAATCAACGAAAACTCTTGGCTGATTTAGTCTCTCAACAGTATTATCGACAAGATATCAACTTCGTTCGTGGTTCCTTTCGTGTACGAGGGGATACAATCGAAATTTTCCCTGCCCACCTCGAAGATCGTGCTTGGCGTATTTCGCTCTTTGGCGATGAAGTGGAAACAATTACGGAATTTGATCCTCTCACCGGACAAAAAACAGGCGATCTTCAATCAATTAAAATTTATGCCAACTCACACTACGTAATACCACGCCCAACACTTAACCAAGCGATGAAATCTATCAAAATGGAACTCGTTCAACGCCTCGATGAGTTGAACGAAGCTGGACGTCTTTTAGAAGCACAACGTTTAGAACAACGTACAGTTTTTGATTTGGAAATGTTGGAAACCACCGGTTCATGTCCGGGAATTGAAAATTATTCACGTTATTTAACAGGACGAAATCCCGGTGAACCACCCCCAACTTTATTCGAATATATTCCACTCAATTCTCTTGTTTTTATCGATGAAAGCCATGTAACCATTCCCCAAATTGGTGGTATGTACCGAGGTGATTTTCGCAGAAAAGCAACCTTAGCAGAATATGGTTTTCGCCTCCCTTCTTGTATGGATAACCGTCCTTTGCGCTTTGAAGAATGGGATACTATGCGCCCACAAACGATTGCTGTCTCCGCAACACCTGGACGGTGGGAAATAGAACAATCTCACGGTACTTTTGCAGAACAAGTTATTCGCCCCACAGGGCTTGTTGACCCACCAACAGAGGTTCGTCCAGCCAAAAATCAAGTCGATGATGTTGTGAATGAAATTCGTAAAACAATTCAAAAAGGCTACCGCACACTAGTGACCGTCCTAACCAAGCGTATGGCCGAAGATTTAACGGAATATCTCCACGAACAAGGTATTCGTGTACGCTATATGCATTCCGACATTGATACATTAGAACGCATTGAAATTCTACGCGATCTTCGGCTTGGCACCTTTGATGTCCTCATCGGTATCAACTTGCTCCGAGAAGGCTTAGATATTCCAGAATGTGGTTTTGTTGCCATTCTAGATGCCGATAAAGAGGGCTTTTTGCGCTCTGAAACTTCCCTCATACAAACAATCGGACGTGCTGCACGTAACGTAGATGGCCGTGTTATCCTCTATGCAGATACGATCACTGGTTCCATAAAACGAGCCTTACAGGAGACACAAAGACGTCGACAAAAACAAATAGCCTATAATGAAGAACACCATATCACACCGAAAAGTATCAAAAAAAATATCGGAGATATTCTCAATTCAGGCTATGAAAACAACCATATTCGTACAAATATCCCTGATGTCATCGAGAAAAAAAATATGGTTGGCAACAATTTAGCATCTCATATTAAACACCTCGAAAAATTAATGCATGAAGCAGCTGCTGATCTTAATTTTGAAGAAGCAGCACACCTTCGCGATGAAATCAAACAATTACAAAAGATAGAACTAGAACTCGCGGAAAATCCCTTAACACATCATAGCGAACAATCCACCCATGAGCGCGTATTACAACCAAGTCTTTTCTCCAAACCAAACCTTGCACACATGGGACCAACCATGGACACTGGTATTTTGGAAAATCAAAAAGGAAAATCTCGTAAAAACACCCCTAATCAAGCAACAATAAAACGAAAAAAACGCAATCAATGAAGGAGCAAAAAATTTCAAACCGCATAAAATAATCTTCAGCTCTTCTAAAAAAAGACGAAAGCTCAAAAGCAAACAGCGTTATCCGAAAAATAGACAACCTCCAACATCAAGGGTGCTTCAATTTGTCTAAAACAACATGAGAGAGAACATTTTATAAAAAATTTCTAAAATATATTATCTTTATACAGTTATACTCTGATATCTAACTCAATATTATTTATCCTTACAAGAAAATATTCAAATAGGACACTGTCCTATAACACAAATAAAGTAAAATAAGACTTTCTCATAGAACCATAAGCCTATGATAAAAAATGATAACTTTTATTCATATCCCTATTGTTCAATTTATATTGTACCAAACAATAAAAAATTATCCCTAAATAAAGAGTTTATATTCCATAGTAAAAAATCGTGGACTCTCAATACAAACTTATTAATTAACCTCAAGCAGAGTACATTAATTGAAATCAAAATTCTGTTATGATTTCATTTTACTGTCTCCGCGATAGATTTAACTAAATAAATTTTTATTTTTTTTGTCACAATAAAGCCCAAAATTGTTCAGGCTCTATTCAGTTTGAAACGTGTAGGATGTGAAAAATACGAATTTACACAAGGAGCATCATTATGAAAAAAGTGATCAGGTTAGCGGTATTATCAGCAATGTCAACTGTGACCGTTTTGATGCCGCTAAATGCAACGCTTGCGGATATGGCATGGAATCGTAGTGACTCTATCTCGAGAGAAATAGATGATATGATGAGGAAGATGCGTAAAGAAACAGATGATGCGATAAGGGAAATGAGGAAGAAAGCTGATATTCTGCCTTGCGGTTTTTCTCGCTCCCATTGTTCTGATAAAAAACGTAGCTTTTTATCTGATGATTTCCAAAAGTTTGTTGATGATTTCCACAAGAGTTCTGATGACGACAAGAGAAGATTTAAAGCCAAACATGAAAGGTCTGTAGCCAAACAGAGTAAGACGGAACAACAACAACAACATCATCACCACCACCACCATTATCATCATGTTGAAAACAAAACATATCATTACGTCGAGCGCAAAAAGACAAAACACAGTAATATTCATATAGATAACTCAGGAGATGCTTTAGCGGTGGGTATTCTTGGTCTTGCAACAGGTACGATTCTTGGTACAATTTTAAAAAAACCAGAACAGCCACAAGTGGTTTATCAAATAGTACCACAAAATCAGGTAATTTATCAAAAAGTTCCGCAAAATCAAAGAGTTTATCAAGTGCAGCAAACAGTGGCATATGAGCCACTCCAGCAATCATTAGAATCTGATTGGCTTAACTATTGCAAGAAAAAATACCGTTCCTTTAACCCTAAAACAGGGACCTTTCGAGACCGTAATGGTTTGGAACACATTTGTTATGCCCCAATAAATTAACTTCTGTTCCGTCCTACTAAAAAGTCTTAAATGGCACAAAAAAACGCTTCAAAGCGTTTTTTATTTGCTCATATATTAAAATCTTGAAGAAAAGGATTATTTTGGCGCTCATAGCCTATGCTACTTTTGGGACCATGCCCACAGATAAAACAAACATCATCGCCTAAGGGTAAAACTTTTTCTCGAAGGGATTGCATCAATTTTTCATAAGAACAGAAGGGGAAGTCCGTACGTCCGATAGAACCACGAAAGAGAACATCACCCAAGAGGGCTAAGCGCTCTTTTTCATTGAAATAAATAACATGACCAGGGGAATGCCCCAGTGTATGTAAAACCCTAAACTTATGTCCAGCAAAATACACACACTCACCATCTTCTAACTATATCGAACAACGCACCACGATGCTTTCGGGTGTAAGCCATGATTTAAGAACCATTCTCACCCGTTTTAAACTTCAGAAAACATTAGCAAATACTGACTTTGATATCAAGCCGCTTGAACAAGATGTGAGCGACATGCAAAATATGTTAGAAGATTACCTTGCTTTTGCCCGTAGTGAAGAAAGTGAGTGTGTTAAAACTTTTGATTTAAATGCTCTTATGCAAAAATTCTCTACCGATGCGCATCTTCACAAACGTCAATTTTCCTACACCATTGAAAGCCCTACACCAATACAAGCACGCCCACGTGCCTTCACGCGTCTCATCAGCAATCTTGTGTCAAATGCATTTTGTCATGCCAATACTGTCAAACTAACAGCCATATCCCAACAAGAATGTTTCCCATATATCAAAAAAAGTTCCCGCAATATATTATATTTATACAGTTATAATATGATATCGAACTCAATATTTAGCCTCACAAGAGAGTAGTCAAACAGGACTGTATTCAATCACACAAATAAGGTTCTATCTTAGCACCATAAGCCTATAATAAAAAACGATAACTTTTGTTCATACACCTATTGTTCAATTCATATTGTATCAAGCAATAAAAAAGTACTCATCAATGAATAATTTATAACCAATAGTAAAAAATCTGGTGCTCTAAATACAAGCTGCTTAATTAACCTTAAGAAGAGTACATTAATTGAAATCAAAATTCTGTCATGATTTTATTTTACTGTATTGATAATAGTTTTAACTAAATGAATTTTTATTTTTTTGTCACAATAAAATCCAAAATTGTTCAGGCTCTATTCAGTTTGACACGTGTAGGATGTGAAAAATACGAATTTACACAAGGAGCATCATTATGAAAAAAGTGATCAGATTAGCGGTATTATCAGCAATGTCTACTGTGACCGTTTTGATGCCATTAGATCCAACGCTTGCGGATATGGCATGGTATCATAACTATGACATGAGAAGGGAGGCTGGTTTACCGTCTCACAATTTTAGCTCCCATTTTTCTCATAGTGAACATCACTCTTTTGATAACCCCCACACGCGTCATTATGTTAGCCATAAATGGGGAGCACAACAACACCATCATGTTGAACATAAGACATATCATTATGTCGAGCGCAAAAAGACAAAACACAGTAGTATTAATATAAATAACTCAGGAGAAGCTTTAGCAATGGGCATTCTTGCTCTTGCAGCAGGTGCACTTCTCGGCAAAATTTTTAAAAAATCAGAACAGCCACAAGTTGTTTATCAAACCGCACCACAGCATCAAATTGTATATCAACAGGTTCCACAAGAACAGATAATTTATGAAACTCCGCAAACGGTGGAATATGAGCCAGTACAACAATCATTAGAGTCTGATTGGCTTCAATATTGCAAGAAAAAATACCGTTCTTTCAACCCTAAAACAGGAACTTTCCGAGACCGTAATGGTTTGGAACACGTTTGTTATGCCCCAATAAATTAACTTCTGTTCTGCTCTACTAAAAAGTCTTAAATGGCAAAAAAAACGCTTCAAAGCGTTTTTTTTATTTGCTCATATATTAAAATCTTGAAGAAAAGGATTATTTTGTCGCTCATAGCCTATGCTACTTTTGGGACCATGCCCACAGATAAAACAAACATCATCGCCTAAGGGTAAAACTTTTTCTCGAAGGGATTGCATCAATTTTTCATAAGAACAGAAGGGGAAGTCCGTACGTCCGATAGAACCACGAAAGAGAACATCACCCAAGAGGGCTAAGCGCTCTTTTTCATTGAAATAAATAACATGACCAGGGGAATGTCCTGGGGTGTGAAAAACCTTAAACACATGTCCAGCAAAATGAACGCACTCACCATCTTCTAACCATTGGTCAGGAATACAGATGCAAGCATCAGTGATGCCATAATTTTTTGCGCTTTCGCTCACGGCATCCATCACAGGCTTATCATCGCGATGTGAACCGATAATTTTTACATTAAGCGCTTCTTTCACTTGCATTGCTGCTCCTACATGATCAAAATGACCATGTGTTATCCAAATAGCCTCAACGATAACACCATTCTTTTCGATTACGTCTTGAATTCGTGGCCAATCACCACCAGGATCAACGAGAACCCCCGTTTTACTTTCACTATCAAAAAGCAAAGTGCAATTTTGTTGGAATGTCGTAACTGGAATAATATGTATATTAAGACTACCCATAATATCCTTTTCAAAAATAACTTTTTTAAATTTATAAATAAAACTTTCTTTCCTTTAAGGTAAAGGTGCTGCTCGACAGCTTTATACAACTTATGTAAACTTGCATTTTGTGTAAACTAAATTTTTATCAAGGTTTTTTTTAAGAATGAGCAATCACGTTCAAGTTTTGTGTGACGATGCCCCTCACCTTCTTGTGATTGATGACGATACACGTATTCGCAATCTTTTATTTCAGTTTCTCATTAAAAATGGATTTCGTGTTTCAGTTTCAGCTAATGCGAATGAAGCAAGACGACTGTTAGCAAGTTTAGATTTTGATCTTCTTATTGTTGATGTCATGATGCCTGGCGAAAACGGTATTGATCTCACTCATTCACTCCGCCAAACAAAAGATGTCCCTATCTTTATGTTAACAGCTTTATCAGAAATAGACAATCGTATCCGTGGATTAGAAGCAGGGGCAGATGATTATCTGGCTAAGCCGTTTGACCCTCGTGAACTTCTCCTTCGCATCAACGCCATTTTACGACGTGGTTTTCCCCCTCACCAACCTAAAATTGAGCAAATAGTTTTTGGTCCTTATATATTTTCAATTTCACGACGCGAACTCAAAAAAGGAGGAGAAATTATTAAATTAACAGATAAAGAACAAGAAATGATGGTCATGTTTGCCGAAAATGCAGGCGATACAATTCCGCGCCATAAATTCGCGACCGATGACAGCAATATAAGTGAACGTGCCATTGATGTGCAGATCAACCGCCTTCGTCGTAAGATCGAAAAAAACCCAGCACTGCCTATATGGCTCCAAACCGTGCGAGGAATAGGGTATAAACTCTCTATTGAATAGGCACAAGAATGATCAAACCTTTAAGATTTTTTCTTCGATGGTTAACGAAAAAAATGCCTAAACGGCTTTATGTTCGCTCTTTGATCATTATCATTGCTCCCATGGTGCTTCTGCAAACGGTGATTGCTTATGTCTTTATGGAACGCCATTGGCAAATGGTAACGGAGCGTCTTTCAACGGCTGTCGTGCATGATATTTCAGCCATTATTGATATTCTTGAAACATATCCCCAACAAGATAACTATGAAGATATCAAGCGTATTGCACAACAACGTATGGGATTAAATATTTCTATTCTATCTCCTACCTCCTTACCCCCTCCAGGACCTAAGCCATTTTTTGCAATTCTTGACTATTTTTTAAGTGAAGAAATCACCCGCCAAATTAACCGTCCCTTCTGGATCGATACCGTAGGAGATTCTGATCTTGTTGAAATCCGTATCCACCTTGGTCACAACATCTTACGCGTCTTTGCTCCACGCAGCCAAGCCTATGCTTCCAATACTGCTATTTTTTTAAGCTGGATGGTAGGAACAGCTCTTGTTTTATTGCTGATAGCAATTTACTTTTTACGCAATCAAATCAAACCGATTCAACAATTGGCTGAAGCAGCAGAAAGCTTTGGACGCGGTCGTCCTTTACCAAAAGGATTTCAACCACAAGGAGCTGATGAAGTCCGTCGTGCAGGCATCGCTTTTTTACGTATGCGAGAACGTATTGAACGCCAAATCGAACAACGCACCATGATGCTCTCAGGAGTAAGTCATGATTTAAGAACCATTCTTACACGTTTTAAACTTCAGCTAGCATTAGCAAATACTGGCTTTGATATTAAACCGCTTGAGCAAGATGTAAGTGACATGCAAAATATGTTAGAAGATTATCTTGCTTTTGCTCGTGGTGAAGGAAGTGAAAGTGTCAAGACTTTTGATTTAAATGCTCTTATGAAAAAATTCTCCGCCGATGCTCATCTTCACAAACGTCAATTTTCTTACACTATTGAAGGTCCTACAGAAATCCAAGTACGTCCCCGTGCTTTTACACGCTTGGTCAGCAATCTTGTATCAAATGCATTTTGTTACGGTACGACCGTTAAACTAACCGCTAACTCTCAACAAGAATCTTTTATATTGATAATCGATGATAATGGACCTGGAATTCATAAAAATATGCGCACAGAAGTTTTTAAGCCATTCTTTCGACTTGATAAAGCGCGAAATCAAGATGCAAGTGGAACAGGCCTTGGTCTTTCTATTGCTCAAGACATAGCACGCAGCCATGGTGGCAATATACAATTAGATGAGAGCCCACTCGGGGGATTGCGCGCTATTCTTGATATCCCCCTATGAGCAATATTTCAGCAAACCATCTGTAAAAATAACAAACTGCATATTTTAGGCATTCCCTACAGTTTCAAACAAAGTGTACTGTAGTGCCTTGTAAGCACTTTCTCCCGACAAAGCAACCATCTGAAATGCAACATAATGGCTTTCACAGGCTTTAAGTGCATGTATCAATAATGTTTCAACCTGTATATGAGATGGATGCATCCCACCAGCCAAAAGAAGACCTTGTCGATAAATAACTGAATTATTCCTTTGCCAGTAATCAAAATGTCCCAACAACAACTTTTCATTAATTGCTAGCAATAAGCGCTGTATTTCAGCTGTTCGAGCATTTTTAATAGAAAGATCAAACGAACAAGCTAAATGAAGTGCTTCATGCTCTTCCATCCATGAAAAAGCAAGACGATAGTTTGCGCGTTTTCCTTCCACACAAACGCTAATTTCATCTTGTGCATCCCGCTCAAACGACCAATCATATTCACAGGCAATCTGTTCGATAAAGTCAACAGGGTGCTCTTTTCTTTCTGTGGCGCAAAATGCAAGCCTCATCACAATCCTCAATCATCTTAAAACATTGTCAACAGAATATAAACCGTCTCAACTGTAACAATATTTTGCTACAATCAGAACCTTTACACCAAACAAATACACATAAAAACATCGACAGTACACAAACACCCAGAACACAATCGCGCTGTTTAGGGCAACCTGATAGTCATAAAACGAATCATCAAGTCTTTTCAGTGTATTGATACAATTTCATAGCGCCAGCCCCCCTGATTCAAAAAAATGTACTTTACCCAAAAAAAAATCAAAAATAAACAAATGCTCCGCTCTAACAGACTCAAGATTAAGCATTTTTTAGTTTCACGCATCATATTGAAAAATTGGGGATATTTTTTTGAAGATTCTTTTTTTTAAACTATTTTACTTTTTTGTGTCTGCGTTTTTTTTAATCATCTTTTTTTAAATCATCAAGGCGTCTTTTCAAATCAGCGTTATCAGCATGGATTTTCAGCACCATCTCCTTAAAAGTCTCAAACTCTTCGCGAGAAACAAGATCAAGTTTGTTTGCTATCTTTTCAGCCTGCACACGAAAAGCTGTTCCAGCTTCACGTCGTATGCCTTGCGCAACGTCAGCAGCATCCGTTGCTAATTTTGCTAATTCATCAAGAATACGATTTGATCCATTACGCATAACCTTTTTCCTTAAATTTTAATTATTGACGCACGCATTATAGCGTATTCTCATAACATTTAGATACTGTAATTTGTTCCTTTTACTCTATATTTTACATACTGTGCAGATTTTTCATAATGATTTTGTTTAAGATTTTTTAATATTCCTTTTATCACCATATTTTTTACCGCGATAAATCAGTGGAAATCTATCTCCCTTTCTGACTAGCCTCCCTACTGACTTGACCATTGTGTATTCATCTGTCATTTCTGACCATCAGAGTCACTTCATATTCATCTCGTATAATGTAAGATGCTTAACTCATGAACAATTTGTCTTGTCCAACCATTGCTTTTCCGTCTTTTCTTGATCCTGTTATTATCCAGCTAGGTCCCATAACACTTCATTGGTATGGACTTGGTTACGTGCTGGGTATTCTTTTTGCTTGGTGGTATGCGCAAAAATTATTAAAAAAAACATCTCTATGGTATAGAAACTATCCTCCTATGGATAAAGAAAAAATCGGAGATTTTGTTGTCTGGTCTGCCATAAGTGTTGTTGTCGGAGGGCGTTTAGGACAAGTTCTTGTATGGGATCCCATTTACTATTTTAACCATCCAAGTGCTATTATTGCCGTATGGGATGGGGGAATGTCCTTTCATGGCGGACTTATTGGTATTATCATTGCTATGATCTGGTTTGCCCGTAAAAATTATATTAACATACGAGCCATGTTTGATATCATTGCTGCAGGTGCTCCTATTGGTATCGGCATTGTACGAATCTGCAACTTCATTAACCAAGAATTATGGGGTAATATTACTACACGTCCTTGGGCTGTTTGTTTTCCTCTCGATCCTTACTATTTACCGCGCCATCCAAGCCAGCTTTACGAAGCATTTATGGAAGGATTTCTTCTCTTCATCATCCTGTGTCTTCTTATTTTTGGGTTCAAAGCATTAAAACGTCCCGGTACTGTATCAGGAACATTTATTATAGGCTACGCAGTAACACGCAGCATTTCTGAAATTTACCGTGCGCCTCAAGAAGATCCAGAATGGTTTTCGACTCTTTTCCATTCTACTGGTTTTACCTATGGCATGGCTTTATCTCTTCCCATGCTTCTTGTAGGGTTTTATCTTCTTCTCCACGCCTTTAAATATAAACCGACAGAAAATGGCCAATCTCAAAGAAAAAATTAAAGAAATTATTGTCCTTAATGGACCAATCACTGTTAGCCAATATATGACGTTGGCACTCACCGATCCCCAATTTGGTTATTATCACACACAAACCCCTTTTGGACATGCTGGTGATTTCATTACAGCACCTGAAATAAGCCAATTATTTGGAGAGATGATTGGCATTTGGACTCTTGCAAGCTGGAAAGCTCAAGGGTGCCCTCACCCTTTTATTCTCGCTGAAATAGGTCCAGGACGAGGAACTTTGATGGATGACATTTTGCGAACTATCCAAAAGCTCTCTCAAACGGCATTTAATGCTGCTGAAATTTTTCTGATCGAAATAAGCAAAAAACTTGCAAAAGAACAAAAAAAGCGCCTTTTCTCTTATCAAAAACAAATCCATAGCATTGAAAATTTTAATCAAATTCCTTCAAATCCTCTCTTCCTCATTGCTAATGAATTTCTCGATACACTCCCTATCAACCAATATATTAAAGTCAATGGAGAATGGAAAGAGCGCCGCATTACAGTCAATCAAAATGGAGATTTCATCTTTATTGCTGCCCCGCATAAACTTCCCTCTTCTTGTCTACAAACCTATTGTTCTAAAGTGCCTGACGGAACAATTTTTGAACATGCCCCCTTACGGCATCAATTCATGCAACAAATCAGCCACCATTTAGTGCAAGTGACAGGTTCTGCTTTACTTATCGACTATGGTGCTTGTGAGCTTGCCTTTGGCGATACCTTGCAAGCACTCTCAAAACATAGATTTCGTGATGTTTTTGATGCCCCTGGTGAACATGATTTAACATCCCATGTTGATTTTTCTTTTTTAAAAAACATAGCTCTTGAACAGGGCTGTTTTGCTGAAATCTTAGAGCAAGGAGAATTTCTTTTTAAAATGGGGCTACTGGAGCGCGCAAACCAGCTTGGAGTTGGCAAAAGTGCTCCTTTGCAAGACAAAATCCGCCAAGACATCGAACGGCTCGCTAGTCCAGATCAGATGGGAAAATTATTTAAAGTTTTACATTTCAGTGATAAAAATATCTCCATACCTCCCCAATTTTAATGATCGGCGCTTTTGTCAATAAGCACATCATTATCTGAAATATTCATTGACAAATATGAACATCTCCATCCTCACTTTAAATAATCTCCATAAGGAACTTTTATGAAATCTATCCCTCATCCCATTCTTGCAAAAAATCTTTCTACTTTACACACCCATGGGATAAAACATGGATTTTTTACACGTCAAGGTGGTGTTTCAAAAAATCTTTATCATAGTCTTAATGTTGGGAAAGGTTCAAATGATCAGCTTGAATATATTGTACAGAATCGTCTTTTGATCGCCAATTATTTTTCTATTGAGGCGCAAAATTTAGTCACAGTCAATCAAATACACTCCTGTAACGTTGTCGTAGCTCATCAAGCAACTATCGGTGCACCTCCTCAAGCTGATGCTCTGGTTACGACCACCCCAGAACTCGTTATTGGGGTTCTTACAGCAGATTGCGGACCCATTCTGTTTGCTGATCCACAAGCTGGAGTCATCGCTGCAACTCATGCTGGCTGGCGTGGAAGCTTAAATGGAATTATCGAGAAAACAATTGCTGTTATGGAAACACAAGGAGCCAAAAGACAATCAATAACAGCAGTCCTTGGACCTTGTATTGGCCCTTATCACTATGAAGTAACAAATGAATTTTACGACCAATTTATTGATTACCACAGCAAATACCAAAAATATTTTTTAAAAACAGACAAAATAAATCGCTTTTATTTTAATCTATGGGCATTTATTATAAACCAACTCAAAGAAGCAGGCGTTAATGCTTCTTGTGTAGAGCTTTGTACCTATCAAGATGAACAGCGTTTTTTCTCCTATCGCCGTGCAATACACCGCAACGAACCCGATTACGGACGGCAAATTTCTGCTATTATGCTGAAAAACAAAAGATGAGCCTCTTTATGCTTGAGAACAATACCAAAACTGCAAAACTAAACTTTTTACCCAAATGTAAAAATAAATCCCATTGTACTTTGCTTTTTTCACGAAATTATCTACCAGCCCATAAAATATGATAGCCTTCGCTATGATCATTTTCAATGTTTGGTTATAATGATTGAAGGCAAGATGATACTTCTTTTTATTACTCCCCTTCATTCATCTTAAATATGAAGCATTCCCCATATTGAAAGTATTTTTATAAAGTAATAACCAAAAAGCTTAATCAATATGTATTTCTTTGCCGCATGGAGAAAAAACTTTGCTCTAAAAGTAATAAACTTTTGGAAAAAGAGAAAACATACTGCATAGCTCTTTAATAATAATCGATAAAATTGTAAGGCTTTTGTAATTGTTCTCTTGCAATTTAATAAAAAGAAATTAAAAACCGTGTCGCATTCCCACCATGATGATTCAGAGGTTCTACTATGAAACTTTTCTGCGGAAATTCTAATCCACGCCTAGCTGAAGATGTTGCAAATTATTTGAACATCCCCTTAGGCAAAGCAACTGTAAAGCGCTTTGCTGATCAAGAAATTTTCGTAGAACTGCATGAAAATGTACGTGGACAAGATGTTTTTGTTTTGCAATCTACATCCTATCCTGCAAATGATCATTTGATGGAATTACTCATCATGATTGATGCCCTTCGTCGTTCTTCTGCGCGTCGTATTACAGCTGTTATCCCCTATTTTGGCTATGCCCGCCAAGATAGAAAACCAGGACCACGAACTCCTATTTCTGCAAAACTTGTTGCCAACCTAATTACTGAAGCAGGGGCCCATCGTGTTTTAACATTGGACCTTCATGCAGGACAAATTCAAGGTTTTTTTGATATCCCTACGGATAATCTCTATGCTGTTCCTGTCATTTCTCGCGATGTCAAAGTGCATTATTCTCTTGAAAATGTTATCGTTGTTTCACCTGATGTGGGTGGTGTGGTGCGCGCGCGCGCGCTCGCCAAGCGCTTGAACAGTTTGCTCGCTATTGTGGATAAACGTCGCGAAAGCCCCGGTGAATCAGAAGTTATGAATATCATTGGAGATGTATCGGGAAAAGATTGCCTTTTGCTTGATGATATTGTTGATTCAGGTGGAACTTTATGCAATGCAGCAAGTGCTCTGCTTAAACATGGTGCCAATAGTGTCACGGCTTATATCACGCATGGTGTTCTTTCTGGTAATGCAATCGAGCGAATTGCCAATTCAGAGATGACAGAATTGGTTATTACAGATTCAATTATGCCAACACAAGCTATTGAGAAAACCCATAATATTCGTGTTTTACCCATTGCCGACCTTATGGGAGAAGCAATAGCAAGGACAGCAGCAGAACAATCGGTTTCCAGCTTATTTGGTTAAAGTGGTTTCTTGGGGTCTCCCGGCGCTGTTTCAACACCAAGATCAGGAAAGGCAACAATACGTTGACCACTAAAATGCGTGTGAATAACAATAAGTCCACGCTCTTCAAAGTAGGTTAAAAGTCGGCGTGCACGGCTTAAAGAATGAGTCCCATAAAGACGTGCTAAAAATGCATCAGATGGACATGGCTTTCCCCCTAATGCGGCCTGTGCCACGTTCAAGAAGACTCCTTGAACATCTTCTTCCAAACTTTCTGATATCTGCAAAATATGTTTCCAATGTTCACTGACAGCCGTTTGTTCATCAACAAAAGCCTGAGCAATAGCCAATTTACGCCGAAATTGTGAAAGATTAAAAGGAACCTTTGACATACCATGGATACGACAACGAACTGAAAAATCTTGATAAAGCACCGCTGTTGAACGATAAAAAGCTTCAGAATCCTCAAGAATTTCCCGAATAATATGTTCTGCTTGCCCGTCACGCTCAACATCAGAAAGTTCAGGAAATAAACTTGGGTTTTCTTCTAACAACTCTTGTTTTTTATGCACGACCTCCTCTAACATCTCGTGCATTGATTTTTCCCTCATCGGCTCTCGTGTTTGTTTAAATGGCGTTAAAATTTCCTCTGGTGAAGCAGTAAAAACGAGCTCTTGCACATCATCCCGCTCTGTTGGAAGTGGCATTAATTTAGGGCTAGAAGAGCGTGCCAAAGTTTCAACAGAACCGATAATGATTGGTAAGGGACGTCGTGATAAAGCAGGGCCTAAAGCTATAAAATTTCCTCGTTCAAGATCTCTAAACATTTCCGCTTGGCGACGCTCCATCCCCAAAAGATCAGCGGCGCGCACCATATCAATATCTAAAAAAGTCCGCCCTATTAAAAAGTTTGAAGCTTCAGCCGCAACATTTTTGGCAAGCTTAGCCAAACGTTGTGTCGCAATAACACCAGCAAGACCACGTTTACGTCCTCGACACATCAGATTGGTCATAGCGCTCAAAGAAATTTTACGCGCTTCATCAGAAACTTCTCCTGCTGCAGTTGGAGCAAACAATTGTGCTTCATCGACAACGACAAGCATAGGATACCAATAATCACGTTCCACATCAAACAGTGCCCCAAGGAAAGCCCCTACAGCACGCATCTGTTGTTCAGTGTCCAAACCTTCAAGATTAAATACCACCGAAACCCGATGTTGTCGAATGCGATGCGCAATACGTGTCAATTCTAGTTCGCTCCGTTGAGCCTCTACAATAACATGACCAAATTTATCTGCCAAAGTTACAAAATCGCCTTCTGGATCAATTACACAATGCTGCACCCACTTAGCACTTTGCTCCAGAAGACGGCGTAAAAGATGTGATTTCCCTGAACCAGAATTACCTTGTACAAGAAGACGTGTCGCCAATAATTCTTCCAAATCAAGAAGTGCTGGCATCGATTTATGCAAAGCACGACTTTCTGACATCTCACCCAAGGCAATCTCAACCTTCATAACATCTCCAGTGTTTGATTTTGAACATATCAGTGCCAGCACATATTGGTTGATTCTCCATCCACACCGTAATTTGTAACATTTCCTCCTTTTTAACGGTAGAAATCATCGATTTTTCCCACAACTCTTGCATCTATGAATAGTTTGAACTATAGAACAAACTTCTGCGTAGACACCCTTGGAGGCAACGTAGAATGGAGTGATCGCTGTTGGTTAGCGCATATCTTCATATCCATGCAAAAACTATTACTGTTTTTGAAGGATCTCCAATCATGTAAAAAGGACTTAAATTATGAGCAAAAGCTACACTCTTAAGGCCGAAAAACGCGAGCGGGTTGGTAAGGGGTCCTCCCGTGAACTTCGCCGCAACGGTCTTATTCCTGCTGTCATTTATGGTGAAAAACAACCACCTTTGGCAATAACAGTTCCCTATAAAGAAATTTTCTACAAAATTCATGCTGGTGGTTTTCGCACCACCATTGCAACGATTATTCTTGACAAGCAAAAAATTATGGTTTTGCCAAAAGATTATCAATTAGATCCCGTGCGTGACTTTCCCCTCCATGTAGACTTTTTGCGCATTTCAGCAAAATCGGTTGTAGAAGTGAATATTCCTGTCCACTTCCTCAATGAAGATACGGCACCTGGACTTAAAAAGGGTGGTGTCCTCAATATTGTTCGGCACGAAATTGAATGTACAGCTCCAGCAAGTGCTATTCCTGAAGCTATTGAAATTGATCTCTCCAGCTACTCTATTGGTGATTCTATTCACATTTCAGCAGTGCAACTGCCAAAAGATGTGACTCCCATCATCCAAGATCGAGACTTTACCATTGCAACCATTGCAGCTCCTGCTGGCATGGATGTCAGCGATGAAACTTCTGAACAAGAAAATGATGAAGAAGACACACAAACTTCATAAAACTCAAAAGGCGGGAATTTTTCCGCCTTAATCTATGAGACATTACCCTTACTCATACTTTGACTGAAGATACACATGTGGCTTATTGCTGGTCTTGGCAATCCTGGTTTACAATATCAAAATAACCGCCATAATATCGGTTTTATGGCTGTTGATGCCATTTATCAGTCCTTCTCTTTTTCTCCATGGTCAAAGAAGTTTCAAGCAGAAATCTCCAATGGTTTCATAAATAATGAGAAAATTTTTCTTATAAAACCACAAACTTTCATGAATCTTTCTGGTCAAGCTATCGGTGAAGCTTTGCGATTTTATAAATTAGATTTAAAGAATTTGATCATCATTTATGATGAACTAGACCTGTCACCGGGGAAAGTTCGTATAAAAATTGGTGGAGGACATAATGGGCATAATGGCATTAAGTCTATTGATGCCCATTGTGGTACTGACTATTGTCGTATACGCATAGGAATTGGTCATCCTGGAAGCAAAGAACTTGTTCATCAGCATGTCCTGGGAAATTTTACCAAATCTGATCAAGAATGGTTATCCCCTCTCTTAGAGACAATTGCAAAAAATATCGCTCTCCTTATAAAAGATGATAAATCCCTCTTTATGAATGAAGTTTCACAAACGATAAAACACAATCAGAACCATTGGCTTGCGTGTCCCAGTCGCGTGAAGAATATGGATAAGAACTCTTAAAAAAATCCTCTTATAAACTTTCTCAAAGGCAAAATCTGTTGGCAACGTGAGAAGCTAGAAAATAGAACAGAATACAAGCTTGTATACATCTTTGAAAAAGAAAGGCTTATATTCTCTTTTGAGAGAAAGAGAAGATTGAACAGCAAACACAGCTCTCTCCAATCTTCTCCCCTAAATTAAAAAAAATCATTTGGCTGAATGGTCGACTGTAGCGGATCGTAACCATTTGATTGTTGACTATAAACTGTAGGAATACTCCTATTGTTTTGCAATACCACAACACGCGAACCAATGGGAACACGATCATAAAGATCGATAATATCTTGATTAAGCAAACGGATACACCCACTTGAAATAGCACGCCCAATTGACCACGATTCGTGTGAGCCATGAATACGGAAAAGTGTATCTTTCCCATTTTTGAACAAATAAAGTGCCCGCGCACCTAATGGATTATCGGGCCCTGGTGGCATTCCTTTTCCAAGATGACCATAACGTTCTGGTTCTCGAGCCATCATAGCTGCAGTAGGAGCCCAATTTGGCCACCGACGCTTGCGCTGTATAACCCCCTCACCTTCAAATGCTAGGCCTTCTTTACCGACACCAATCCCATAACGCAAAGCTTTTCCATTTTCACCAATAAGGTAAAGAAAACACTCTTGCGTATCTATAACCAATGTTCCAGGCGCATAAGATGTATAATAAATCACCTCTTGTCGCCAATATTTTGGATCAATTGTCGCAAGATCAACAGCAGGTAACGAATAGGTCTCATTCGTTACAGGACCATACAAAGCCTGTATTTCTGGTGGAATGTATCGAACTTGTTGAAAAGGTACCGATGACATATCTGACTGACGTGTAGCACATCCAGCCAAAGCCAAAAGTGCTGCAATTAAAAAGGCACAACGAGATAACACTCTTCTATTTTCTCCGATTAATTATTTATGCAGATTTGCATACCATGAAAAACTTAGCACAATATTAACATTAATTCGAAGTTTTCTTATCCTTGTAACTAAGGAGAACAATAAGGTAAGAAGAACTAAGGTAAAAAAGTAGATACCTATTACTTTAGACTTTTTTCTCACTTATCGCAAGACCAGGACTATAACTCTTCTGAAAATATGCTATAAAAAGGAAGCTTTATCTTGACCATAAAATTAATAGAAAAGAAAGACTCTCATGGGCTTTAAATGCGGTATTGTCGGATTACCTAATGTCGGGAAATCAACTCTTTTTAATGCATTAACAAAAACAGCCACTGCACAGGCTGCCAATTATCCTTTTTGTACCATTGAACCCAATACCGGAGAAGTTGCTGTTCCAGATTTACGAATGGAAAAAATTGCATCAATCGCTGGTTCAAAAGAAATGATTCCTACACGCATTAACTTCGTCGATATTGCGGGACTTGTGCGAGGAGCTTCAAAAGGCGAAGGTTTAGGAAACAAGTTTTTAGCCAATATTCGCGAAGTCGATGCTATTGTCCACGTTTTACGCTGTTTTCAAAATGAAGATATTACCCATGTAGAGGGACGTATTGATCCTGTTTGTGATGCGACAACGGTTGAAACCGAACTCATGCTTGCGGATCTTGAAAGTCTTGAGAGACGAATCATACAAATCCGTAAACGAGCAACCGGAAAAGACAAAGAAGCTCTCACAATTTTACCTATTATGGAAAAAGCATTAAACATACTGCAACAGGGAAACCCTGTCCGGTTATTACTCAAAGATATTTCTTCCGATGAACACCACATTCTTAAGAGTTTGAATCTTTTAACCTCCAAGCCTGTACTTTATGTTTGTAATGTAAGCGAAAATGACGCCGCTCGTGGAAATAGCTTTACCCAAACAGTTGAAAAAATGGCAACAGAGCAAAATGCGCAAAGCATTATCATTTCTGCTTCTATCGAAGCGGAAATTACACAACTGAGTGATGCTGAAGCATCAGAATATCTCAATGCGCTAGGACTCTTTGAACCGAGTCTCAATCGCCTCATTCGCGCTGGTTACCATTTACTTGATCTCATTACTTACTTCACCTGTGGGCCTAAGGAAACACGAGCATGGACAATTACGCGTGGTACAAAAGCTCCCCAAGCAGCTGGTATTATTCATTCAGATTTTGAGCGCGGTTTCATTCGTGCCCAAACCATCAGCTATAATGACTATATTGCTCTGGGTGGAGAAAGCGGTGCAAAGGAAGCAGGAAAAGCCCGCGATGAAGGAAAGGAATACATTGTGCAAGATGGCGATATCATGTTATTTAAACATAATACTTAAATCTTCACTCTGTCTTAATAGTTTATCTTGAAAACTTTGGTAATAGCTCCTTGGAATCTTGTCGCAAAAATTCTCAAGAGTTTTTAGAACAAAAAAACTGTTGCTAGCATATGATTGTGATAGCAACAGCTTGGTCCATTAAAGAATAGAAATATAAAATTAGCGTGTCCAACGCCCTTCGTATTTAAATGTTGGAGCGTTCTTTAAAGAATCTTTTGTCGCATTTGTAATGAGTTTCCATTTACCATAATCATTTGTCATCTGGATTGTTTCTGGAGAAACGACCACATAACTCTCGCCTATGCCAAGAAAACCACCAACAGCAATAACAAATCCTGCAATATTATTTTCACGCAAAATAATATCTTTTACTTCACCAATATTTTCATCTTCTATATTATATACATTGGCGCCTATAAGACTGGAAGCAACAAAATCCGTTGCTAAAGGTGTCACATAACGCACAGACTTATCTATCCCCACCTGTACAATACCCGTCGAAGAAATCATTTCAGGTTTTGAAGGCACTTCAAAAGACTGAGCATAAGTACTAGAAACCATCAAAATTGACATAAGAGTAGTACATGCAATTTTTTTCATTTTAACATCTCCATTTTTACTTTGCTTTTACTTTATAAAACCTCAATGCATCATAAAAAGATTTGTTCCTTATGCTCTTTATACTCTATACTCTTTTGAGCCTTATCACTTTACCCTTTTCTCTTTATTTCGTCTTTTATTTCTTTCTCTAATTCTTCTTCTAAACGACACCAAATACGATTTTTTAAAATATAAACAAACCCTGCAAAAATGATTAAAAATAAAATAACACGAAAACCGGTTTTTTTACGAATTTCCATATGAGGATCGGCAGCCCACATCAAAAAAGCAGAAACATCGCGCGCATAATGTTCAATGATTTCTGGGGTTCCATCTTCATAAGTAACCATACCATCACTCAAAGGAGGAGCCATAGTTAAAGAATTACCGGCAATAAAATAAGGATTGTACCAATAACCATTCAAAATTTTTATCTCCTTCGGTGCCTTCTGATATCCTGTTAAAAGAGCTGTAATATAATCTGGACCAGCTGTATCATAATGAGTCAATGCATCAGTAATTAAAGCAGGAAACGGCAAAGATACCCCACGTGCACGTGCCATCAATGTCAAATCTGGAGGATAAGCACTATTCAAAATAAATCTTGCTTCTTCTTCATGTGAAAAGGGAGAAGGAAAATAATCCGTTGCAACCCCAGCACGTTTAAAAAATTTTCCTTCTCGATTAGGACCATCGCACACTTCATATTGCCCCGCCAAAGCTTTTATCTGTTCTTGATCATACCCAAGATCTTTTAAATTACGAAAAGCCACATATTTTAGCCCATGGCAGCTGGAACAAACTTGTTTATAAACCTTTAATCCACGCCTCAATTGCGCCTTATCATAAAGCCCAAATGGACCTGAAAAACTCCATTCTTGTTTTTTAGGAATCTGTAAAGGAAAGGAAATAAATCCCTCTTCCTGATCAGAGGCATCACTCGCTAAACTCTGAGCAGAAAAACTCATAGCAACAATAACAACCAACCCAACAAAAACATTTACCATAGTCTCTTTTTTTTCTGTTTTAAATCTTGCATAATTGAAGAAGGAAGAGAACAATTTTTTTCAAACGCTGGCAAAATCGGCAAAATAACCAAAAAAAATATAAAATAATAAACCGTAGCCAATTGTGTCCATAAAAGAATTTTGTCACTTATTTCTCTTGACCCCAACCAACCAAGAAAAACGACATCAATAACCAACGCCCAAAAGAAAATTTTATAAATAGGTCGATATCTTGCTGAACATATTTTAGAGCGGTCTAACCATGGCACAAAAATTAAAACGCAAATCGAACTGACGAATAAAACAAAGCCAACAAAGTTTGAAGAGAAAATACCGATATCAAAAGTTATAGCACGAAGCATCGCATAAAAAGGCAAAAAATACCATTCTGGAACCACACGAAGAGGTGCCTTTAAAGGATCTGCCACACTATAATTTTCAGCCTGCCCCATATAATCGGGCATATAAAACAAAAACCAGGCAAAGAAGATGAGAAAAACAGTAATAGCAAGAATATCTTTGATAAGCGCATAAGGCGAAAATGGAACCGTTTCCTTATCTGATTGTATAGCAAGACCTGTTGGATTGCCTTGCCCAACACAATGAATTGCCCAAATATGCAGCCCCACAAAAAGAAGCAAAACAAATGATAAAACATAATGGAAAACATAAAAACGATTCAACGTTGGTTGTCCTACGACATAACCACCCAGAAGTGTCTCATGCAACCATGTCCCCACCAAAGGTATCGTTTTTAAAAGCCCTGCAATCACTGAAGCCGCTGAAATAGACATCATCCCCCAAACAAGCACATAACCCAAAAATGCTATTGCCATCATGATGATATAAATAAAAATACCTGTAACCCATACCATTTCTCGCATATTTTTATAAGAACCATAATAAAGTCCACGTGCTAAATGGATATAAACAGCAATAAAAAAAAACGAAGAGCCTACACAATGCCATGGACGAAAAAGCCAACCAAACTGCCCTTCACGCCGAAATCGTTCACTAGTTTCAAAAGCCAAATGAATATCCGGAACATAATGCATAGCCAAGACAATACCAGTCAAGAGCTGTGATAAAAGCATAATGGTTAAAATACCGCCAAATGTGTAAAAGTAATTAAGATTACGCGGAACAGGAAAAATCACAAATGCATTATAAAAAAAACGAGGAAGAGGAAAACGCTTATCAAACCAACGGGCAAGAGCACTTTTAGGACAATAAGGAGGAAACCTTATCATGACTTTATCCTATTTTGAGCAAAGTATCAGAAAGAAATTGGTAAGGTGGAATAGTCAAATTATAGTTAGCTGGACCTGACCGCACTCTTCCAGCAGTATCATAAACAGACCCATGACAGGGGCACAACCATCCTCCAAATTTACCCGATTGCCCAAGTGTTACACAGCCTAGATGCGTACAAAGATTAATAACAATAAGCCAATTTTCACGTCCTTTACCTGCTGAACGCGCAAAATCTGTTGCTTCCTTTTCACCTTCAAGATTAGGATTGCGCGCTTGACGATCTTTTAGAAGTCTCAATTCAGTAGCGCGCGCATCAGCAATTTCTTTTGCCGTACGATTTCGAATAACAACAGGCTGTCCTCGCCACTTTACCGTTACTGACATCCCCTCTTCAATACCAGAAAGATCAACCTCAACAGAGGAAGATGCCAAAACAGCTTCATCTGGACGCAACTGACGGATAAAAGGCCACACAACCGCTCCCATTCCAACTGCTCCTGCAACAGCTGTTACCAAAAACAGAAAATCCCGCCTCGTTTGCTCACCCATGGACTTAACTTAAAGAGACACTTTGCTAAAATATTCTTTTACCATACCCTCTCCCATTGTACAATGCTTGATCACTCCGTTACCTCAACCATAAAAACATCCCCGTAAAAAACTCCTGCCATTTGTATGGTTTATACAAAAAACTGTTTTATAATGATAATTCATCGTTTTACAGAGTGAATGAAATCCCTAAACACCGTAAGGTTTTTTCATTTCAAACCTATTCATATTAATCAATCAAAATTACTCCCCCGCCCGTGAAAATCAGAGATAGCATGTAAATAAACACTTCTAAAGAAAGAAACATAGTCTTGTTATGACCATATCTCAGTAAACAAGTTGAGCTTATCGGTTATTTCTTTAACACATTTACAGCATCTCTCCCTCCCTCAATTCCAACTGGTTGCATGAGTATTTTTTTCGCTTCTGTTTTTGCATAAAAAGCATATTTTGTTGATTTTAATTAAAATTGATGATCTAACCTCATTAAATATCCCACTTTTCAACATAATGAGCCAATTCATTTCATGGATTGCTCAATAAAAGGAAGTCCCTAATAGGGAGCTTCTCTCTGATCCCAAACAGACCTGTATACATAACTTTTTCCCTGAAATTTAAAGGGAATAAAAATGAACCATAAAAAACATGTATTTCTCAAAGCATATTTTTCGAATAAATTGTGGTGCTTCTTTACAAAGTCGAAAGAAAAATCATATTACAGAGAACATGACACTTCATATAGCTCTTTTCCAACCTGATATTGCTGGTAATACTGGAACGATTTTACGTCTTAGCGCTTGCTTTGGTTTACATGTGCACATTATTGAACCTGCAGGCTTTAATCTGTCGGATCGTAATCTCAAACGCGCAGGATTGGATTATCTCGAATATGCTTCCTTAGAACGACACATTGATTGGCAACATTTTATAAGCTCCATGAAACACTTTAACCGCCGCCTATTGCTTTTAAGTACAAAAGCAAAAACATGCTATACGCAGATATGCTATCAAAGAAATGATGTTTTACTTTTTGGTCGTGAAACAGCTGGCGTTCCCAATTATGTTCATGAAGCGGCCGATTACACATTGAAAATTCCCATGCAACCACAGGCACGCTCTCTAAATCTCGCCATGAGCGTAGCCATAACAACAGGAGAAGCATTACGCCAAATTGGTTATCATGAAAAAAACTGTAATCTATAAAAACATAAATTATCACGAAAAACAATAATACAACATATAAAGAACAGTTAGAGCGTATAATGCCTATCATTTTCCAACCATTAAGTGCTGTTAAAATAAACATTTCTTAGTGCCCATCACATCCATTTCATATCACCTCATAGTAAAAATCCAGTGAACATCCCCCTCTTTATGGTCATACAAGGTGCAAACCGCTACCACTATTCTCTTTATTCGTTCTCATTTTCGAGAATCCTTATCTTTGAGATGATTCATAAGAGACATTTTTCCTCTCTGTAATCATTTTGCCTCACTTGTGACGTGTAAGGCAATAACTTTGATTGATGTAATATGAACAGGTTTGAAATAACCTTACAATATTGTGAACTCTTATTTTACATGAATAATGATTATTATAAATTAATATGTTGACTTAAAAAATATAAACAACAGTGAGTTTATAAACAGAAATATTATAAATCAATTTTTTCTAATAGTGCATGACGATCCATTAAAAATCCGCTTTCAATCCATATCATTTCTAGCTCTTTAAGCTTTTTTCCTAAAAGTACACCTTTCGTAAAACCTTTCTTTATTAAATCGTTACCATTAATGGGAAAAGTTGGAATTTGCCATTTTTTGGCAAATTGATAAAGCTTGACATAACCCTCTGCTTTTTGCAAAGCATCACTTTTTTCCAGATGATCAAGATGTGATGCAGCGACAGACAACGATAATTGATCTAAAACTGGCTGTCGTCCATGAAAATAAATCAGTTTTTGCACAAAATGATCAGAACAGTTTTGGTTTATTATTTCTAACTCCGCCCATTCTTTTAATCGCGTTGTTTCCTTAAGAGAAAAACGCAAGCGCTGTGCCATTTCATGAAGACGCATGGGATCAGGAGGAAGAAGGCTTTCTAGCCGTAACAATGGATCAACTTTCCAACCAAGAGCCTGTTCTGTCTTCACCAATGCGTGAATTGCATCAATGCCCCATCGTTCTGTTTCAGGAAAAATGAGTGCCAAAATTCTGCTTTGTCGCATCCATAAAAGAGCACGCGTTGGATCAAACGCCGCAAGAAGCTTTTTCATTTCTGCCCAAATACGTTCAGAAGAAAGTTTTTTTAAACCATGTTTTAAACGAACACATGCCTTCAATCCTTGCACATCAGGTCGCCCTGCTCCATACCACGCAAAAAAGCGAAAAAACCGTAAAATACGCAAATAATCTTCGCAAATACGATCTTCTGCAACCCCAATAAAACGAACTGTTCGGCTAGCAATATCACTCAAACCTCCCACATCATCATAAAGGTTGCCAGCAGCATCACAATAAAGCGCATTTATCGTAAAATCTCGCCGTTCAGCATCTTTTTTCCAATCACGACCAAATGCCACTTTTGCATGACGACCATCTGTTTCAATATCGCAGCGAAGCGTTGTAACCTCATAAGAACATGAATGAGCAACTACTGTTATTGTACCAAAAGCAATCCCTGTAGGAATAGCTTTAAATCCTGCTTCTTCTACACGTGCAATAACCTGTTGCGGCAAACAGGTTGTTGCAATATCAATATCACTAATAGGCTGCCCTAGCAGTTGATTGCGCACTGCTCCCCCTACAATACGCGCCTCTTCCCCCTCCACAGACAAAACACGAAGAAGTGTTTGGATATCACTTTGTTGTAACCACGCAACCTGTTTGAAGTTCTGTCTTATATTCACCCTTTAACCTTTCAAAAAAGTTGTCTTCATTGCTTTAAAAAACTCTCTTCATAAAACAAATTTTTTAAGACATCCCTTATAAAGCACGTCTATTCTTCCAAAGAAACTTTTCTCTTCTATACGAATATGAAAAAAAACGGCATATGATACTTCATTTCTTCTCATTTTCTGTTACAAACAATAAGATATCCATTATCATGCAGAGAAAATTACCATTTTTGCGACAAACGCCTTAAGGAAGAAATATGAGTCAACATGATCCATCATCCAATTCTATAAAAAAGGTCAATATCAATCATGAAGCTCAAGTCATTATTGATGATATTGATACGGCACACAAAGAATTGGATATTTTACAAAAAGAAATTGACAAAGTTATTTTTGGGCAAAATCAGGTAATCGAATATGCTTTAATCGCTATTTTTGCTGGTGGTCACGCCCTTCTTGTCGGTGCTCCAGGACTTGCAAAAACACGTCTTGTTGAAACATTGGGAACAGTCTTAGGGCTTGATGAAAAACGCATCCAATTCACTCCTGACTTAATGCCATCGGATATTATTGGTTCTGAAATTATGGATTCCGATAAAGACGGTAAACGTTCTTTTCGGTACATTCAAGGTCCTATTTTTACGCAACTTCTCATGGCCGATGAAATCAATCGTGCTTCCCCACGGACACAGTCAGCCCTTTTACAAGCTATGCAAGAATATCATGTTACTGTTGCAGGTAACCGTTATGATTTGCCACAACCTTTTCATGTTCTTGCAACGCAAAATCCTCTTGAACAAGAAGGGACCTATCCACTTCCTGAAGCACAACTGGATCGCTTTTTGATGCAAATCGATATTGACTATCCTGACCTCACAACAGAGCGACGGATTATTTTAGAAACAACAAAAGAAAAAAAATCAAATGCAAAACCAATTTTATCCGGCAAAAAATTGCAAAAAATTCAAAATATCGTTCGCAAAATGCCTCTTTCAGAAAGTGTGATCGAAGCTATTTTAAAAATTGTCCGCTCATCTCGCCCTCATAAAGACAATAGCCTTGCTAATACTTATGTTTCTTGGGGACCTGGTCCACGGGCATCACAAGCCCTTTCACTTTGTGTTCGCGCCCGTGCTCTTTATTATGGACGCTTAGCCCCTTCACTTGATGATGTTGAAGCATTGGCCTATCCTGTATTACAACACCGCATGGCTCTTAATTTTTCTGCCCGTGCTGAAGATATAACCGTAAAAGATATTATCAATAACCTTGTGAAAGATGCTCTTTGAATGGCACTTGGCAAAAAAGTTTTACAAAAGCCTCCATTGTCGCTGGCAAATGAACTGCATAAGGATACTGGCAAAATGCCATATTTCCTTTTACAAGCGCGTCATATCGCTAATACATTGATAACCGGGTGGCATAGACAACGTAAAAGCGGTAATGGGGAAAACTTTTGGCAATTTCGTCCCTATATGGAAGGAGAATCCATTACCCGCATTGATTGGCGTCGCTCAGCGCGTGATGAAAATACGTATCTCCGTGAACACGAATGGCAAATGACACAAACCGTTTGGCTTTGTCCTGATCAGAGCGCATCAATGCATTACTGTTCCCGCTTTTCTAAAATCTCTAAAGGTAATCATGCCATTATTCTTACCCTTACCTTGGCATCCCTTCTTGCACGCAGTGGCGAACATATTGCTATTCCTAACTTAATGTCCCCCACAATGACATCCAATGTCGTAGAACGCATAGCCTTTGCTTTAGAAAATCATTCAGATGAAAATTTATTTCCGGATTTTTCAACGATTACACGCTTTTCACATGTCATTATAATGAGTGATTTTCTCGACTATCCTGAAAAAATCATCCAATATTTAACCGTTTTAACTACAAAACAAGTGACAGCGCATTTAATTGAAATTTCTGATCCCGCAGAAGAAAGCTTTCCCTACACAGGTCACACAGAATTTTTGGATCCTGAAACGAAAGAGAAACATGTTTCCACTAAAGCAGAAGATCTTCGTAAGAGCTATTGTAAACTATATCACGCAAGGCGACAAGAATTGGTAAATTTTTGCGCACGCCAAGGATGGTCTTATCACGTTAGTACAACAGATCAACTTTTAACAGAGACCATTTTTCATCTTGCAAATACAATGAGCGACTCTCCATTGCAAAAAAGGAGGGCACTTTGAGTTTTGCTGCTCCCTTTCTGTTACTAGGGCTTTTGTTCCTACCGGTCATTTGGTGGCTGTTGCGGATAACTCCTCCATCTCCGCGTAAAGAGCTTTTTCCCCCTTTTCGCTTCTTACCCAAACCAACTCATCAACAAGAAACAGCAAAACATACACCTTGGTGGTTGCTCTTGTTGCGTTTAACCATAGCGGCACTTGTTATCATAGCTCTAGCACGGCCCACTTGGAATCAAAAACCAATAAGCTTTTCCGGATCTCAACCCCTTGCACTCATTATTGATAATGGTTGGGTTTCTGTAAAAGAATGGAAACAGCGCATCTCTATCGCTGAAATGCTCCTTGCACAGGCAGAAAAACAGCAAAAAAATATTTATCTTGTTGCAACGGCTGAAAATAATATCTCCAATATAGAGCCCCAACCAGCCAAGATTATAAAACAGCATTTAATGCATTTGCAACCGCGTCCTTGGCCTGTCAACCGTGTGCATGCCTTCAAAAAACTCAGCGAAAGAACCAAAGGAAAACCTCTTGATATTGCTTATTTAAGTGATGGATTACAAACAAATGAAGATGAGCAAGCTTTTGCTCTTCTTGAAGAATTAAAACCTAGAAACTTCTTGTGGTATTTGACTGATATTTCCGATTTAACCGGCATAACATCCATAGAAAATAACAATGGAAACATGGGCGCGCGTATTATCCGCTCAACAACACACAGTAATACTCCCGCTATACTCAGCCTTTACGATTCAAATAATCAACTTCTCGGTCAATTTACGAACAATTTCTCTGAAGGAGAAACAACAGCACTTGTTCCTTTTAATGTACCACTTGAACTACGCAATGATATCGCTTGGATAAAAATAAACAATCAAAACCATGCTGCTGCAACCTTCTTGGTAGATAGCCATAACAGGATAAGCCGTGTTGCTCTTCTCTCACCCGATACCAATGAAATGGCACAGCCTTTACTTGCTCCATTTTATTACATTATCAAAGCCTTACAAGGTCATACACAGCTTATAACAGCCGGTGGAAGAGAACTTTCAACGGATATTGATCATTTGCTTAAACAAAATCCATCTGTTTTGATTACGGGTGACATTGTTAACATACCCCCAAAAGCAGAAAAAAAACTTTCTGATTTTGTGAATAAAGGGGGAACACTCATCCGCTTTGCAGGAGAAAAACTCAGTAGCGCAGAACATTACGATAACCTTCTTCCGATACCACTGCGCCCAGGTCAACGTTCCCTTGGAAGTATTATGTCTTGGACAAAACCACAAAAGCTTGCCCCTTTTGCAAAAAATAGCTTTTTCTTTGGTCTTCCCTTTCCAGGAGATGTTACTGTCTCGCGCCAAATCCTCGCAGAACCAACCCCAGATCTTTTTGAAAAAACGTGGCTTAGCCTTTCGGATGGAACTCCTCTTGTTACCGCAGCAAAACGTGGTAAAGGAACCCTCATTCTCATTCATGTTGCTCCTGACCCAACATGGTCTAACCTTCCTCTTTCTGGCTTTTTTGCACAAATGCTGCAAAAATTAATCACATTAGGTTCTAACGAAAACACAAACCTAACACACAGAGAAAAAAGAACAGTGATACAAAACCCTTGGCGAACTATAGCCGTTGACGGACAATTACAAGTACCACCCTCTGATGTTGTTCCTTTGATCTTTGACTCTCAAAATCCACCCCATCCTTCCTACCATACTCCCCCAGGACTTTATGGTGCCAAAAACAATTTTTATGCACTCAATCTCTTAACTCATTCGTCGCACTTGATGAAACAATCATCATTGCCAACTTCTCTTAATAAAAGCCCTTTATCTTACGATACAAAAGAAAAAAATCTTATCGGTCCACTTTTAGGATTAGCCATCTTATTATTCGCCTTTGACAATTTTCTCATTTTATGGATGGGAGATATTTTTTCTTTCATGAAACGGCGTAATATGTTTCTCGTCCCCTTTATAAGTCTTATTGCCTTGTTTTCATATGATCCAACTCTTCATGCACAAACGAAAGAAAATCATCATGATAGTGTACAAGCTGCTGGCGCAACACATCTTGCCTATGTTATAACCAATAATCATGAAATTGATACAACGAGTAAAAGTGGTCTAGAAGCGTTAAGTCAATTTATCGCAGAGCGCACAATGCTTACCCTTGGCTCTGTTACAGCACTTGATCTCGATAAAGATGAACTCTCTTTTTATCCTCTTATTTACTGGCCAATTGATGTTAAGAGTCCTATACCCCCCCCCCAAAGCCTTGAAAAAATAAATAACTTTATGAAACATGGGGGAACAATTTTATTTGACACGCGCGATCAGATAAAGAGCAATCTTAATCTTGAAGGAGACGCTACTCCAGAAACGCAAAGATTACGAGATATCTTAAAAGAGTTAAATATTCCATCCATTGAGCCAGCATCAACAGATCATGTTGTTGCACGTTCTTTTTATATTATGCCAGATTTTCCTGGTCTCTACCGTGGTTCACCTTTATGGGTTGAATCCTCATCAACAAACAAAAAAAATAAAAACTCTCTTGCCAACGGCGATAACGTAAGCTCCCTTCTCATCACCGCAAATAACTTTGCTGGGGCTTGGGCACTTGATGAAAAAGGGGCATGGAAATATCCCCTTGTTCCCAATGATCCAATGCAACGTCTATGGGCATTTCGTGCAGGTTTAAATATTGTCCTTTATGTGCTTACAGGAAACTATAAAGCGGATCAAGTGCATGTTCCAGCACTCTTGGAACGCTTTAAAAGAGAAAGAAGGCAATGATATCATTTTTCACTTTTCAGCCTTTTTTACCACTCTTTTGGATTCTGCTCTTAAGCGGAATATCGATTCTTTTTGTCGTTGTTAGTCTTGTTACGCAACGGCAAGGTTCTTTATTTCGTCTGATGGCATTAAGCGCCCTTATCCTTGCTTTGCTCAATCCAATGATCATAAAAGAACAGCGCGAACCACTGAAAAGCACAGTAGGCATTGTCATTGACCGCAGCAAAAGCCAATCATTTGGAACACGTACAAATGATAGTGATGAAGCGCGCAGGCAATTAGTCGAAACACTGGCGCATTATCCACAATTTGAACCACGTTTTATTGAAGCTGGGAAACTTGCTGATAATCAATATGCGCCCTCAACGAATTTGTTTGAGACTTTAACACAAGCAGTATCTGATGTACCGCTCTCTCGTTATGCAGGAACCATTTTTATCACCGATGGACAAGTGCATGACATCCCTGACCTATCAGACCTTCATCATGAAGCACCTCTCAATGCCCTGATTACAGGATACTCAGATGAATTTGATCGCCAAATCAAGTTTATTTCTCCTCCACGCTTTGCCCTTGTCAACAAACCACAAACGCTCTCCATTTTGGTAGAAGATAAAGGCCCCGCCAAAAAAATAATATCACAGAAAGCAAATATTACACTAAGCGTCAATGGACAAGACATTGGCCATTATTCTGTAACTCCTGGCGTGATTTTTCAAACTGAAATTACCCTTCCTCATGCTGAAAAAAATATTATCCAAGTTATAACTGATCCACACAAAGGTGAACTAAGCTTTGAAAACAACCGCGCCATAACAATTATTGAAGGAATCAGAGAAAATTTACGCGTTCTTCTTATTTCAGGTGCTCCTTATAATGGAGAACGGACATGGCGAGACCTTTTGAAAGGTGACTCCAATATTGATCTTGTTCACTTTACTATTTTGCGTCCCCCCACCAAAGCAGATAATACGCCCTCAAGCCAATTATCCCTAGTGGTCTTTCCCACAAGAAAACTCTTTGTTGAAGAAATTAATAACTTTGATCTCATCATCCTTGATGGCTACCAGCACTCTACTGTTCTCCCCTTAATCTATTATGATTATATCGCCCAATATGTACAAAAGGGGGGTGCATTGTTGATGGTAACAGGACCTGAGTTTACCCAAAAAAACTCACTTGCGAAAACACCTTTAATAAGCATTCTACCGGCATTGCCCAATGGAACTATTATTGAAAAACCTTTTCGCCCCACATTAACCAAAGAAGGTGAGCGCCATCCTGTCACAAGGGGGCTTGCAACACTTAACCTTCCCGCTTCTCAATGGGGGCAATGGTTGCGACAAATTGCTATTCAAAACATAAATAACGGAATCGCCCTCATGAAAGGAGCGGATGAACAACCACTTTTACTTCTCTCGCATGTTGATAAAGGACGTGTAGGCATGTTGCTCTCTGATGAAAGTTGGCTTTGGGCACGAGGTTTCGAAGGCGGTGGTCCTTATGCTGCTCTTTATCGTCGTATTGCCCATTGGCTCATGAAAGAACCAGAACTTGAGGAAGAAAAATTAAGTGCGACCAGCAGCCATCATCATTTAACAATTCGCCGCCAAACCCTTAAAGAGCATCCAGAGCCCGCTGAAATAATCTTTCCCTCTGGAAAAAAAGAAAATATTACTCTGACCAAAGAGAAAGAAGGCCTTTTTACTGCAACTGTGACCACTGATGAGACAGGAATTTTTAACATTAAAAATGGCGGTTTAACAATACTTTCTTCTGTAGGGATGCTCGATAATCTTGAGTTGTTTGACTTGATTTCAACACAAGAAAAACTAGCCCCCATTATTAAGCACACTGGTGGCTACATCGGACGTTTACACCCTGAAGGAAAAGAAAACTTTCATCTTCCTCCATTTAAGCTGATTCAATCAAAAACAAGTCCGTCCTCTTCCCCAACACATTCAATTGTTCTGAAAGAAGCAACAGAAACCCGTTTAATCAATACCTTTTATTTTTCGATATTTTCTGGTTTTTTTGCACTGCTTGCTTGCCTTTTACTGTTGAGCAGCATGTGGTATTATGAAGGCCGTTAAAAAGTCTGAGATTTCGTATAATAGTTTTTAAATTTAGCTTATCCTTTTACGTATTTACTTGTCTTTTATAATTATATAACGTATTGATTTATAACTCAAAATACAGTGGAATTCTCCTTATTTCCAATGTCCTCATATTAAAAAAATAAAAAAACATTCTCTTGCGTATTATTAGAAGAGATGCTGTATGGATAGAAAACATCGAAGAAAAGAGTGAAATACCTCTTATGAATCCTCTTAAAACAAAGCAAGGATTTTCATAAAATTGGGGGAAAATAGTATGATGTTTTTTATTTGCACCTTGTATAAGCGTAGAGATGGTAGTGTACAGTAAGCCCTATATAGTTCACAGAAGCTTTCTATTATAGCATCAAATACCGGTCGTGAAATTAGCTCAAACACATTGAGAAATGTTTTTTTTACAAATATGTGAATGTATAACACAATGATATTTTATTAGGGATATTCTATTTAGAACATCCCGCTTGAGACATTCTTTTTTGCAAGCTAATTTTCATTTACAATCTTTCTTGCCTTTAAGCACTAACTTATCTTATGTTTATTCTTTAAATCGTTTTTAATACTCTACGAGCTTTTATGTTTTATCTTGCCCATATATCGGATGTACATCTTTCCCCTCTCCCGCAACCTTCCCTTTTTGAACTTTCTGGGAAACGTCTTACCGGTTATCTGAACTGGCAAAAAAAACGTAAGAGTCAGATGGCAACAGATGTCCTAGAAACTTTAATAGATGCCTTGAACAAAACAAAACCTGATCACCTTGTGATCTCTGGTGATCTTGTAAATCTTGCTCTCGATAAAGAATTTGTACAAGCTCATCGTTGGCTACTTAACCTAGGAAAACCTCAAGATATTTCTTTGACATTTGGAAATCACGATGCCTATGTCCGCGGCGCTTTACAAAAAGCATGCACTCTCTTTAAACCTTGGATTACAGGTGACATCCCTCAAAAAAGTGCCTTTCCTTATATGCGCATTCGCAAAGATGTTGCCATCATAGCAGCTTCTTCAGCCATTGCGACATTGCCTTTTCAAGCTTCTGGCTATTTTGGTAAAATGCAAGCGCAAACTTTACCGCTCTTTTTAAAGGAAGCAGCACAGCGCAACCTTTTTCGTGTCGTCATGATTCACCACCCCCCCTTTCCAAAGGCCACGTCTTGGCATAAAAAACTACGGGATATAAAACGTTTTCTAGACGTTATCAAATACCACGGTTGTGAGCTTATTCTTCACGGACATACTCATTTACCCACATTGAATTACATTGAAGGACCAATTAAAAAAATTCCTATTGTTGGTGTTCCTTCCGCATCACAAGCTTTTGGTGATAAAAAAACCCCCGCAGGCTTTAATTTATTTTCCATTGAACGCTTACAAAATCAATGGCATTGCCAATTAAAACGTTATAGCATTATCAACCCCAAAAACGAGATTGCATGTACTGAAACAATTAATCTTTAAACACCTTCATAGTTGCCCAAACAACAAAAAATAAAAATATTTTTATTTCATATCCCTTTGGAAATCATAATTCTTATTTCCCTTTTTCTCCTTAAAAGATAAAGTTTCACCTTCTCTGTCAATAGATCAATTTTTCTCAGACAGTTCCATCTGCTGCCCCACTTATGTGACTAGCTTTTTACAAACTTATCGGTTTTCTTCCTTCCCGCTCTAAAGGACGAAAATTCTACCACATCTGATTTATAAATAATTCGGATTCTTGTCTCACGGGTTCCAGCCGCTAATTGCGCATGTGATTTACTTCACAAAGCTCTACACATAAACCCTGCTTTGAATTTCATCATCCACTCCTCCAAAAGCATCTAATGCGTAAAATCCTTATATTATTACAATGATGATATTTTATAGAATAATAGAGACGCTCATTCAGCTTCTATACCTGAAAATCAATGGCTAAAAAAGCCAAATAATAACTAAAGTATATAATTTAAATAACCCAACCTACTTGTGATTCATAAACAAATGATGTTGATTGATTTATCGTAAATAGATTTGAAATGATCCATTACTATTTCACTCAAAATTTATTATCATACATTTAAAAAATTAGGAGAATAATAGATTATATTTCGATAACAGACATAGGTAATAATGTTTTTTATGTCTCAATAAATTCCTAATTTTCTCTCTATTTTTTCCTATAAATCACTTTATAATACTCTTTATAATTATTTTATTATTGAGTTATATTGCGGATGTAATTTTACGTTCTTTAGAATTTTTTGCGAGCTTTTTGTTATTAAATAAAATATTTTACGATACCGCAAAACAGAAAAGTTGATTGTATGAAAGATCTTTCAAATAAAATAAAATGCCATTAGCTTGCCAATTCACATGTTGGTTTAAAAAGCATCTTTTAAAGCACCCAAACCCATTTCCCGACGGTACCTATGAATGATGTAATGTTAAGTCCATTTAGCAACACCATCTTCACGTTTATGGAAAAGCAAGCTAGTATCAAAATCTCACACTTTGCCACCCCCTAATGTAGCGACAGCCTTTAGCACTTAAAATGGTTCATAAGAAGCATTTTTATTCTTTCTTTAATGTTTTTATCTCACGACGCCCCCTCTTTTTGACGTGCAAAAGACATGGTTTTGATCGGTTCAATATGGTATAGGTTTAAAATGAGAAAATCTTATGACACTTGGGTCTCTCACTCAACATGACAAAAAGTAATTTATGTTTACAAATCAAAGTATTGTTCGAATAAAATAGTAGCTCTTTTGAGTAAAGGATATTTACTAGAACATATCTGAAAAATAAAAGCCTCATTCGAAAATGAGACTTTTGAAGTGTTTAATTCTGCAAAAAATTAAAATTTATAAGCTACACCCACACGAAAATCATTTGTCTTGTAGCCCATTTCAAATTTATCCTGTATGAACTTCTTTTTGCCAAAATCTGAATAACGATATTCTGCACGTACAATAATATTATCAGTCATTGCAAAATCAATACCACCTCCAAGGGTATAACCAATCATGGTCTTTTTTTCATCATGCAACCAATCAGAAAAATCAACTTCTCCACTTTTGCTATCAGCTACTGCCGCAAAAATATTCTGAAGCTGCGTATAAGCAATCCCTCCAGAAATATAAGGCATCATACGCTCAATCGCAAAACCAACTCTCACCCGTGTAGCACCAGCCCATTTTTGTTTTAAAGTATGACGTACAGCTTTAATAGGTGTTGTCGAATCCTCCTCATGCAAATCTCTTGTTAGACTTGTTTTTTCTACAAGTTTTGGTGTTTCTTCAGTTGGACTTTTTTTCGGTAGATTGACATCTTTAGAATCCTTTTTACCAAACCACATAATATCTGTATCAATACCTATAATAAAACTATTATCGATATCAATATTGGAACCTGCATAAACTCCCCCGATAAAACCAGAAAGTTTAGGTAAATTCTCCTTTCCAATTGGATTCCATATCCCTGTCTCATGTTTTAAATAACTTGCAGTCGTTTTACCTGAAAAGTTACCAATCTGTCCTCCAAGATAAAATCCTGTCCAAGACAAAGCAGGTGCTGGAATAACAGGAACAGGTTGTTCAGGAATAACGATATCCGACGCCTGTACTACAGAAATTGAAATTAAAGAAAATATAGATGTTGAGGCTAAATACTTTGTAATCATAATTGCTCCCCTAAAAGCTAATGTGATACATAAATAATGGTAAATCGTTTCACAATTTTTTGAAAAAATCTATAGCAAAAATGACACAGTTAAAAAATTAAAATTAGTTTTAAATAAAGCTTAAATATTATTTATAATTTCCAGAAGCTATTAATCTATAGCATCTTTTATAGCTTCATATTGATCATTATTATCTGAAATTATATAAATAATTATAATGTCAATTTTTTGAAAAAATGAGATAACGCTCATAAAAAATATGATTAACTAAATTAATCACTCATCGCTTTTTGTATAAAGAATGATACCTAGAATGGAGAATTTTTTCATCACACTTGAAAAAACAGTAGAGAACTTCACTCTAACCCTCTCAAGCGTCTATGAAATGAAAGACAAAAATTAATATATAAAAATGGAATTAATAATTTTTATTTATTCTTATAGAATTATTTTAATATTTCATGATTTTTGTAAAAACTGAACAGACCAATTGCCCAGTTTCTGCAATTAATTTTTCCACACGAAGCAAATCAGGTTCCCCAACACTATTCAACAAAAGATCACTTAATCTAGGTGGCATGTCATTGGGATCAAGAGAATCATTTAAGCAAAGCCGTATAATTTGACTCAAATTTGTATAAAGACGATAGGCATAATGTAAATCAGCAATACATGACTGATTAAGAAAACTGTTTGGTAAGTGATCTAAAATATCCGCTGTCGTCGCTCCAATTTGAAACGCCATGACATGCGTAATAAGAGAAAATTGAGCAATAAACTCCAAATCCATAATGCCACCAGACATCGTTTTTAAATCCCATTGATTTTTTGGCGGCTTTTCTTTTGCAATCAAGGCACGCATTTCACATACTTCTTTTGCAACTTCCTTCTTATCACGAGAAATAGCAATAATTGCATACACTTCATTTTCTAGCTTTTGTAAAAAATCAGGGTCTCCTGCAATGCCTCGAGCCCTTGTTAAAGCAAGATATTCCCATATCCATGCTTCTTGGCGATAATACTTTTTAAAAAATGGAAAAGAAACAGCAATAGGTCCTTTATTGCCTAATGGCCGTAACCTTAAATCAACGACATAAAGAATACCTTGGCTTGTAAGAGTGGATAAAGCAGAAACGAGGCGTTGTGCTAAACGCGTATAATATTGAGAGATATAAAGAGGCTTTTCTCCATCAGATATTTCTGCATCATCATCGTGTTCATAAAGCAAAACGAGGTCAACATCGGAATCTGCTGTTAATTCGCGACTTCCAAGCTTCCCCATACCCAATATGCCAACACGCCCCCCTTTAATACGACCATGAAGACGAGAAAATTCCTCTTGAACGGTAGCAAATGTTTTTGTAATCATAAGATCAGCAAGCGCAGTAAAAGCAAAACCCGCTCTTTCTCCTGTAATTGTACCGTTTAAAATTCGAATACCAATCAAAAAACGTTGTTCATCTGCAAAAATCCTTAAATGGTCAAGAATTTCCTCATAAGAAAGAACATTTTCAAGAAAATATTCAAGCCGTTTTTCTAAGTACGTTTTGGTCGGTAATTCTGAAAGAATATTCGGATCTAACATTCCATCAAAAACATGGGATCTGCGTGTAATAATTTCTGCAAGACGTGGAGCAGCACCCATAATAAGGACAAGCATATCCAAAAGAGAGGGATTAGACTGCAAAAGACTAAAAAGCTGAATTCCTGAAGGTAAGCCCTGTAAAAAACCATCAAAACGCAACATCGCCTCATCAGCTCGTTTTGTCCCACCAAAAGCTTTCAAAAGAGCTGGTGTTAATTCCGTTAATCTCTCGCGTGCTTCGGCTGATTGCGTTGCTTTATAACGACCAAAATGGAGCGTGCGCATAATACGACAAATATCACTTGCTCTTTCGAAGCCTAAACGGCTTAACGTTATTAATGTCTCCGGATCATCTTCTTCACCGGTAAAAACTAAATTACCAATTTCTAAACCAAGTTCTTGCTCATTCTCAAACAGTGCTGCATAATGTTTTTCAACAACCTGAAGTGTTTTTAATAAATCACGGATAAAATTGCTACTGTCTTGATAACCCATTAAATAGGCAACACTTGTGAATTGAGCAGTATCATTTGGAAGAAGATGTGTTTGTTCATCGAAAAGCATTTGAATACGATGTTCCACATTTCGAAGAAAAGCATAACTTTTTATAAGGCTATTTCTCGTTTTCTCACTGATCCAACCAAGCGTGTGAAGTTCTGCTAACATTGCAACTGTCTGACGTCCACGTAATTGAGGAAAACGTCCACCAGCAATGAGCTGCTGTGTCTGAACAAAAAACTCAATCTCACGAATACCACCACGACCTAACTTTATATTATGCCCATAAGCTGCAATTTGACCGTAATTTTTATGCGCATGAATTTGACGTTTGATCGAATGAATATCAGCAATAGCAGCATAATCTAAATATTTCCGCCACACATAGGGAAAAAGCTCTTTGAGAAAGTTAAAACCTGCCCTCTTATCACCAGCAACTGGACGTGCTTTAATCATGGCTGCTCGTTCCCAATTTTGCCCACGCCCTTCGTAATAACGCAATGCAGTCCTTACTGGTAAGGCCAAAGGGGTTGAACCTGGATCTGGACGAAGACGAAAATCAAGACGAAAAACATATCCTTCCGCAGTGCGTTCTTGAATGATACGGATTAATCGGCGTACCATTTTAGAAAATACGTCAACACTTTCAGAAAGATTACCAATATGAGGTGATGTTTCATCAATGAAAACAATAAGATCAATATCAGAAGAATAATTAAGTTCCCCTGCTCCTAACTTTCCCATCCCTAAAATAATTAAACCACAGTCTTTTTCTGGATTCTCACGGCTTAATAAATTGATCTTACCATGATCATGCGCTTCTCTTAATAGAAAACGTAGTGCTACACTTAATGCTGCTTCGCCCAAACGTGTCAACCAAGCACATGAAACTTCGTAAGTAAAAACACCACCCAAATCAGCTAAAGCAATAAGAACATGCGCTTCTCGTTTTTTGCGCCTTAAAGCAGCCATCAATGAAGTTTCATTTATAGCTTCATCCTTATCAATAGCTGTAATATCATCTATAATTTCGCTCAGCCTTGTTTCTATATCAACATTTAATAAAGCACTAAGATATGATGGGTTGGCAATTAAAACCTCACGCAAAAAAGGAGATAAGGTCATAACCGAACTGATAAAATCAATCTGCGTTCCACTCTCTGAAATGATGGAAACAAGCGATTCTAAACCTTCTTTCCTTGCTTGTTCTTCCATGTCTTTTAACCATTGGGAACCACTTTTATCGAGAGGACATAAAGGGAGAAGCTGTGTTTTTAAAAAAGCTTGTTTCATCTGTGCTCCCTTGAAAAGCATTTTGCTTTCCTTTCTATTGCTTTATACTTTTAAAATAGTTGTTACGTATGAAAAGTGAAGAAAAATATCTTTAAGGAAATAACAAAACAGCCCTAAGCCCTGGATTTGCATTTTCAAGTAACAATTCACCCCCGTGAAGCTTCATAACCGCTTTTGCTATACTTAAACCAATCCCAAACCCAGGTTGTGTGCGGCTTTCTTCAAGACGAACAAATCGTTCTGTCACTTTTTCACGTTTATCCTCTGCTATTCCTGGTCCATTATCGCTCACAACAACTAATAAATGTTCATCACGATATTCCATTGATAAGCAAACCTTCGCTTGCCTTCCACCTTTAGGCGCATATTTAATTGCATTATCTATAAGATTAAAAATTGATTGCGCAACAAGCTCACGATTCAATTTTAGCTCTTTATCAAATATATCTCCCAACTGAAGTAAAACACCTGACTCTTCAGCAAAAGGTTCGTAAAGCTCAACAGCATCCTCAAGGATCAGTTTCATATTAATCATTTCAAGATGTTCAATTGCACTGCTGGCCTCAATACGTGAAATCATTAAAATCGCATTGAACGTACAAATAAGTTGATCTGATTCTGCAATAACCCTATCAAGGACCTGACGATATTCAAGCTTTGTCTTATTTCCTGAAAGCGCTTCTTCAGCGCGATTTCTAAGACGCGTTAACGGCGTTTTCAGATCATGAGCAATATTATCTGATACTTGACGTAAACCAATATTTAACTCTTCAATGCGGTCTAACATAACATTAAGATTGGTTGACAATCGATCAAACTCATCCCCTACTCCAGAAACAGGTAAACGCCCACTGAAATCACCATCCATCAAGCGCTGTGATGCAGCCGTTACATGATCAATCCTTTGTAAAGCTCTCCTGCCAACAAAAAACCATATAAGTAAAGCGCCTCCAACCATTGCAGCAAGTGCAATGATCACAGCTTTGCGAATAACAACAGCAAAACGTTCTGGCTCATCCAAATCACGTCCTATAAGAATCTTCATAGCATTAGGTAAATCAACAATAACCGCCAAAGCGCGATGTTCACTTGTTTTGCCATGTTCTCCAAAACGGGAATACAAAAAAGAGGTAGAAATAAAACCACTCTGATTCAAAAGACCTAATTCAATACGTGCTACATTTCCAGCTAAAATACGCCCCATAGAATCTGTAACAAGATAAAGAAATGCTCCTGGTTGTCTTGAACGATAATCAATAGTGCGCATTAATAAGGATAATCCCCCATAATTATAAGCATTTTCAATATACTTTAATTCTTCATGTAAAGCCTGTTCAGTTTGCTCTGTTAACAATGAAGCAGAAAATGCCGTCATATAAATAGAAAGTCCTGTTGCCACCAATCCAAACAATAAAATGTAAAGTGCTGAAAGCCTTAGCGCCGTCGTGCGCATTATATTAATCAAACGATTCATGCTTTGTTATCTGGTACTTTCAGCATATATCCAGCTCCACGCACTGTATGGAGAAGGGGAACATCAAAATCTTTTTCAATTTTGGCTCTCAAACGAGAGATATGGACATCAATGACATTCGTTTGTGGATCAAAATGGTAATTCCAAACGTTTTCCAAAAGCATAGTGCGTGTAACAACCTGCCCCGCATAACGCATCAAATATTCAAGTAAACGAAACTCTCGTGGTTGCAATAGAATGTTTCTATCACCTCGTTTTACCGTATGTGCTAACCGATCAAGCTCAAGATTACCTACACAGTAAACAGTTTCTGCTTCTTTAGGATTTTTCCGCCGTTGTAAAACTTCAACACGCGCAAGAAGTTCAGAAAAAGCATAAGGCTTTGTTAAATAATCATCTCCCCCTGCACGCAGCCCCGTTACACGATCATTAACTTGCCCTAAAGCAGACAGAATAAGAACCGGTGTTTCATTGCCTTTAGCGCGCAATTCAGCAATAATAGAAAGACCATCACGATGCAAAAGCATTCGGTCAACAACCATAACGTCATAATTTTCCGTGGTTGCTAAAGCGTATCCCGTATCTCCATCATAAGCAACATCAACAGAATGCCCTACTTCCAAAAATGCTTTTTCGAGATAATGCCCCGTCTCATGATCATCTTCAATAACGAGTATCTTCATAAAACGTATCTCCATTATTTTATTATGTTGTAGGACAAATGTTTAATAAACATTTGTCCTACAACTAAAGCCTTATTTTTTGAAAATTGGAAGAGCAACAAAACGATTTTGATCATTTGTTCGCACTTGTAAGAGTATAGCCTTTCGTCCTAACTGCTGAGCATTTTTGATTGTGTTAATAATATCAGAGACTCGTTTAACTGGTTTATTATTTACTGTCACAATGATATCACCAGGGCGTATCCCTTTATCTGCAGCATCTGAATCGGTATCGACATCCGTTACGACAACCCCTACACCATCATCAGAAGGCATAACAATCAAACCATAATCTTCCAATGTTTCATCTAAATCACTCTGTCCATTTGAATATTTTGAAGTCTCTTTCTTACTTTCGTCTTCAGACATTGAAGCGAGTTTAACCTTTATACTCTCCTCCTTACCTGATCTCCAAATCCCTATGGTTACCATTTCTCCTGGTTTAATATTTGCAATACGTTTCGCCAGCTCACGCGCATCAGCAACTTTTTCATTATTCACTGAAATAATTACATCACCCGCTTTAATACCAGCCTTTTCTGCCGGTCCTTTTAACGGATCAGTAACCAAAGCACCTTTGGCTTCTTTCAATCCTATTGAATCGGAAATCTCCTTTGTTACCGGCTGAATCTGAACACCTAACCAACCACGTTGAACTGAACCTTTTTCAATAAGTTGTTGTACAACCTGTTTTACAGTCGCTGCTGGAATAGCAAAAGCAATCCCAACATTTCCTCCAGAAGGAGAAAAAATTGCTGTATTAACCCCAACAACCTTTCCATTAAGATCAAACGTTGGACCACCAGAGTTTCCTCTATTAACAGCAGCATCAATCTGAATAAAATCATCGTACACACCAGTGCCAATATCACGTCCACGTGCAGAAACAATACCTGCTGTCACAGTTCCACCAAGACCAAATGGATTCCCAATGGCAACAACCCAATCCCCAACACGAAGCTTTGAATCATCACCAAAATCAACATAAGAAAATTTTCTTTTATCATTCACTTTTAATACGGCAAGGTCGGTTTTTGGGTCTTTCCCAATGAGCTTTGCGTTCAATTCTGTACCATCATCAAGAACAACAGTATAACTTGTTCCGTCAGAAATCACATGATCATTGGTCACAATGTAACCATCAGATGAAATAAAAAAACCCGATCCAAAAGCAACAGGACGGAGTCTCTGCGATTGGTGCGGAAATTTATTTTTAGGTTTATCAAAATCATAAAACTCTTTAAAAAATCTTTTTAAAGGATGCTGATCTGGTAATTGATCAAGTCCTGGACCACTAAAAAAGTTGCTAAAGAACCTATCTTCTTTCTTTTTATTGCTCTTTACTTGTACTGCCACAACGGCTGGTTTCACTTGAGCAACAATATCGGCAAATCCCTGTTGTTGCATTAACGAAGTAAATACAGAACTTGCATGAGCCTTTGTCATCCACAAGCTTGATGTACATCCACTAAAAAACAGTGCACTTTCCAATATCGCAGAAAAACTCACTGCGACAAATGTTTTAAAGAAAGCCTTTTTAACCATTTATTCTATGCTCCTATTCAATCATACCTTTATTTCAATTCCGATCACTTATAAAATACCAGACCTTACCATTTTCTGTCTAAATTATTAAAGTTTTGTAAGGTTTCAGTATTCCCTAATATAATTACAATAAGATTGTCTGCTCATTGCAGATGATCTGATTTTTTCTTTTATGTAACATTTTTTTAATGCAATGACATTTTTGACTGTTCTTTTTCATTCACATAACGCATGATTATTCCGTTTGAAGTGGAAAAATATGATACTTACGCCAATGATAATAATGATCAAAGGCGAGAACCATAAAAACCAAGTTATCTTATTCAATGGTGGTTTCAAGAGAATAAATTCACCATATCGCTCAACAAGAAAGTCAGTGACTTGCTGATTACTATAGCCCATTTTTAGCCTTTCCCGAATTAAAAGCCGTAAATCACGTGCTAAAGCAGCATCTGAATCATCAATTGATTGATTTTGACAAACCGGACAACGTAAATGCGATGAAATATGGCGTGCTCGCGCTTCAAGAATCTTATCCTTTAAAATCTCATCCGGCTCTACTGCTATTGCTAATCGAAAAGGAAATGTTGCAATTAAAAAAAATACAATCCAAAGAATTTTTTTCATCTCAATGTCTTTTCCAAAAATTTAAAGCAATCACTACCCTATTGTACATGCCAATGCGAAACCAATACCCCAGAAGAGAAAGACATCCCCCCATAGCCATCATGAATGCCCCTAACCAAATACATATTACATAAGGCTTCCACCATACGTGCACAACGAGACCCCGATTATCAATATGTCCCGGTACAATATATAGCTGTGATAAGCCATGATTTTTAAGACCAACTTCTGTTGTTGATGTATTTTGGCTTGAATAAAATCGCTTTGAGGCTGTTACATTACCTACAATGTTTTTATTTTCATATATTTTAAAATAAAACTCCATTGTCGAATAATTCGAACCAACACCATCATACACTGCATCAAAATGAAGCGTTTTATCCGCTATCGTCACCCTATCCCCTACGTTCATGATTAAAATACGTTCTTGCCCAAAACTTGCCACGCAAACAATACCAAATAATGTAACGCCTAATCCCATATGTGCTATTGCTGCACCAAAAGTAGACCATGGCAATCCAAGAAATCTCTTAACGCGTACTGAAAAAGCTCTCTTACCATATCCACTCTTTCCCCATAGATCCGCTAAACTGCCTAAAAAAACAAACGCTGAAAGCCCAATCCCTAAAACTGCAAAAATATCACGCACAGATGTCGCATAAAATATTATAAAACAGACGATACCAACCAATACAAAAACAAACCACAACCGTTCAAAAACTGCAAGAAAATCACCGCGTTTCCATGCCACCATTGTCCCAAACGGAACAAACAACAACAGCAAAACCATTAGCGGTCCACAGGTAAGGTTAAAAAAAGCAGCCCCTACAGAAATTTTTTGCCCTGTTAATATCTCAATAAAATAAGGATAAAGCGTACCAATCAATACTGTTGCTGTTATTGTTGTCAGTAACAAGTTATTTAAAACAATAAACCCTTCACGTGAAATTGGTTGAAAAAATCTTTCTGTTTTTAAAATAGGGGTACGCAAAGCAAAAAGAAGAAAAGCAGCTCCCGTAAAAAAAAATAAAAGAGCAAGAATTGCTTGCCCGCGTGCTGGATCAACAGCAAAACTATGAACAGAAACTAAAAGCCCAGAACGCACAAGAAAAGTTCCCATCAGAGAAAGGGAAAAAGTAAGAAGCGCTAAAAACAGAGTCCAACTTTTCAATATTTCTCGTTTTTCGAGAACAAGAGCAGAATGTAAAAGAGCCGTTCCTGAAAGCCACGGCATAAACGAAACATTTTCAACAGGATCCCAAAACCAATACCCCCCCCATCCTAGCTCATAATAAGCCCAATAAGAGCCAACCATAATACCCAATGTCAAAAAACACCAAGAAAGTAAAAGCCACGGACGAATCCCACGCGCCCAAATTCTATCAACATGTCCCATAATCAATGCCGCAACGGCAAAAGAAAAACAAAGTGAAAAACCGACATAACCTAAATAAAGTAGCGGTGGATGAATTGCTAATGCGATATCTTGTAAAAGAGGATTGAGACCATTTCCCTGCAATGCTGGTGGATTTACGCGTAAAAATGGATTGGATACAAAAAGAATAAATAAAAGAAAAGCAGTTGTAATCCAACTTTGGCAAATTAAAACAAGCGTCTTAAAATCTTCTGGCAAATGTTGGCTAAAAAAAGCCATCAATGCGCTAAAAAAAGCAAGACTTAAAACCCATAACAACATAGAGCCTTCGTGGTTGCCCCAAACACCTGTAATTTTATAGAGCATCGGTTTTTCTGAATGAGAATTCTCAACAACGTTCAAAACAGAAAAATCAGATACGACATAAGCATAAATTATCACTAAAAAAGATAAAAGCAGTAATGTAAAAGTGATATATGTTAGAGGAACAACTGTTTGCATTAACAAACGCTCTCTCCACCAAAAACCTAAAGCAGGTAAAAATGCCCCTAATAAGCTTACTGAAAATGCTGCAGCTAAAAAAATATGACCCAGTTCGACAAGCACAATCGAATTATTTCTCCATAATGTAATGTTTTTTCAAACGATCAGCTGTTTCTTTAGGCATATAAGTTTCATCATGTTTTGCTAAAATACGCATCCCTATAAAAAAGCCCTGTTTATCGAAATGCCCTTCTACGATCACCCCCTGACCTTCACGAAAAAGATCCGGTAAGGCACCATTGAAAACTACTTTTTCATGTTTTTTGTTATCCGTTACAAAAAAAACAACGCCTCTCTCTCCAACATATTGAACAGTTCCCTTTTCAACAAAGCCACCCAAACGCAAAGGGCGCTCCGTTAAAATATCTTCTCTTGTAATTTCAGAGGGCATTCTAAAAAAACTGACCGCATGACGCATTGCATACACTATGAGACTTGCTGCAATTGTCATAACCAAACAACATAATAATATGATCAGTAAGCGCTTTTTTTTTCGCTGCTCTAAAATAACCTTCCATGAGGCAGAATTCTTTAAAGATTGACTGTTCATAGACACTCTGCGAAAAAATTTACGTTATAATTAAGTATCAATATTTTATTTTTTAAAAGCTTTGCACATCTTCTACATAGGTGCAAGATTTCTTTTCTTTGTATGCTCACTCGATAAATCACGTAACTGAATTATCATTTTTTTAACACGTGATTGTCCTGAAAAATTTTCAGGCATTGTGTCAAGAAAGCTTTGTAAAAATTGCACTGCCTGCGCAGTTTTTCCTGCTTGATGCAATGCATCAGCCAACAATAAACGTGGATAAAAATCTGTTGGCGCTAAATCTGCTGCTTTTTGAAAAGCATTTTGCGCTTCTTGCGTTATCACTCCCCCTTCATAACCAACCAATGCTAAACCGTATCCTACAAGCCTTGGAGCTGTTTCTCCATTCAAACGAAGTGCATCTAAATAAGTATTCACTGCTTCTTGAAAAAGGCTTTCTTCGAGATACCCTACCGCTAACGCATCTGCTAGCTTGCCATCATGAGGTGCACGGAAAAAAAGCACTTGTAAACGAATAAGCTTTTCTTGCTTACTAAGAGTTTGAGGATCCTTATCCATTAATTCGCTAAAAAAATAACTTTTCACTTCTGGATTGCCTGTCAGCCCATAAATATTCCATGTCATAAGGAGAACAAATAAGATACTTAAAGCCTTAAGAATATTTCTTTTTTTATAATGCATATAAAGCTTGTTAAACTCAATCATACGCTTATGGCTTCTATAACCACCCACGGTTTGAACTTTCCATTCTTTTTTTATCTCATCATCAAAACGTAGTGAAAGAAAAAGAACACTTGCCAGAAAAATCAGAAAAAATGCTGCAAAAATCAATAAGAGCATATCGTTTTTTTCCAATACGAACAGAGAATAACTCGCTTACATTTTATCCTCTTCATGAGAAAAGTGATGTGAATTAATAAAAATTCATTTTTTCATGGAGAATATTATAAAATCTATTATATATATCAATTAAACAAAGAAACTAAAAACAATGTTTCCCTACTCTTTGATGTATTATCTGAAAATACTGCTTTACAAACTTTATAGATATTTCTTGCTTAAGGAGAAAATATGTTATTCTCCCATCTTAGGTAATAAAACTTTTGCATACAACCCACCCAAATCAGAACGTGATAAAAAGAGATTGCCACCATATTCACTGACCATATCTGAAACAATTGCTAACCCTAAGCCTGACCCTAGTTTACTTTCATTAAACCGCCGCCCTCTTTTTAATGCTTCATCAATTTTGTCTTCTGTTAAACCAGGACCATCATCTTCTACAAAGATACTAAAATATTCTGTTTCTTCAGCATTTTCTTCTAAACAACAAGAGATCAAAACCTTTGCGCGAGACCACTGAGTAGCATTTTCAATCAAATTCCCTATAATTTCTTCTAAATCTTCCTTCTCTCCAGAAAAAACAATATCATCAACATCCATAATAAATTGAATTTGTTTTTCAGGATTAAGCTTTTTCATAACCCGTACCAAGCGTTCAAGCACACTGCGAACAGACGTATGATAGACAACACTATCGCATTGTGCTGCAATCCGCGCACGCTGAAGATAATGATTGATTTGAGCTTGCATTATTTGCGTTTGCTCTCTCAACAAACTAGCCTTTTCTCCGCGCATCTTATCTGTCTCATTCATAATCACGGATAGAGGCGTCTTCAATGAATGCGCGAGATTACCAACCTGTGTGCGAAATCGCTCGATAATACGCTGATTATTATTAATGAGAGCATTCATCTCTTGTACAAGCGGCATCACTTCGCTTACTAAATCCGTATTCACATAATGAACTCTTCCTTCGCGAATATCATTCAATGCACGTCGAATAAGCTTCAACGGTTGAAAACTAAAGAAAATAATAGCAATATTAATAAGAACACTCCCGATACCGAAACTCCAAAGAAAAATTTGCAAAGTTCGCTTAAATTCCTTTACCTGGGCATGAGCTTCATCGATATTCCCAACAAGCCGAAAACGTGCAATATGATTTTTATTATCAAGAACAACATCACTCTCAATCACTTGTAGCTTTTGACCATTGTTCCCCGTTATCCGATAAGAGCGAAAGAATTTATTGTCAAAAGGTATATCAACATCACTTGGTGTAAATATCTCCCCTGTTCCCAATGAGGGAGATGTCAATCTTCCTTTTAAATTATGGGATATCGCAACAACTTCCCAATACCATCCTGTTGTTGGATCAGAATAACGAATATCATCAATCCCAGCCCCTCCTATCAAAGTACCTTCCGATGACACCGTCACTGTTGCAATAAGACTGTAGAGTTGAGCAGAAAGGATACGCTCTAGGCTTTGTTCAGTCGAACGCTTATAAAATAAAATACTTACTGCAGAAATCGATAAAAGAGAAATAACAACCCATAATGTTGATAAGATCATAACACGTAAACTGAGAGATCGAGTAATTACAAAAAAGAACCTCCTATACCAATTATTCTCTTCAAAAACATTCATTAATCACCTCGCGTTCTCACGCGATATCCCATTCCTCGAATAGTTTCAATCAAATCCATTCCAAGCTTTTTCCGTAACCGACCTACAAAGACTTCCACCGTATTCGAGTCCTTATCAAAATCCTGATCATAAAGATGTTCAGTAAGCTCTGTTCTTGAAATGACCCTGTCACAATGATGCATGAGATACGAAAGCAGTCTGAATTCATAAGATGTTAGTTTAATCAATTGACCATCCACAAAAACACGAGACGTCTTTGTATCCAACAAAACATTTCCGCAACATAATGCACTTGTCGCATGTCCCGTAGTGCGACGAATTAATGCTCGCAAGCGCGCCATCACCTCCTCCAAATGAAATGGCTTCACAACATAATCGTCAGCTCCAGCATCAATACCGTGCACCTTATCAGACCAACGGTCTCGCGCCGTTAGCATTAAAACAGGCATGGAGAGCCCTTCTTGACGCCATTTTTCAACAACACTAATACCATCAATCTGCGGTAAACCTATATCAAGTATCACCGCGTCGTAAGACTCTGTGCTCCCTAAAAAATAAGCCTCTTCACCATCGAAAGCACTATCGGAAACATATCCTGCACGTCTTACAGCTTCTGCTAATTGATGGTGAAGATTCCGATCATCTTCAACGATTAAGATACGCATCACAACACCATCTGCCAAAAACTAATCAGCAGGAACAAAAAATTCAACACGACGTAACTTTTCACCATTACGGGCTGGTACAACAACTACAATCGTACACATGTCCTTTCCATCCTGAACAACCGATTTTGAACGGACGAGAACCCCGCTCTCTTGCGCAGCAGCCTTCTTACCTACTTCAGCACACCCAGAAGCTAGAACAGAATCTGCTTCTAAAAAAGCTGCTATTATTACGAATAAGAATTTTTTTTTCATCATAAATATTTCAATAACCCATCTCTTCTCTTCCTTGATAAAGGATAAAAGAAATAATGGTTTTTTTTGGTCGATTAAAAAATCACAAATGGAAACAATTTATCCTCTATCTTACAGAAGAACATATTAACATTACTCCAAATTTTTAAAAAATCAAAAAAATATTTTTAATAATGAGAATAAAATTTATTCAATAAAATAATAAAATATTAATATACTATCTTACAAAAAATGAATAATTCTAAAACAAATTCTTTCTCTGTTAGAACTATAGAAAAAAAATACTTCTACTCCATATAATTATTGTAGATTTGTTTGGTTGTATTGCTTTGCCATAGGCTCTCTTTAAATGTTTGATTTTTTTAAAAAAAAGAAAGGGCAACACCGTAAGCCATTTCATAGTCCTGCTCTCATTGAATTAGACGCACGATTAGACACAGCGTTTTATCACATTCGTTCTGCTAACAGTTTTTTCTGGAAAAAGGCAAAAATCATCTCACAAAATTTTCATCTTCAAGGATGGAAACGTTTTATCGTTGAAGTTCTCGATGAAATACTGACATTAGGGTTGATGGGATTTACTCTTTTCACTATTTTGGGCATTTCTGTTTTTGAACTGACCAAAACAGATTGGTCTTCTCCTAAAAACTTTTCCATTCTTTTTCTAGATCGCTATGGAAATTCCATTGGGCACCGTGGTGCACTGCCGGCAATCTCTGTCCCCGTTGAAGAAATGCCTGACACTGTCATTAAAGCGGTTCTCGCTACAGAAGACCGTCGTTTTTTTGATCATTGGGGCATTGATTTTCAAGGACTTACACGGGCAATTTCACAAAATATGCAAGCTAAAGGTGTGGTGCAAGGTGGTTCAACTCTCACACAACAATTGGCTAAAAATTTATTTTTAACAAACGAAAGAACCATAACACGTAAAATCAAAGAAGCTTATCTTGCTCTTTGGCTAGAAGCAAATTTTAGCAAAAAGCAGATTTTACAACTTTACCTTGACCGAGCCTATATGGGAGGAAACAATTTTGGTATTGCCGCAGCGGCAAAATTTTATTTTGGAAAAAACATACGTCATGTCTCTTTAAGTGAATCTGCTATGTTAGCAGGACTCTTTAAAGCTCCAACAAAATATGCTCCTCATAGTCATCTCTTTGCAGCTCAAACACGTGCCAATATCGTCCTTTCTAATCTTGTTAATAGTGGCTTTATGACGAAGAGCCAAATTATCAATGCGCATCGCCACCCTGCTAAGGCACTTCCCCAAAGAGAAAATAATCAGCCAGATTATTTTCTTGATTGGGCATTCGAGGAAGTCAAAAAAATGCGTAATCAACTTCCAAGCCATAGTTTAATTATTCAAACGACCCTTGATCCGAATATTCAAAAAGCAGTAGAAGAATCAATTGCATATCATTTACATCAATATGGTCAACAATATCGTGTAACACAAGCAGCCACCGTTATACTCGATAATAACGGTGCGGTATGTGCAATTGTTGGAGGACTAGATTACAAAAAGAGCCAATTTAACAGAGCAACACAGGGCGGTCGACAACCTGGTTCTTCATTCAAACCTTATGTTTATGCAGCCGCAATGGAACATGGATTATCACCCTCAACAATCGTTCTAGATGCTCCCATCAATTGGGGAGGTTGGACACCCAAAAATAATTCTGGTCGTTATCTGGGAAAAATTGACTTAGCAACAGCTTTAGCCTTTTCCATTAATACAGTCCCTGTTTATCTCACCTACCAATATCTTAACCGCGATACCCAACCTATCATAGATCTCATTAAAAATATGGGGATTAACGCGCATATTTTATCACACAAAACGATGGTTCTTGGCACTTCCAACATGACCCCCATGGATCAAGCTACAGGCTTTAATGTCTTTGCCAATGGAGGAATAGCGGGTAATCGTCATGGGTTTACGCAAATCAAAACAATTGATGGTCGTGTTGTGTGGGATTTCGAACATAACGGAAAAAAACTACACCGAGTTCTGAGTGAACAATCAGCAGCTTATATGAATCAAATGATGGTGGGTGTCACAACACGAGGATCTGGTAAGCGTGCTGCGTTGCCCATGACTCTTGTCGCTGGGAAAACTGGAACATCACAATCTTATCGTGATGCTTGGTTTGTTGGCTTTACGGGAAATTATACGGGAGCGGTATGGATGGGAAATGATAATTTTTCACCGATGAATCGTGCTTTTGGGGGTGGCGTTCCTGCCATGATATGGCATCGTATCATGCTTGCTGCGCATCAAAATATTATGCTCAAACAGCTCTATGGTGTTAAAGATTCTCTCCTTCCTTATCAGCCTCCAGTACTTTCTTCCCGTGTAGATTCTGAAGTTCCTTCCCCAATACCCTCTACGCTTTCTCCTGAAACATTAAATATCGTGCGATTGATTAACAAAGATCTGAAAAAACCATCTGCAATTTCTTTGAAGATGAAAACAACTGGAGATTCAACATTTTGAATTCAAGATATTCACTGATGTTTTTTAATATCACCATTTTCTTTTTTATCTTCGCTTTTTCCATTTTATGTGGAACACTGAGTGTCGATTATGTGCTCAATTCCTTTCCTCATTTTGGACTCTTTAGAATTGGAAAATGGAGTGCTTATCCCCAAATGGGAACCGCCAATATGGATCCTTATACCCGCGCCCGCACCGCTAAACAAGGCATTGTTTCACTCGGACGAACTGAAGGTATTCAATTCCAGATTTGGCAAGATAACCAAGGGCGTCCACTTCATCATCACTGTCATTATTTACTCAAAGGCACCATCCCTGAAACCCGTCTTTTTACCCTTTATACAGCTGACAAATCCCTAAAACCCTATACTTCATCCAAAGAAATACCTTTTGAACTCCACACGAACGCTATTATTTATGAGCATGATGGCTCATTGCGCATTAATATTTCACCCACACCGCAAACCGGCAATTGGCTTGCAACAGTTAGTCAAAAAGAATTCGGGCTTATTCTTACCTTATACGATACCTCAATCATCTCTGCAACGGCATTACAAAAGCTTACAATGCCATCAATAGAACAAATTCCATCAGGACAAATAAATTGTGACTAGATTTATTCATACCGCACTTCTTGCAATCATTGGCGCTATTATCGTTCATATTTGCGTTCTCTTTCTGATCCCCTATTGGGCACAAGATAATATATGGACAGCACTAAAAAAATCTGGAACCTCTTATCAATTTGTCGATTTTACGCCCAATAATCCTATTCAGCAATCTGCTGATCCACTCTTTCTTCTTAAAGTCTGCAGATTTAATCTTGAAAATGGACCTGTTCATTTAAAAGCTTTGAAAACACAACAATTTTGGTCACTAGCAGCCTACACACACGACGGAATTATTTTCTATAGCCTTAATGACCGAACAGCCCCTGATGCGACACTTGATCTTATCATTGGAAAACCAATACAAATCATAGAACTCAAAAAATCAAAACCTAAAAAAAATGCCAATTCAGTTTTGGTTGCTAAAAATTTGAATGAAGGGTTTGTTATTTTACGTATTTTTGTCCCTTCTTCCCTTGCAAAAAAAGAAAGTGAAGCTTTTCTTTCATCTGCAACCTGCCGCATATTTTATGAATAAAAACGGACTAACCTCTCATTTGTACAACACCTTCCTTTCTATAAAATACATAAAGCCTATCAAAATGGTTATCTTTTTTCTCTATTAATCAAATATTCGAATTCAGATTTATCTGATTGTAGATCCCTAAATTTTTTATTGAGGTAGAATGAAATCTCTATTGCACATCATCATATCCTATTTGAGACGCATTATCTGACAGAAAAAACTCCTCGCCATTAGAAGAGAAAAATCAAGAGTAAAGTTCTAAAAATATATGCTGCTAACAACCGTAGAACTTGTTATTTGAGTTTATTTCTTTTTATTTACAAACATTCCCATAAAATTCGCATCAATGACATGATAAATTATAGAAGAAATACTGATCACTTTCAATGAAGTGCTAAAATAACCGCTGGAAACTTATAAGACATTACACATCCTTGACCTCAAAAATAAGTGCTTTATTTTTGGTTTATGAGCAGAAGCTTTTTGTAAGATAGCACTCTGAAAAAACTTGGCTTATAGTTTACAATCGAGGGGAAAAACTTCATGAAGAAGAGATATGTTCGGTTCGTTTCAAGAGCAGCAGTATGGTCCCCTCGATTTGGTGGATTGTCGTTCTTTATTTTATTATTTTCAGTCATTTTACAACGTTTTTCCGTCATTAACGTAACTGACTTCATAATTTTGATCGGAATCTCTACTGGCTGTGTAATTATTTCTCTTTTTCTGGCTATTAAAGCACTTCATAGTTTGTGGGTCTATGGTGCTCTAGGGGGAATGAAAGCTTTAAAAGGGATCATTTATTCGTTGATAACAGCCACACCATTGATGCTCTTTTTTGGACTTTGGTTTACCTTACCGGCTCTTTACGACGTTTCTACCGATACACAAAGACCACCGGCTTTTTTTCGCACAATACGTCCCAGCGATGCTTTACCACTCAAAAGTGTTTTGACTGAACAAGCAGCAATACAGATGTCACAATGGCCAGAAATATCGGGGCGCCGTTATGATGGCTCACCTGACCGTATTCGCGAATCCGTTCTTAATGTTTTAGCAGCCTATGATTGGCCTGTTGTGGCTCAACGAGAGTTTAAAGGTGAAGAAAATGCGCTTTATATTGAAACAATGGCAAAAACTTTTTACCTTGGTTTTATTTCAGACATTGTGATACGCTTAACCAATGAAGGGGATACAACTTTTGTTGATATGCGTTCTGCTTCTCGTTATTTGCTAAGAGATTTGGGAACGAATGCTGCTTTTATTATCGATTTTATGGATGCCCTTGATACAGAAATCGCCTCACTTCCTCTCTCACAAGACGATGAATAACAATCTAAGAGAAATAAGGCATTTTATTTCATAAAAGTTGCCTATTTTTCAATAAATCATGATACATAAGCAAACAATCACTTTTCAAAAACTATAAATTGATAATCCTTATACAAAAGATAATAATCTCAAAACAACCCATGCTTGAAATAATGAAAAAGATTAAAAAAATAGGAAATAAAAAACAGAAATATTGATAATAATATTAAAGTCTCTGTCTAACTGTAATCAGTAAATATTTTTTAAAGTTTAATATTATATAAAAATAATAACTTATTTTTTATAAATAACTCTACAAATAACACCTTATAATTATATTTTTAAAATAATATAACAACTTGATTTTATATTATTTTAAAATTCCCATATATTCAATTAATAAATTTGCAGCATAATATAATATAAAAAACCTAATTGTTGTTAATATTGTCCTTTTTATACTCCAGTTCTTACCTTTAAATCTATTGTAAAAAAACATGCAAAGTCCAAATCCAATTGCTGTCATTAAGGAGCTAGTAAAAGTATGCATAACAAAAAATCCAGACTGAAATTTCATCTACTTTATGAATGATTTAAGAGAGAGAGCAATAGAGTATAATTCAAATAATAAACTTAACTTAATTAAATATAATTTTATATATAAACAATCTTTATAAAATTCCCATATATTTAACTAATAAAATTCCAAAATAATATAATATAAAAAACATAATTGTTGATAATATTTTCCTTTTTATACTCCAGTTCTTACCTTTAGATCTATTGTAAAAAAAATTGAAAATCCATATATAAACGTTACCAATAAGGCGCCAGTAAAATTATTCATAACAAAAAAATCCAAAATAAAATATCTATTGTCTTAAACAAAAATATCCCTGAAATCAGTTTAGCCATAGCTTTAAAGTATGTTTACGATATCACTGATCTCAGAAATATCTTTATCGTTATTTTCTAAATAAATTAGAAACAGTGTTCTTCCACTTTACGGATGGCATTGATTGTACTTATCTATCAAACCGATAGGCAGCTCCTAATAATCCGCCTCCTACTACTCTAGGTAGACCAGCTACTGCACCCAGCCCCTCCTCCTAATAAAGGGCTCCCACGAGACCGCCTGTGCCTACTGTTTGAGCATAAGAGCCTGCGCTACAACCATCTTATTCTGGAAAAAGCCAACTTTTGGGATGAGAGTTACTACTTTAATCATCTGATGATGCATGCTATTTAGCAAAAAAATCAAATATAATTTGTAAAATGTATAAATTATGATAAATAATAAAATGCTGATAATAACGTAATTCTATATTATTTTAAAATTCCCGTATATTCAATTAATAAATTTGCAGCATAATATAGTATAAAAAACCTAATTGTTGATAATATTTCCATTTTTATACTCCAGTTCTTACCTTTAAATCTATTGTAAGAAAACATTAAAAATCCATATATAAACGTTGCCAATAAAGAGCCAGTAAAAGTATGCATAAAAAAAATCCAGACTGAAATTTCATCTACTTTATGAATGATTTAAGAGAGAGCAATAGAGTATAATTCAAATAATAAACTTAACTTAATTAAGTATAATTTTATATATAAACAATATTTATAAAATTCCCATATATTTAACTAATAAATTTCCAGCATAATATAATATAAAAAACATAATTGTTGATAATATTGTACTTTTTATACTCAAGTTCTCACCTTTAAATCTATTATAAAAAAACATGCAAAGTCCAAATACAATTGCTGTTACTAAGGAGCCAGTAAAAGTATTCATAACAAAAAAAAATCCAAAATAAAATATCTATTATCACACACAAAAATATCCCTGAAATCAGTTTAGCCATAGCTTTAAAGTATGTTTACAATATCACTGATCTCAGAAATATCTTACTAGCTATTTTCTAAATAAATTAGAAACAGCCTCCCTCCATTTTACGGATGGCATTGATTGTACTTATCTTTTAAACCGCTAGCAGCTCCTCCTAATCCGCCTGCTACTGCTCCACCTAGACCACCTAATGCACCAATTAATGCTCCTGCGCCTCCCTTTATGGCTGCTGATTCGACATAATCGCCTGCTTCACAACTTGGATTCGGATGGCATTCATTGTACTTATCTATCAAACCGTTAGCAGCTCCTCCTAATCCGCCTACCAATGCTCCAGGTAAAACGCCAACACCTTCAGCTGCTAAACCAATTACTGCACCACTTGCTGCTCCTATGCCTCCGTGTATGACAGCTGCTTCAACATAATCGCTTGTTTCACAACTTGGTGCCGTATAGCATGCATTGTATTTATCTACCACAGCGTCACCAGCTCCTGCTAGTCCACCTCCTATTGCTCCATTGACAAAGCCAGAACCGACACCTCCCGGTCCAGAAAAAAGACCTCCAACGGCACCAGCAATACCTCCTATTAATTCTCCTACGATGCCACCTGCACCTGCTGCTTGGGCATGAGCGCCTGCGCTACAATCATCTTCTTCTGGAAAAAGCCAACTTTTTGGATGTGAGTTACTACTTGAATCACCAGCTCCTCCTATTCCGCCGCTTACTGCTCCACCGAGTAAGCCAGCAACTGCACCTCCTGGTCCAGCAATAGAACCTCCAGCTGCACCAGCACCACCTCCTAATATTGCTCCTACAATGCCTCCTGTACCTGCTGCTTGGGCATAAGCGTCTGTACTATAATCATCTTCTGGAAAAAGCCAACTTTTTGGATGTGAGTTACTACTTGAATCATTTGATGAGCTTGAACTACCCATTTAAATCCTCCTTTTATTATTAAAAATAACTGTATCACAACGATACAGTTGAAAATTCATTATTGTTCATTTTAGAAAATGTCAAATATAATTTGTATAAATAACAATAAAAATACTGTATAAACAATAAATACATTATGTTTATATTATATTCACACAAAATGTATATTTTGTATAAATATAATACTATTTACAATACTGTTTAAATATGCGACATCAATCGCTCTTTCTCTTAAATAAAATCATAAATTCAAATGAGTCATTCACAAGAAAAACCTGTATCATTCTCTTGGTTTACAAGAACAACAAAGAAATATATCTATTATGTCATCGAACTCAGTTGCGTTGCTGTTGTTTTGCGTTTGCTGGGCTTGGTGAATCCTTTTATTTTTCAAGCGATTATCGACCGTATTCTCCCTTTTCAGCGTATTGAAAGTCTCTATGCTATCGTTGTCTTGATGGTTGCTATCATGCTGTTTAGCACAGCTCTTAGCACTCTATCAGGCTACTTAGGTGCTTATTTAGCCAATCGGCTTACGTTAGAATTTGGACGGCGCATTTATACCCATCTTTTAAGTCTCTCTTTGCCCACTTTACGCCGTTGGCAAGTAGGAGAATTGTTTTCACGTATTGGAGAAGTTGATACAATTCGCGGTTTTTTAACAGGAACCATCGCCACAACTGTGCTAAATGTTCTGTTTGCCATTATTTATATTGTTGCACTCTTTTCCATTAGTCCGAAACTTACCTTCATTGTCCTTATCATTTTACCTTTACAAATGGGGTCTTTAGCGTTGGTCGGTCCCTTCTTGCGCCGCCAATTACGCCGTGCTTTCACTCTGCAAGCTGTCCATAAATCGCGCCTTATTGAAAGTTTTACCAATCTTGAAGCCATTAAAGCACATGTAAAAGAAGCTGCTCATACGGTACGCATGCAAGAAACTCTAGCCCGTAGTTTAGATCAAAGCCTTACAACCAGTAAATTGCATCTTCTCAATGGAGCCATGAGCCATATTTTTGGTGATCTTTTCACTATTTTTATTATCTTTTTTGGTGCTCAGGCAGTTCTTCAAAACCAGATTACGCTAGGGCAACTTATTGCCTTTCATCTCCTCGCTGGAAATGTTTCTGGTCCTATCTTAAGCCTTGCATCCCTATGGGAAGAATGGCAGCATTTGAAAATCTCTCGTCTTCGTTTGGGCGATATTCTTAACTCCCCTTCAGAATGGGAAGAAGAAAAGCCGCCTCTTCAACTCAGTGCTCCTCCTCATCTTGAAGCCAACGATCTCTGTTTTTCTTATGGAGATAAGTCCATTATCAATCATCTTGATGTCTGTTTACAACCTGGGCAACCAATTATGTTACTTGGTCCTTCAGGGTGCGGAAAAACAACCTTGGCGAAGCTCCTTTGTGGACTCTACCCCCCAACAAGCGGAAAGATATTGATTAACGCCCAACCTTTACAGAATTTTGATGTCCGTAGCGTGCGTGACACAATCGCGTATTTTCCCCAAAATCCTTGCCTTTTTTCCGGAACCATTCTTGAGAATATGCTTCTTGCAAAACCAGATGCCACTAAAGATGAAATCGACTCTGCACTATATGTTAGTGCTTGCCATGATTTGATTGCTCAGTTGCCTCTAGGACTCAATACTCAAGTAGGAGAGCAAGGTGGTTTTTTATCAGGTGGTCAGCGCCAACGCTTGGCTTTGGCTTGTTTCTTTCTGATAAACCCAAGCCTGCTTATTTTGGATGAACCTACTTCCGCATTGGATGATACTGTCAGTGCACAAATTGTTGAGCATTTATATAAACTTTCACAAGATCGTATTGTTCTTGTTATTACCCACAAAAGTGACCTCTTTCCTCAGCATGCAAACGTCTTAAACTTTACTGATTTGGAGGCAAAAAATGGCAGATAAAGCTCCCTATTTGCGCCCTTTGTCACCAACGCTTCATATGGTTGTTGCTGTTTTGGTCACCTTATTTCTCTTTATTGTGATCGGCAGCTTTATCGCAAAAACAGAGATTGTTGCACGGGGGCAAGGAAGTGTTATTCCCACCGCTTACGTTCAGCTGGTCCAAGCGCAAAATACAGGACGCATTGAGAAAATCCTTGTAAAAGAAGGGCAATTTGTTCATCAAGGGGATCTCCTTATTCAATTAGATCCCCGTGAAGCCCTCAATGAGTGCGCACGTGTTCAAGCAGATATCGCGCAACAAACCCTTCAAGCACAAATCGCAACAGCTATTTTAACAGCTTTGCATGAAAGTGATCCTTTGGATAAAGATTTTGTGACCAAAGGACTTGCCTATCTGCCAGTTCCTCCTTCTGGCAACACGACTGCAAGAATAGAAGGGGAAAAACTCATTAGCGCTGCCCTTCAATCTCTCCAAGATAAATTAAGAGCGCTAAAAGCACAAGCGGACCGCGTCGAGCGCAGCGGTGCAACACAACATGCGCAATTAGATAGGTTGGAAGATGATCGTCAATTAAGCCAAGGAAAATTAAAGGCTGCAAAAAGCCTAATGGAAACAAAAGTCATCAGCCAAGCGGTTTATTTAGAGCGTTTACATGATTTTAAAAATGTCGAGCATGAAATTTTAACCAATCAAAGACGTTTGGAAGAAAATGCCGCCGAAATCAATACCCTTCGCCAACAACGGAAAAGTCTCATTTCCGATGAAATCGCCCGCTATCGCCAACTTTCGCGTGAAACAGAACTGAATCTTCAAGGATTAAAAGCAAAGCTTGATAGCACTCAATACCATCTTGACCACTTATCACTCTATGCGCCTGTTGATGGACGTATCGATGATTTAAGTATCCATACTTTGGGCGGCTTTGTAGAAGCTGGTAAAACGCTTATGCGTATTGTCCCTGATGCAGGTGGTCTCATTGTTGAAGCGTTTTTTGATAATCGAGATATTGGTTTTTTAGAAAAGGGTCAACGTGCTTACATCAAGTTTTCTGCCTTTCCACCTGAACGTTTCGGTGTTATCCACGGTACAGTCGTTAATGTAGGCGCTACAGCGCGCTATAATAAAGAAATTAATGGTGTCTATGCTGTTTTAATAAAAATTGACCAAGATCACATCACTTTGAATAACAAACATCTTAAATTTATCCCTGGCATGACTGTGGCAACGGATGTCATTACCTCAAAACGGCGTCTCATTTCTTATTTCTTTGAACCTATCACCAAAGTTTTAGAACAATCTCTAAAGGAAAGATAATGTCTGTAAATGAAAATTCATCACCATCATTCATAGACCCTCTTACAGCGTTAGGAGCTATGGTTGTTTTAATGCTTACATCTCCCTTATACCGCCGCTGGCGAATCTGGGATATCGAACGAAATTTAGGACCAGCTTTACAGACTGGGCAATACAAGCTCTATAAAAATGAACGTGGAGAATTTTGTGCCTTTATCACTTGGGCTTTTTTAGATGAGAAAAATCATCAATCTATGCTTGATAAGGGAGAATTTTTACCTGATGCCAATTGGCAGAATGGAAAATACGTATGGTTTATTGATTGTGTAGCACCCTATGGCCATACTGCTCATATTGTACGCGATATGCAACGAAATATATTTCCTGATCAGCGTTATTGTTATGCTGTACGACGTAATGAAGATGGTGGAATGCGAAAAATTGCACGCTGGTGTTGCTGTAGAGCGCAAAATCCAGCCAAATAGTTTTTCTAAAGCAAGTGCGCATCAATCATTTACCCCTCGTCTTATAGAAAAGAATCTTTTAAAAGAGCTCTTTAAGCGATAGCTATAGCAAGAGAACCTTACCATATTTAGAGCTAACCCGCTACAAATAGGTGTTTTTCAGCTTACAAAACTTGCTATGAATAGCAACAGACGGTTAAGGGGATTGATCCACTCTCAAGCTGAAATTTGATTAACTAATTTCACTAGAATTGGCTGGGGTACCTGGATTCGAACCAGGGAATGCCGGTACCAAAAACCGGTGCCTTACCGCTTGGCTATACCCCAAAAAAACACGCTTTATAGCGACTCTTGCACCTTATAGCGATTCCTGTGATTGGACGCAATATCTGAAAATCAAAGACTTTACTTTTTTATCATAAATTTCTGAGTTTTGTATGGCATTGCCATCGATACAAATTCGTAGCAGAAACTGATATACAGTTGTGATTTTAATATAAGTAGGAACCATTTATCCATCAATTATTTTACTCTTTGTATTGATTTTCTAGGAACAGAAAATGAAAATCTTGCAGTTTACTCATGTATCTAATAAATTTGCATATGATTTACTTTTCTTGATATATTAAAATCTCATCTTGCTCAATTTAAGAAAAAAGCTGTCACCACATTGGCAACCGGTAAGTGTGTGATAGTGCTGCTGTGCTCTTGCATTAAGCATAAAGATGGTAATGTCCACTAATTTTTACATTATATTATTCATGGGTAGCACCATAAAATGAAATCAAGCACATTGAAAAATATTTCCTAAAAATAACACTTAATATTCTGTTGAAAACATTATGATACACCAATAAACTGGAAAAGTTTTGCAAAAATTAAAAACATTTTAATTTTATATGGTATTTGAAAAAATAGAGATACCAAAACAAGGAATAATCGCTATTTCCATTTACTTTTTATTCAAAAGATAATGATATTTATTACCCACTCATAGATGTAAAAAAATCTTCAGAAGCAATCTTTATGTAGACCAATACCCTTTTTGATTGATGAATATACACTTCCTAAAAGCTTCTTTTACAAAAAGACAGACATTAAAACTAATTTCATACAAACTAGGTATTCAACATTTGCTTTTAAATGCGGTAAATGGCAAATTAGGCTTATGAAATAAGCTTAACAATTAGAATCGAGGAGATTTTTAAATGGCTTTTGAATTGCCCCCATTGCCTTATGATTACGATGCCCTTTCGCCTTATATGTCACGCGAAACGCTTGAATATCATCATGATAAGCATCACCTCGCTTATCTTACCAACACCAATAATTTTGTGAAAGAGTTAGGCTTAGAAAATGAAAGCCTTGAAGATATTGTTAAAAAAAGTTTTGGAAAAAATATTGGTTTGTTTAATAATGCAGCGCAGTATTACAATCATAACCACTTTTGGCTTTGGATGAAAAAAAATGGTGGTGGCCAAAAACTTCCTGAAAAGTTAGCAAAAGCTATTGACGCTGATCTAGGTGGTTACGACAAATTCCGCGCTGATTTTATTGCTGCTGCTAGTGCCCAATTTGGTTCTGGATGGGCGTGGGTTGCTGTTAAAGATGGCAAGCTTGAAATTATGAAAACGCCTAATGGTGAAAATCCCTTAGTGCACAACGCTTGCCCTATTTTGGGTGTTGATGTGTGGGAACATTCCTATTACATTGATTACCGCAATGCTCGACCGAAGTACCTCGAATCCTTTGTAGACCATTTAATTAATTGGGACTATGTTTTGAAACTTTATGAAGAATGTGAATTTTAAACTGTCTCAATAATTTTTTAGTGTATGAAAGTCTCTATAATCCAATAAATTATCGGAGACTTTCATACAGAGATATTATGGATTAGCAAAAGTCTTTTCCTGCTATCTTTAGAATATATGCATAGATATAGGCAACTTCTTCTAGCTTTGAAAAACGTCCAGCTGCACCAGCGTGCCCTGAATCCATATTAATACGTAATAAAACTGCATTATCGTCTGTTTTTAGGTCTCGTAATTTTGCCACCCATTTTGCAGGCTCCCAGTAAGTTACACGAGGATCTGTTAATCCTGCCATCACAAGTATAGGGGGATAGTTTTGAGCTTTGACATTATCGTAAGGGGAATAGGAAGCAATAAGCTTATAATCTTCTTCTGATTCAAGAGGATTCCCCCATTCGGCCCATTCTGGAGGTGTGAGTGGCAATGAAGCATCTAACATTGTCGCTAAAACATCAACAAAAGGCACATTCGCTACGATCCCAGCAAAATCCTGTGGAGCTATATTGGCAATAGCTCCCATCAACATCCCCCCTGCTGAACCACCATGAGCAATCAGCCGGTCGTGAGAAGTAAATTTATTGTTTACAAGATAACGCCCACAAGCAATAAAATCTGTAAATGTATTGTGCTTAAAGAGATGTTTTCCTTTCTCATACCATTCTACTCCCTTTTCTTTTCCTCCGCGAATATGAGCAATGGCATAAATAAAACCTCTGTTCACTAGAGAAAGTACATTACTATTGAAACTGGCAGGAATAGAAATCCCATAAGCACCATAACCGTAAAGCAGACAAGGCGCACCACCATCAAGGGGAGTGTTTTTGTGGTAAAAAAGTGAAATAGGAATCTTCTCACCATCGTCTGCTATTGCTGTAATACGTCGTGTTACATATGCATCTTTATTATGCCCAGAGGGAATTATTTGCGTTTTTAAAAGCATTCGTTTACAATTTTTCATCTCATAATCAAACACTTGATCAGGTGTTGTCATAGACGAATAGGAAAAACGAATAGTTGGACTGTTATATTCAGCAACTCCTTGCAGACCTAAAGAATAAGCCTCTTCAGTAAAAGCGATGGAATTAACTTGTTTAGTGGTACGTTCCATTACTTTTATACGTGGAAGCCCCTCAAAACGTTCGATCCAGACAAGAAAATCTTGATAAGCATCATGGGATAATATTAGGCACCCAAGCTGATGTGGGATAAACTCAGACCAATTTTCTGATTGTGGAGATGTATATGGCGCTACCATAATTTTGAAATCTTTTGCATTATCTAAATTGGTTAGAATATAAAAGACATCACCACCCTCTGTAAGTGAATATTCAATACCTTTTTGTCGTTTCCGTACACATTGGGGAACAGTAAAAGGCGCCTCAGCAGGAATTAACCAGATCTCGGATGTTTCATGATCATGAATATTAATATAAATAACATCATTAAGCTTAGAACCGCTTACATCTAAGAAAAAACCTGGATTGTCTTCACGAAAAATAAGCTTATCTTGTGATTGATCTGTGTTTAATTGGTGATAATAGAGCTCTGAAGGTCGGTGGTTTTTATCCATCTTAGTATAGAAAAAACCTTCAGACCTAGCATCCCATACAATTTGACCAGATGTATCAGTAATTGTGTCCGTACAGTCAGACAATGTCTCAAAATTACGAATTTTAGCTGTATAGAACTCTGATCCTTTGTCATCATAGGTCCATACCACATGTGTATGGTCAGGAGATTCTTGAACTGAACCAAATTTAAAATATTCTTTGCCTTCTGCCAAGACATCACCATTAAGGTACACGTTTTTTTCTCCGCCATTCCTTGGTGTCCGAAAATAATGTGGTTGTTGGCCTCCGGTAACATAAGAGAATCCGTAAGCAAAAGGACCATGTTTTATAGGAACAGAACTATCATTCTCTTGGATCCTGTTTTTCATTTCGGTAAAAAGCAAATCTCGTAATGGTTTTGTATCAGCCATTTGAGCTGATTGATAAGCATTTTCTTTTTCAAGATAATGTCGAATATTGGGATCAAGACAGTTAGGATCTTTAAAAACATCTTGCCAGTTAGACGCACGTAGCCAATGATAGGGATCATCACGAAAAATACCATGATATATTTCCTTATGAGTGATTCTAGATGCTTTGGGAGGAATTGCAAAAGTGCGAGTCATACACAATCCTATATTAAAATATGTTAATAGCTTCGTTTATATGTTAGAATCACAATGATTGATGCAAGTGTAAAAATCTATAAGTTCTATTCACTTGCAAAAATAGCACCATGATAATTTTTAAAACTAATACCTTTCTGTTCATTACATATCACAGCTATTGTTTTCTAGGGATATAACACCACTTTTATAATGAAAGTGACTGGTAAAACAATTAAACTATTAGAAAAAGAATTGATTTTTTTTGAAACAGTATAATCGCATAATTTTACAGAGAGGAATAAATATATCTAAAATATTATTATTACTGTATAAAAAATAAAAATATCCTATCTCCTTTTAATGAGTAGTTTTATATTAAAAGTAATACTATTATGTCATTTTTATAATATATCATGTTTTTTATTATTAAATTTTATAAATATAAACAATAAAAACAAATTTAAAACTTATTAAAAATAAACTTACTAAAATATAATTATTCAAAATAAAATATAATAATTTATATATTATATTTTTATAATTAGTAATTTTATTTTTACGTTCTCAAAAAAAATAAATAAATTTTATCATATATTTTTTTATATTTGTGATGTATTATATATTATGTATGATATGTTATAGGCTAAAAATATATTTTAGCATGTAATAATTTCGTTTTTCTTATTGTATATTATGACAAAAAATGGGTATTTATTTGATTTTTTTGTGTTTTGGCAATTTTATAGAATAATTGAATTGACAAAAAAGATTTTTGTACAATATGAAACTCATGTGCATGAGATCTTTATATCATGAGTATATGCACTATATCTCGATTTTGAATTACTCAATTTTAAATTAAAGGAAACAAGAATGGAACATCGTGCAGTCTTAGAGACTGAAAGCAATTTAGTTATTACATTGGTTGCTGATATTGTTGCTGCCTACGTGAGTAATAATTCTATTCGACCGACTGAAGTGCCAAGTTTAATTGCTGATGTCCATGCTGCTTTTCGTAAAGCAGGGAATCTAGAGTTAACAGAAGTCGAAGTTGAAAAACAAAGGCCTGCCGTTAATCCGAAGCGTTCAGTATTTCCTGATTATCTCATTTGCCTTGAAGATGGAAAGAAGTTTAAATCTCTAAAGCGTCATCTCATGACACATTATGGAATGTTGCCAGAAGAATATCGTGAAAAATGGCAGTTAGATAGTTCTTATCCTATGGTGGCGCCTAATTATGCAAAAACACGATCGGCTTTGGCCAAAGAAATGGGGCTTGGACGCAAAAGCAAACGGAAAAAAACTAAATAATCTTATTTTGCGAAAAAATGGTTTCGTGTATAAAGTTGATTTTAGTATACATGTTTTGTGTGAAGCTTTTGTATATATAGCAATTTCTACCAAGGGGATTACATATAGCTTTCGTTACGAATCCGTTTAATCATTGATTTCAAACCATTTGATCGTTGTGGTGTAAGATTTTCATTTAAACCAAGTTTTTCAAAGAGCTCTTGAGCATCAGAATTGCGAATTTCAGAAGCTTTTTTGCCTGAATAAAAAGCAAGAAGTATGTAAATGAGTCCACGCACAATATGAGCATCGGAATCACCTTGAAACGTCAATATTGGATCTTTTGAGTTATTACGTGAAGATAAAAGCCACACTTGGCTAACACAACCAGGAACTTTGTGAGCATCATTTCGAGCGCTTTCTGGAAAAGGTGGCAATTCATAGCCAAGCTCGATGACATAACGATAACGATCTTCCCAATTATCCAAAAGCGAAAAGTTCTCTATAATATTACCGATTGTTTCCGCCATTATTTTAGTCCTGTTTCGTTTGAATAATCATTCTTGAATACACTTATAAAAAATAAATATTTATTCTTCCTAACATAAATAACACGAAGAACGTTAAAAATCCTTATTTCAAGATAACATTGCATGGTTTTGTAAGAACTCTTGTATTTCGATTTTGTAAGAAACATTAGGGGAAGTCTCTGATATCATTTTTTTTCCTAATATGTTCCCTAAATATTCATAAGCAGCTCTTGCACCGTAATATGCGCGCTCGCCAAGTGAACTTAAAAAGGATTTTCCTAATTTGCAGGTTTTTATATTACGGTCACAAAATGCGCCTAAGTCATTTAAGGCTTCCTTAAAAGCAATAATCACATCGCTCGTTGTTGTCTCATTATTTTGGGGGCTAGAAGAATGGTTACTGCTTGGATCTGCTACAAAAAATGAAATAATGACAAAAATAAAAAATAAAAAAAATGATAATTTGATTAAAAAACGTATCATGGACAATCAATGTACCGCAGTGGTAAATACAATAAAAGGAGCATTTTATACACTGTTGCTTTATAAACAATTTATAAAATGTGTTTTTTATAAAATTGAGTATTCATGTATTGGATCTATATCATTGGCTTTTTTATAAATATGGCACAATTCCGCTGTATAAAATGGGATACATTGTCTATTCAGTAAAAAAATAACATCAAAATTATACACTTACAAGCTGATCATGTTAATGAACATACTATGATAAAAAATGAGAAAGATAATCATGTTGTGTACATAATTATTTTAAATAATAGTCCACCATCTTAGCTTAGTTGAAAAGGCTAAAAAGAGTAAACTCTGTTATTCTGACTCTAGTGTCGATAAAATATTTATATTATCTATAAAATTTTTACTGAAATGTTATGAAAATGGTCAACCTGTCGATAAAAACATCAAAAAACAATTGCATCTCTTATGATTACATCTCAAGCCAGTTTTTTCTATAACATTGTAAAGATCAATTTAATTAATACTTATGAAAATTATTTAATAGAAGGAATTTATACCAAAATATAATAATATTAAGAGATAATTATTATTACCAAACCGTTTATGGATAAGTAACCATCTATATGTAAATTATAAAGAATAGATAATGATTGTCATCTTTTTAGCGTTATAGGCAAATATTTTCAATTTTATTTTAAATAATAGGCAAACATATGCCCCAAAATGAAGAATAACGTGGCATTATTGTTTAGATAATTATATGTGATAATGTAGTTTGCAAACACCAAAATGATCTTGAATGCTAATCATTTGGTGCTCTCTTTATACACATTAAAGATTTGTATAAAATAAAATGAATAAACGTTGATAAGAACTCTTGTTGATTTATCAACTTATAAATTGATATAATGAAGCTGCTCATTCTAGGAGTTTGAAAGGAAAAATCAATAATGTCAATGCACTTCTCTCTGGCTGGAAGTAAAAACTGATTCATATTCATTTCCTAATTTATATTTGTTTCTTTGTAAAAAATAAACGCAACTGAAAAAAAAGTAATGGCAACAAAACGAAAGACCTACCGAAAAAAAACTGTAAAACACCGTAAATACTATAGTAGTATTGTTATAACACTTCTTCTTATAATTTTTCATTTTATTTTTTGGAGTGCAAAAACTATTTATTTCTATACACGAAAAAATACTTTATTTTTTGTTGGATCTTTTCTTTTTAGCATTAGTTTTTTATTTATTTCATTTAATGCTTTATTTTCGCAAATGACAACGCATCAAAATATTTTAACTCAAATGAAATTTTCCTCTGTTCAAAGTATAGGTAAGAGCTCTACTTTATCGGAAAAAGAAGAAAAATCACAAGAACTCTCCCGTGTAACTTCTGTACATTCTCAAAGTCATAAGTACACAAATTCATCTTTACCCTCTCAATCAGCAAGCATGCTGGAAAAGCAAAAAGAACTAGCAAAATTAGGACTTTATGATGGACCATTAGATGGACTGGAAGGACCTAAAACACGCCGAGCCATCACTTTATGGAAACAGCAAACTGCTCAGAGAATGCAAAAGAATGTTCTATCTAATCCCGCAGCAGATGAAATCGCGATATTAATTAAGCAAAGCGAAATAGAAACAAACAATACAAAAAATATGACACACTTAAAAGAAGCTATTTTAGAGCCTTCTGTTGAAGATATTATACAAGTGCAAAAAGCTTTACATATTTTTGGGAATGAGGAGGTTATTGTCACAGGAATAGAAGATCAAAAGACGATAGAAGCCTTAAAACAGTTTCAAAAAATATTTGATCTTCCTGTAACAGGTAAAATTAATCACACAATTTTAATGAAAATGCGTGAAATTGGTTTATTAAATTGAAGCTAATCATAATAATCTCTTAATTTATAATGATAATTCATCTTTCGTTTGTTTAATGCTCCCCTCAAACATTCCTTCATCTCAAGCCCTCTTATTTTCAATCAATCAGAATGGTTTTCTTACACATTACATATTGAGCCGTATAATTTGCTTCAAAAAAACCACAACCGATTGCAGAAAAAAGAATATTGCAAAATAGCAAACGCGCTTGTTCTAGCATTTTTATTGCCTCTGATGATAAAAGGACACGAAATTTTTGTAGTATCACGTAAACCTTTCATATTATCGAACCACGAATTGTCCATATATTATCGTCAATTTGATCTTTATAAATATGATGCAAAGAATTTGTGCAAACACCTGTAAGGATAAGTAGACGTAAAGCTAATTGTGTTATGGTTGTTGTTTTGCAAAGTGTCTGATAAAAAACCGGCACTTCTCTCTAATCTATTGCTGGAAAGTTATGTGTTTTATGACATTGTCTTCTTAAGAGAGCGTGTGCGTTTAGTATTGTCTATAAATCAACATCCAAACTTACCGCAGCAGTATGTTTGAAAAAAATGTTAAGACAGTTTAGTACTTCTCTCAGCTGTTATAGCTTTTATATGCCAAATGGAGGCAAGAATATTGCGCATCTCTGTTTGTATAATCTCTTAAAACAGGAAAACAGCCTAATTTGGGAAGAATATGAAATTTTAAGGTAAACACCATTTTTCATCTTTGCCATTTCCTTTTAATTCAGCTTTACGCCTTTCAAAGACATCTAAAGCAATATCTTTAAAATAACGGAAATTACCTATTGCCTCATGCTCTTACTTTATCACATGTCTTTTTGGTCTCACTCCCCCTCACCTAAAACAAAATGTCCCAAACGGAATATACTTGGATTGCCATTCACGGGCTTTCTTAAAAAACATCTCTAAAGCACCCAAAACCACTTTGCAACAACGCCCGTGAATAATAATAGCAGGCCCCCCCCCCACAACAACTGCGCGACAGCGTACATCATCTTTACGCTTGTGAAGAAGCAAGCCGGCACCATTACACACTGTACCTACCTTCAATTTGTGATAGCTCTCACTTGAGACGTTTCATAAGAGGCATATCCTTGCTTTATTTTTTTACCTACAGACGCTCATCCCGCCTGTAACATACAAAAAACATGGTTTTGATTGATTCATTATAAAAGAAGTCGAAATAAGAAGATCTTATGATATTTACAGCTTTCATTCAATATGAGAAATAAAAAATTATCTTTATAAATCAATAGATTGTGTAACTTTGATATTCCTTTATAAATGTAAAGATGGGAGTGCATAATGGAGTTTATAAATTTTGGGAAGATTTTTATAAACTTACGGGGAGTTTTACATAATCCCCATTCCACGAATATCAATGTGAAATGGGGCATCACTGAGAAATGTCTATCTCAAACAGCATGATGCGCAAAAAAATGCATTTGTTTGCAGCATTCTATTTTGCGTGAGGAGCTCATTCCCCTATAAAAAAGCAAACGCGTAAATTGACTGCACAATAACACGTTTCTCTCTATCAAGAGGTTCGCCAATAAAAAGTGCATTAATAATACATCTTTGTCTATCCTGTGCTTTATATTTTCTCTCATAAACCTCTAAAAAAACACTTTCTCGCGTAACACAACTTATCGTGCATTTTAGAAGCATTTTTATTCCCTTTATTAAAGAAAATAAAAGAATATATAAAAATTTATTTCAGTAATAACGATACAACAAAAAATATTAACCCATTACATCCTTTTTGCTATTGCAGCCTGAGCTGCTGCTAAACGAGCAATTGGCACTCGAAAAGGAGAACACGAAACATAATCTAGGTTATTTTCTTCGCATAAAGCAATAGAGGCAGGATCGCCTCCATGTTCACCGCAAATTCCCAATTTTATTTTTGCACGCTTTGAGCGTCCACGCTGTGCAGCAATGGTAATAAGTTCCCCTACTCCATCACGGTCAATAGACACAAAAGGATCTTGCTCTAAAAGACCTTTTTGAAAATAGGTTGCCAAAAAAGGAGCTGCATCATCACGGGAAATCCCAAAAGTAGTTTGTGTCAAATCGTTTGTTCCAAATGAAAAAAATTCAGCAGTTTCAGCAATTTCATCTGCTCGAAGCGCCGCTCTTGGAAGTTCAATCATCGTCCCAACCATATATTGAATAGTGCTTCCCTTTTCTTTCATCACTTCCTCAGCAACCTGATCAATACGCGCTTTCACAAAATCGAGTTCAGATTTAAGCGCAACCAGTGGCACCATAATTTCAAGCATAACAGGAGATCCAGATTTTTGGGCAGCTTCTGCTGCTGCTTCAAAAATCGCCCGCGCTTGCATTTCTGCAATTTCAGGATAAGTAATAGCTAAACGGCATCCTCGTAATCCAAGCATAGGATTAAATTCGTGCAACTGCTGAGTGCGTTCAGCAAGCACTTCAGCAGAAACCCCCATAGCTGTTGCAACATCAAGAATTTCTGCTTTCGTTTTAGGCAAAAATTCATGTAATGGTGGATCTAGCAAGCGGATAGTAACAGGTAAACCACACATAATTTCAAATAATTCACTAAAATCTGAACGCTGCATTGGCAAAAGCTTATCTAGTGCTTTACGACGACCACTTTCATCATGACTTAAAATCATTTCACGCATGGCAACGATACGTTCATCAGAAAAAAACATATGCTCCGTACGGCAAAGACCTATACCTTCAGCCCCAAAAGAGCGCCCCATACGGGCATCAGATGGTGTATCAGCATTAGCGCGAACTCTTATACGTCGCATCCCATCAGCCCATTCCATTAATTTTGCAAAGTCTCCGCAAAGCTGAGGCTGCAACATTGCAACTTTCCCTTTGAAAATTTCTCCACTTCCACCATCAATTGTGATAACATCACCTTTTTTTAGGCTTTCTCCTGAGGCAAACAACGTATTTGTGTTATAATCAATCCGCACACTGCCAGCACCAGAAATACATGGTTTTCCCATCCCCCGCGCAACAACAGCAGCGTGACTTGTCATACCTCCACGCGTTGTTAAAATTCCTTCTGCAGCATGCATACCATGAATATCTTCTGGGCTTGTTTCTACCCGGACCAAAATAACTTTGCGACCTTCCGCCGACACAGTTTCTGCCTCTTCTGAAGTAAAAACAATTTCACCAGTTGCGGCTCCAGGAGAAGCAGGTAAACCACGTCCTATAACAAAACGTTCTGCTTTGGGATCAAGTGTTGGATGCAAAAGTTGGTCAAGCGACTTTGCATCAATACGCATCACAGCCTCTTCACGGTTTATTAACCCCTCCTCAACCATTTCAATTGCCATCTTGAGAGCCGCACGAGCCGTGCGTTTTCCTGAACGAGTCTGAAGCATCCATAATTTACCTTTTTCAATGGTAAATTCGAGATCTTGCATATCCCGATAATGCTGCTCAAGATTCTGCGCAATCTGACATAATTTCAAAAAAGCCTCAGGCATAATTTTTTCTAACGACGGTCTATTTGAACCAGCAACAATACGCGCATTTTCTGTAATATTTTGAGGTGTTCGAATGCCCGCCACAACATCTTCCCCTTGCGCATTAACTAAAAACTCACCATAAAGTTCTTTTTTCCCTGTCGATGGATTGCGTGTAAAAGCAACGCCCGTTGCCGAATCTTCTCCCATGTTACCAAAAACCATAGCTTGCACATTAACTGCCGTTCCCCAACTTTCAGGAATGCTATGTAAACGGCGATAAGTAACTGCACGTGCTGTCATCCAACTTGAAAAAACGGCTCCAATCGCCCCCCATAACTGTTGTTCAGGATCTTGTGGAAAAGGGGTTCCTAATTTTTCTTCAACATAGGCTTTATAAGAAATAATAACATTCTTCCAATCATCTGCTGTCATTTCTGTATCAATAGTGTAACCATTGCATGCTTTTACTTCATCAAGAATCTCTTCAAAATACGAATGGTCTAGCCCCAAAACAACGTTAGAATACATTTGGATAAAACGCCGATAACTATCATAAGCAAAACGTTCATTATTGGCTTGTAAAGCAATTGCTTTTACAGTTTTATCATTCATGCCAAGGTTCAGCACTGTATCCATCATCCCTGGCATAGAAGCCCTAGCCCCTGAACGAACAGACAGCAAAAGTGGTCTTTGTTCATTCCCAAATTCACGTCCTGTTTGTTCAGCAACGTATCTTAGTGCTTGCTTAACAGATTCCTGTAGCTCTTCTGGATATGATTTGTCATGGGCATAATAAAAATTACAAACTTCTGTTGTCAGCGTAAATCCGGGTGGTACGGGCAAACCAAGATTACTCATTTCTGCCAAATTAGCCCCTTTACCTCCGAGAAGGTTACGCTCACTTGCACTTCCTTCTGCCTTTCCATCTCCAAAACTATAAACCCATTTTTTCACTGTACAAATCCTCCCATATCAGCTTCAAAACATCATTCAACCCAGGCTCACTTAAAAGCAATGATTTGATTCAAATTTGGCTCAACGATATCGCTTCATAAATGCATAATATTAATCCTTCCAAAAGAGATAATGACCAAAAGTATCACTATCCATCTTCTGGAAGATTAAGATTCAGTTTTTTAGAAAACTATCAATCACCGCAAAAAATTCTTCTACTTTCATGGCACCTTCATATTTACTACCATTAATAAAGAAAGTAGGTGTTGCTGTGACACCAAGCTCTTTACCGCGTTCAAAAGATGCATTTACTTCATCTAAAATGGACTGATTTTTCAAACACGCAGTAAAACTTTCATCTGTAAAACCAGCCATTAAGCCAATTTTCTTCAATGGTGTTAGAGCATTTTTTCCGAAAGCCCATTCATTTTGTTTTTGAAATAAAACTTCTATCAAAGGAAAATAGCGATCTTCCGGTGCACACCGTGCCAACATAAAACCTGCTGTTGCCCGAGGATCAAAAGCATATTCTCGGAAAATAAGTTTTACTTTTCCTGTTTTGATATATTTTTTACGAATTTGGGGAAGTATATCATTATAAAAATGCGCACAATGGGTACATGTCAACGAAGCATACTCAACAATGACGACTGGTGCATCCGCCTCTCCCTCAAAGCGATCCTTTACCTTACCCGATTGGAGAAGCTCTGCCATATCAACAGTTGCCACTGATTTGGGATCACGCGCTAAAGCAACTGTTACACTGTTTTGTACAATCGTTATGAAGAGAAAAATTATCCCGAAAGATAAAAAAGAACGATATTTTACCATAAATAATACTTTTCTGTTGTTATTAACGAATAGGAATCCAATGCTTTCTCATATATTAAAGAAAAATATATAAAATATCTTTCTATTTATTATTTTTTTCCAAAAAAATGCAACAGCCAAGTTGGTAAAGTGCTTGGTGCAAACTTTTATCTTCAATTCCTTCAAGCATTTTTTCCACGTATTTTTTGTCTTGTTCACTCAAAGGCGGTTTTAGAGGCAAGTGATTCATAAAAACCGACATACTCCTTTGCTCAATCTTGATGCGATCAATAGCAATATAGCCAAAAAATCCGTTAATTCTATGAAGTAATTCCTCTGTTTCATGCATCAATTTTAACGCAGCAAATCCTTCACATGCGACAACAAGTGTTGCTGGCTGAAAAACTTCATCTTGATCTGCACGACGTTTCCAAATAATTTTAAGCGGCATTGTATGTTCACTGATATCATAGCCTGCAATCTGTGGCCAATGTTCTATAAGCGCTACATTAAGCCCTGTCCGTTTGCGTAAAACTGGATCAAGTATTTTGTATACCGCCTCAGAAAGAGAATAAAAGATACGTTTTTTAAGTTGTTTTCTCATTTTTAGATCATTGTTCAAGCGCTTACTAAATTAAAATCATTTGTTTCATCTAAAAATTGTTGCCTCCTCAATTTATGAAATATCAACAAAATAAAAAGCCTTTTCTCACCAGAGCCTTGACAATAAAAGAGCAAAAAACATGAATTACAAAATAAATAATTTTTTCTTTTGCATTTTATATCTCCCTATGCTTGAAAGCAATCATGTATGAAATTTCTTCGCACCTCCTTGCTTGGTACGATCAAAATCACAGACATCTTCCATGGCGGATTACCCCCGAAAAGCAAAAACAAGGTATCCGTCCTGATCCTTATCAAGTTTGGCTTTCTGAAATCATGCTTCAACAAACAACCGTTGAAACAGTTAAGCCTTATTTTAAAAAGTTTCTAAAACTATGGCCTGATCTTTCCTCTTTAGCAAAAGCCTCCCAAGATGATATCATGAAAGCATGGGCTGGACTTGGTTATTATTCACGCGCACGTAATCTTAAAAAATGTGCGCGACAGCTTGTTGAAAACTACGCGGGACAATTTCCACAATCTGTAAAAGAATTGCGAACTCTAGCCGGTATTGGAGATTATACTGCCGCAGCCATTGCTGCGATTGCTTTTAACCACCCTGTAGCAGTGGTTGATGGTAATGTCGAACGTGTGGTAGCGCGACTTTTTGCTATCACTTCAATACTGCAAAAAGCAAAAGTTGAAATTAAAGAAAAAACACAAAAAATTACTGCTTTAAATCGTCCTGGTGACTTTGCTCAAGCAATGATGGATTTGGGAGCAACAATTTGTACTCCACGCAAACCATCTTGTTATACCTGCCCTCTTCAATGTTTATGCAAAGCAGAAAAGATGCAACAACCGGAGTCTTTTCCAGTTAAAGCCCCTAAAAAAGAACGCCCTTCAAAAACAGGTATTGCTTTTGTGGTCCTTAATAAAAAGAAACAAATTTATTTGGAAAAACGACAGACGCAAAAGCTCCTTGGTGGAATGACCCAAATTCCTAACAATATTGGCATAAACAACGAAAATGGGCTACAAAACGCACCCTTTACTGCCAATTGGCAATTCAAAGGACAAATTACGCATGTTTTTACTCACTTTTCTCTAAAACTTGATGTTTACTATACCGAAGATGTTCATGAAATGAATTGTGAAAATGGTTGGTGGTGTAACATTCAACATCTTGCCGAAGAAGCATTACCTACTGTTATGAAAAAAGCCATTTCCGTAGCACTTCCCAATTCTTTTAGATTTAAATAACCTTCCCTATTCATAAAAATGTTTTCTAATGGAGACTTTTGTATCTCTAGCGATCATTTACTAATCTGTAAAAGAAAAATTTTAAAAAATGAAATAACCAATTTTTTCTACAGACAAAAATTAAGGAGGGATAGAAACGCTTAGAAGCTTTAGATTTAAATTTCAGGATCTATCCTTTTTTCGCTTATGACGGAGCAAGTTAGCACCATCGTTATATTTACCAGCCCCCTCAACATCCCTTGGTACGTGAAACGGATTATAAGAGGTACTTTTAGTTCTTTCGTTAACAATTTTTATTCACACGCCAACCCCGTTTATGACATGCAAGAAAGTAATTTTCATCGATTCAATATGGAACAAATTTGAAATAAGAAAACTTGACGATATTCCGAGGGCAATTCGATATGAGTTGCGCTAAATTATATTTATAATCAATATATTATATTGCACTTTACAGATGTACGTATTCAAAAAAGCACTTAATTTTGAACTTCTGAATGAACCTTTTAATTCTGATATTTCATTTTTATAAGCTTATATTGAAATTTTACTGTTTTGCAACTAAAACGAGAACATAGAGTGAAAATTTCTCATTTTAATTTCTTCTAAAAGAAGCATAAAAATACTCGCTTGTCGCTTACAAGCGAGATTAGTGTGTCAATAAAAAACATCTAATAAAGGCATAAAACGCCCTCACGTCCATCTCAATCAAGATCAGGTACATTGGTGGTCAATAGAATGAAGCGATCAGCTTAGTTCATAAAACACCCGTTTTTAACATTTGTGAACGTATGATCATTCTTAAATGATCTATGGACTTCAACCGTCCATTTTCCTCATAATACCAAAAGGTCCAACCATTACAACTCTGCGAATCTTGAGCCTTTCTTCCCATTGCGTGAATTGAGCCCGCTTCACCACCATGCATAATCGTACCATCAGCTCTTACAATAGCAGATACTTGCTTCTTACGATCATACAGAACTTCTCCAGGATAGAGTAAACCTGCTTCAAGCAAACTGTTGAATGCTACGCGCGGTTCTGCTTTTTTTCTATCCAAAATCGCTAGTTCTGGTTGCGCTAAAGGTTGAACCGCCGCGATTCTCTCACATGCTGCATCGATGTAATCTTGCTCGCGTTCAATTCCAACAAAATCACGCCCTAAAAGCTTGGCAACAGCACCTGTTGTTCCCGAACCAAAAAACGGATCGAGAATAACATCACCAGGTTTACTAGAAGCCATAATAATACGCGCTAATAACGCTTGCGGTTTTTGTGTTGGATGTAATTTACGCCCCGAATCATCCTTTAAACGTTCAGCTCCAGTGCAGAGAGGGAAAAGCCAATCTGAACGCATTTGTAGATCTTCATTTGCCGCTTTTAAGGCATCATAATTAAATGTGTACTTTTTATCTTTTTGATCTCGCACGGCCCAAATAAGCGTCTCATGAGCATTTTGAAAACGGCGCCCTCGAAAATTAGGCATCGGATTATTCTTGCGCCAAATAATATCATTAAGCATCCAAAAACCTAAATCTTGTAATGCCGTCCCAACCCGAAAAATATTATGGTAAGATCCGATAACCCAAAGTGTTCCGTTGGGTTTTAATACACGACGACAAGCAAGCAACCATGCACGAGTAAAAGCATCATAAGCAGCAAAACTCTCAAACTGATCCCATGCATCATCAACCGCATCAACAAGCGAATGATCTGGACGGTATAAAGCTCCATCCAATTGCAAATTATAGGGTGGATCCGCAAAAATCATATCAACAGAATGTTTTGGAAGTTTTTCTAAAACGGAAACACAATCTCCTTTAAAAATTTTATTGCGCCATGGCATTTGTGAGGGAGTACGAAGGAAATCTTTTTGAAGCTGAATAACTGTCATGAAAAACCCAACAAAATTAACTGAATTTGCCCTATAATCAACCAAAATAGTTTATAGGCCCGCATTACCAATCTATATTTACAAAATAGCGTAAACGTATCGTTAAAGTTCTACAAAATTGATAATTGTTTTTGTTTTTTTAGTAAAAAAACTTTCATATGAATGAAACCTTAATTTTCTTTTTTTCAATGTACTGTTCCCATATCTTTTATTTCGTAAAAGAATTAAGAATCATTTTCAAAGCGTATTTTTATGAAATAAGATCTTCTCAATATCGTTTTCATGAAAGTTGTCCATCTCGTAACATGTAAAGGAATATCTTATGCCTCAGATAGATCTTATTATTTTTGATTGTGACGGAGTTCTCGTCGATTCTGAATATCTTGCAGCAAAAATTGGATCTCAATTGCTCAAACAAACAGGATATGAAATATCACCCGAAGAATTGAGTGAGCGTTTTGCAGGGCTTATCTTTCGCGATATTCTTAAACACGTTGAACAGGAAACAGAAAAACCTATTTCTGCTCATCTCATAGATCAAATGACTAATATTTTTCGTACACAAATAAAAACTAAATTACGGGCTATTGATGATGTAAGAGAAGCTGTAGAAATTATCCAAACACGCTATCCCTACTGTATCTGCTCTAATGCAAAAAGCGTAGATATAAAAGAGATGCTCACCACGGTTGACCTCTATGACCTTTTTGAAGGTAAAATATTTTCAGCACCTGAAGTTGGAACAAAAAGAACGAAACCGGCCCCTGATGTTTTTCTTTTTGCCGCACAACAATTACAGGCAGAGCCCCAAAACACTATCGTTATAGAAGATTCACTTCATGGTGTACACGCAGCCATAGCAGCAGGCATGCGTGTCATCGGCTTTACGGGAGGATCACATAGCTATCTTGGCCACTCTAATGCACTTGCAGAAGCTGGTGCAGAAACAGTTATTGCAAAACATGCTCATTTAGGAGAAGTCTTAGAAGCAATGGCAGTATGGCGAGATCTATTATAAAAAATCTCTTGAATATATCAATTTGTAAACTATTGTAAGAAGTATTTTTATTCAAATGTCCTTCTCTTCTCGCTGCTCCTTTTATAATAACTTCAATAAATGCGTAATTCACGACACGGGTGAATTGCATCTCAATGTGAAGGAAAAATATAGCACCTCATTGAGATCATAAGTCAGTTAACCATTGTACGTGCTTTTAAAAAAGCAAAAAACAGGGGTACAAACTCATAAAAATTAAACCCTGCTTATCTATCTCAAATCCGATATCCCACTCCCAACCACAGCAGCCTATCCTGATAAATTATTATATTTGTCAAACAAAGGAATATTACGATGCCTTGCTCGATAAGATGTGAAAATTGATAACCTCTTTCATCTGATCAAAAAAATCACACACTATGGTAAAATTGTAGGGGATGCGCATATTGATCATGGAAAACAATATTAAAATTCACGTATTCTATAGAATACAAGACTTTATTGAAAATGACAAATGCGTCCTTGTTGAGTTACAAAGGCTTATATTTACTCAATCCAAATCTCATAAACTTGTTGAAGGCTTATTTACTTTGCTGCTTAAATAGTATTTTAACAGCATCAATTGGTACAACCTCCCTAAGATTACAAAAAACAAAAAGAATACACTCTTATGAAGATGTACCTTTTATCAAAAACATTTCATACCAAGTAATTTACAGACAATATATTGATTTATAATCATAATTTATCATTATTCAAATTAAGCAAAAAAACCGAATATTGTAAAATTCTCTCATTTCAAATCTGGATATGTTGAATTAAATAAATAAAGAAATAAAAATGCCTTTTAATGAATCATCTTAAAAGGCAAAAATTGTAGCAACATTAGGAGCGAGAAAAGTGTATGCCAATACCATCTTTCTTCTTTATAAACGTCAAAAATTCTGATGCCCTAAGAATTTTATATTATGGGGGCTTTATCATCATATCTATCATTGCAAAATAGGCTTGAGTACCTTGAAAACGGTTTCTTTAAAAAAGCACATAAATATGAAACATATAATCATGTTAAACAAGCGACAGAGATACCAATAGTTGCTTAAAATTTTCCGAAAGCATTTAATATACTTTTTAAATAAGCAATGAAATCAGATCTTTTCAAAAGTAATCCACTTTCTAAAAATAAAAGCGGCTTTTCAGTTTGGAAAAAAGAAAGTGTTGAAAATATTATCTAATGCTGATCTTTCGGCACTCATAAATATGTCTAAATTATATTCTTCTATACACTGCCTTGCATCATAGTAATATGCCGTTCACATTAGCGATAAAAAGATAATATCATTTATCTCTATCCAATTCGAGCTCTACTTTACACTATGAGAAAATTGTACATTTTTTAGTATCTATAACATATTATTATCTATAAGATAAATGTATATATTTAATAGTAAATTAAGAAGTATTATTCTGCTATCACAATGCAATTAAATAACCATTGAATAATAACTTAAATAATATCTATATAACACACATTATACAATAATGACTATCTATAATAAATACTATAAATAATAAAATTTTATCGTATCCATTCATATTTTAATTGTTAATAATATTTTTATAACTAAATCATAATTTTCATGTTTTCTATTATACTATCGATAATAAATAAATTTTTATATATTAAATATGTAAAAATTTTGATCAATTTTATTATCTATTAATGTATTTAAAAAATATATTAATATCGTTTTATAAAAATTATACGATAACCATATGCTGTTTTATATATAACACATAATAAAATATTCTATAAAGTTTTTAAAAATATAATTTGTAATTATTACTGTTACTTTTTTACAATAATGTTTGTAAAAAAATTATAGGTATATTTTTATATGTATTTTTATTATTGACTAAAAATACATATTGAACTATATGACTTGTATATAGTGTGAGATACATAAACATTATGTATATTTCTTACATATATAAATTAAAAATATTTGAGGTAAAGTTATGGTAAAAATATTTAAAAATTATATTTTAAGCATTTTTATAGCGAGCACTTTTTTTATTTCACAAACTGTAAATGTTAATGCAAACTATTTGAAAAACGATACTCCAAAAGAGGAACTTTCTGTTTTCCCAATGGAACAAGTAAAATATGCGAAATCCGATGTAGTTTCTACGACTGCTTTCTATGCTCCGTCTGTAAATTATCAAACAGAACATGGAACAATAGGTGAAGGAAAATTAGAAAAGGTCTTTGAGCCTATGACTGTAAGAGGGGGACTATTGTACGCTGGATATGCAATAAGTTTTATAGGATCGATAATAAATTGGATAAATGACATAGTATTGATGTTCAAGTAATTCAATCTATTGTAGAAATATAGAATACATAGCTTCATTATGTTATTATTAATTATTATAAATTTATTACATAATGAAGCTTCTATTTCTCTTACTATAACTATAAATTCTGTAAATTACATCCAAAAATCCAAAGTATAATTTATATACATACATATATATATTGAATACTATAAATTATTTGAGGTAAATGATGATTAATTTTTTTAACAATAATATGTTAATTATTTCTATGATATCTGTTTTTTACATTTCACAGACTGTAAGTGTACATGCCAACTATTTGCAAAACAATATTCATCGTGAGAATATTTTTATTTCTGTAACAGAACAGAACAGAAAGGATGCAATCAGTACGATTGCTCTCTATACACAAAATCTAAATCGTCGTATGGAAAATGAAATTACCGTCGAAGGAAAATTTGAAAAGGTTGTTGAACCTCTTACACTCGGGGCTTTTGGTATGGGGATGGCACTTGGATATGCATCAAGTACGATAGGCATGTTTTTAGGATGGATAATAAGTAAAATAATATTGTATTTTAAATCTCGTTAAAATTGAAATTTCATCAGAATAAGACCTTCTCATATGAAATATAAACTATGAACATATTCTGTGTTTATCCATTGTTGATGATAAAACTAATGAATTATCACACTAAGAGTGAAAAAAGCTTTAAATGCTTCTGTTTCTCTCAATGTGCACTAATTCTGCCGATGCATCTATTCAATTCAGGTTAAAATAAAAGTATTGGTGGTAAACTATGATTAAAGTATTGAAAACTTACGTATTAAATATTTTTATAGCAGTTGCTTTTTTGCTTTCACAAGTTATAAATGTTCATGCCAATCATTTGAAAAATGATACTCAATGGGAAACTGTCTCTCTAATAGAACAAGGAAAGAAAAAAGCTATCGATATAGCTGCTCTTTATGTCCCAAGTTTCACTCATAGAGCAAAAAGTGAATCTGCCTTTGAAGGAAAATTTGAGAAAGTGTTTGAACCAATTACGCTAGGAGTTTTTTCTACAGTAGGAGCTTTGGGTTTTGGATTCTTGACTGGATCTGTTATGGCCATATTTAGTGGGATAATCGGATGGGCAATAGGAAAAATTAAAGGCAAATAATTCAAAGATACTTAGTTATTTTTTTCTATTTAAAATGAAAATACTTTACAGCCTGCTTCCCATCATTTAGCAGGCTGTTGTATGTTTTCTATGGATAACCTTTAGGTTACCATACTGTATAGCACAAATATAATATCTATTATTATACAAAGTAATAAATTAAGCTAAAAAAGATTATTCAAAGTATAGATTTGCGCACGAAATGCCATAAAATTACCTTATAAATCTTCCAATGTGAGTCATGAGATGTATCATTTTAACATTTCGTTTAGCAGATTTAATTGTTACAGAGTATTAAGAGCATAAAATAACTATCAATGATTGATTTTTATACAAAGTTCTTCAGTAAATACTATTCTATCTATTTAATTTTATTATTTAAGAAGGTGTACAAGTGAAGATACGTTTTAAAATCTAAGTGAATGAATAATAGAGAGAAATTTTTGACTGTAACAGATTTTCTGTGAACATTTGGCGTTTATATCTCAAAAATAAAAATGCTTAAGGCTATTTCCTTTCATTATTGAGTTAAAAAGAAGAAAAGAAGCTCTATCCATTTAATAATTTAAATATTATGAAAAACGTGAAATAAATAACTTCACCAATTTGCCAGAAATAAAAAAAAGGATAAGACTTATGGAATATATCAGCACGAGAGGTGAAGCTCCTGCTTTAAGCTTTACGGAAACAATCATGACAGGGTTGGCAAGTGATGGGGGACTTTATTTGCCAGATAAATTTCCTCAGCTATCATTTGATGCGTTACGAGCACTTCGTGGTCAGTCCTATACAACAATTGCTAAAACTATTCTGTGGCCCTTTGTGAATAACGAAATCGAATATACAGCTTTTGAAAATATGATCGCTGAATCTTATGCAACCTTTCACCATCCAGCAATCTGTCCGTTACGACAAACTGGAGCAGATGAATTTATCCTTGAACTCTTTCATGGTCCTACTTTAGCTTTTAAAGATGTAGCAATGCAGTTTCTTTCTCGACTGATGGATTATGTTTTGACTGAAAAAAATAGATGTGCAACGATTATTGCTGCAACATCAGGTGATACAGGAGGAGCTGCGATACAAGCTTTTGCTGGAAAAGAACACTCAGATATTTTTATTTTATTTCCTAAAGGACGTGTATCGCCTGTTCAACAACGGCAAATGACAACCAATCATTGTTCCAATGTTCATGCCATTGCCATTGAAGGAAATTTTGATGATTGCCAAGCTCTTGTCAAAGCAATGTTTAATGACCACAATTTTCGTAAAAAAAGAGCACTTTCAGGTGTTAATTCTATAAATTGGGCGCGTATCATGGCGCAAATTGTTTACTATTTTTCATCTGCACTTTCTTTAGGAGCACCTGATAGAGCTGTTTCATTTACTGTTCCTACTGGAAATTTTGGTGATATTTTTGCAGGTTATGTCGCAGCCCGTATGGGATTACCCATTGCTCAACTGGTCATCGCAACGAATGATAACGACATCCTTGTACGTACATTGACCAGTGGTACTTACGAAACACAACCAATAGTCCATACAACATCACCTTCTATGGATATTCAGGTCTCTTCTAATTTTGAACGTTTGCTCTTTGAAAGTGGCAATCGTGATCCAATGTGGATTCGCAATGCAATGGAAAACTTGAAAAAAACGGGGCTCTTTACTCTTGATGAAAAGCAACTCAAAAATATTCGTTCCCTATTTTCCGCTGGAAAAAGCAACATGGCTGCAACAGCTCAAACAATTGATAGTGTCTATAAGGAAAGTGGCTATCTTGTTGATCCACATACAGCGGTCGCTCTTCAAGTAGCGCGTGAAAACAAAAAACCGCATATTCCAATGATCGTTCTTGCCACGGCTCATCCAGCTAAATTTCCTGATACTATTAAAAGCGCTTGTGGCCTTCATGCTCCATGGCCATCTCATCTCAATGATGTAATGAAACACGAAGAACATTTTATAAATCTTGCTAATGATGAAAAAATAGTAAAAGATTATATTTCTTTAAAATCGCGTGCATCTTATTAAAGTTAGCTGCATTAATTTAAATCAAGAATATTCTGATACCCTTACAATGAGGTGTTTAGCTTATTTAATGGAGTTGTAGATACATGGATGTAGATATATGTCGCCTTAGTAATGGTTTGACTATCGCCACACATACAATGCAACAAATTGATAGTGTTGCTCTCGGAATATGGGTTAAAGTGGGCTCACGCAATGAAACCTCCACACAGCATGGTATTGCTCATCTTCTTGAGCATATGGCTTTTAAAGGAACCGAAAACCGTACTGCTTTTCAAATTGCAACCGATATTGAAGATGTTGGCGGTGAAATCAATGCTACAACCAGTATTGAAACAACAGCTTACTTTGCACGTGTACTTAAAAGCGATATCCCACTTGCTATAGACATTTTAGCCGATATTTTAATGCATTCAAAATTTGACGACGATGAACTAGAACGAGAAAAACAAGTAATCTTTCAGGAAATTGGTGCTGCCCATGACACTCCTGATGATATTGTTTTTGATCACTTTACAGAAACAGCCTTTCGTCATCAATCCCTTGGACGCTCTATTTTAGGAACAGCTAAAACTATTCAATCATTTACATCTACTGATCTCCATGATTTCATCAATAAACAATATAGTGCAGATCGTATGATTGTCGTTGCTGCAGGAGCTGTAAAGCACGAAAGTTTCTTGCGAGAAGTTGAAAGTCGTCTTGGTACTTTTCGCTCCCATTCAACCGCACCTCTTACTAATCTTGCAAATTATGTCGGTGGCGACTTTCGTGAATATCGCGATTTAATGGATACACAAGTTGTTCTAGGGTTTGAAGGGCGTGCTTATCACGCGCGTGATTTTTATGCAGCCCAAATTCTTTCAATCATTCTTGGTGGTGGTATGTCTTCACGTCTTTTTCAAGAGGTAAGAGAGAAACGTGGATTATGCTATTCTATTTATGCTTTTCATTGGGGATTTTCAGATACTGGGCTTTTTGGTGTTCACGCAGCTACCGGACAAGAAGGGCTCAAAGAACTTATTCCTGTGATTCTTGATGAACTTTCCAAGGTCAGCAAAAATATTCACGCCAACGAACTGCAACGAGCACAAACGCAATATCGTGCAAATCTGACAATGTCACAGGAAAATCCCTCTAGTCAAGCACATCTCATTGCTCGCCAAATACTCCTTTATGGTCGACCAATTCCAATATCGGAAACAATTGAACGCCTCAATCTCATCACTCCTAAAAGATTAACTGATTTAGCACATCGTCTTTTTACAAACTCCACTCCAACACTAACTGCTGTCGGACCTGTAGGACCCCTTATAAATTTTGATGATTTAACGTCAACTCTTTCATACAAGCTAAAGTAAAAACTTCTTTTCAATGCAACATCACAATAACGTCACATATTTTATCATAAAATTTACCACAAAAGCTCTCCTCATTAAATAAGTTTTGGAAATATTGGGCAAATAGGCGTACAAAACTACCCAATTCATACTTCATGTGATAAAGATTCTAATAAGTGAAGGTATATCCGTGAAATCTGAAAATTCATGGTTTAACTTTGCACTTTTAAAATATAAAACTTCATTCGCTTCAGGTTCCATTGAAGCAAATGGGTGTGTGGTCTATTTGTATATAAAATCACATAACTTAAGAAAAAGTGATAACAATTTATTATGTAAATAAATTATAAAAGGTGGACGTTTTTTCTCAAAAGTCGAAATGAAAATTAAACATCCTAAAATATTGAGAGTGGGACATTGTGAAGAGTTTGCGTAAAATAATTGACATCATTTTCATTGTAGTCGTTAGTTCTTTTGTCCATCTTACATCAGCACAAGCAATTGAACCAGTTAAAATTTCTTCTCAAGATGCTGCTCTTGATCTCTCAAAAGCAATTGAAATTCACCATACAAACAACTCTATTTTTCAAACAAGTACAGCACCAGGACCAGATGGTATTGTATGGCGTATTGAAGTGCAGGCAAAAAATGAAAAATTTTCCGGAAATTGGGCAGTTTTTTCTCTTGCAAATCCAACAGATGAACAAGTTGATCGTCTCATCGTTGCCCCCCATTACCGCATGGCACGTTCTGGATTTTTTTGGCCAGACCTTGGATCATCAAGGATTCAATCCATAACGCCAAGCGAAGGTTTTTCCCTCGATCGTCAACTTAGTGCAAACTCTGATATCTTTCGTATTACCCTTAACCCTGGTGCTGTTATTACATTTGTAGCCGAACTTAACTCTGCAAATCTACCGCAAATCTATTTATGGCAACCTGAAGCTTATAAAGATGCAATTAATTCTTATACGCTTTATCATGGTATTCTTCTTGGGATATCAGGTCTCTTAGCGCTTTTGTTAACTGTTCTCTTCGTCGTCCGTGGAACGGGGCTGTTTCCTGCAACAGCGGCAGTTGCTTGGGCAGTGCTTTTTTATATTGGTATTGACTTCAACTTTTTAAATAAATTCTTTGCAGTTACACTCACAACCCAACCAATCTGGCGTGCTGGTACAGAAGTAGCACTTACTGCTACACTCTTCATTTTTCTTTTTACCTATCTCAGCCTTAACCGCTGGCATTATCATTTTAGTTACGGTGCTATCGCTTGGACCATTGCGTTTTGCAGTCTAGGAGCCTTTGCTATTTACGATCCCATCAGAGCAGCTGGAATTGCGCGTTTGTCTTTTGGCCTTACCGCTGTGCTTGGTATAATATTAATCATCTATTTCTCAATCAGAAGCTATGACCGCGCCATTATGCTTATTCCAACATGGTTGCTCATTAGCTTTTGGTGTGTTGGAGCCTATACCTGCATAGCTGGACATTTAAACAATGATATTATCCAGCCAGCATTAGCAGGGGGATTAGTGCTCATTGTTCTTCTCATAAGCTTTACTGTCCTGCAACAAACTTTTTCTAATGACGCTTTCCATGAAGGAATATTTTCCGACCTTGAACAACAAGTACTCGCAGCAAAGGGAGCTGGAAATATTATTTGGGATTGGAATATTGAGCGTGATCGTATTGTTGTACATCCAAACATGGCAACCCTTTTTGGTACTGAAATTCATAACCTCAATGGACCTATGCGCAACTGGATTTCAGCCTTGCACCATGATGATCGTGAACGCTTTCAAGCCGTATTGGATATCATTCTTAAAAATAAAAAAGGGCGCATTGATCAAATTTTTCGGCTTTCTTCCGGTGGTGGTTATTATCATTGGTTTTCTCTTCGTGCACGTCCGGCTATGCAAAAAGATGGAAAAATCACACGTGTCATTGGAACCATTGTCAATATTACTAACCATAAAAAATCCGAAGAACGCTTATTGCATGATGCAATCCACGACAGCTTAACTGGACTTCCTAACCAACAAATTTTCTTTGATAGACTACAAAATTATACCTCTTTAGCGAAAGCAAATATCAAAATTAGACCGACTGTCTTTATGATTGATTTTGACAATTTTCGCCAAATTAATCGCAAATTAGGCATAGCAGTTGGGGATACTGTACTGCTTATAATCGCACGTCGTTTAAATCGTCTCATTAACTTTCAAGACACCTTATCGCGTCTTTCAGCAGACCGCTTTGCAATTATTTTACTCAGTGAAACCGAACCACAAAAAATTGCAGCATTTGCAGATCATTTGCACAAAACAATTTCAGCACCTATTTCACTTTCAGAAAATAAAATAATCCTTTCAACCTCTATCGGATTGGTTACATGGAGTGAAAGCCGATCGACGGCTAAAGATATTTTTAATGATAGTGAGTTAGCGATGATTCGCGCAAAACAAATGGGTGGGAACCATATTGAACCTTTTCGTCCTAATTTTCGCACTTTGGGTCTCGAACATAATACTCTGGAGAAAGATGTTCATTATGCCATAAAACGTAATGAGATGAAAATCCTCTACCATCCTATTCTTAATTTATCAGACGGACATATTATTGGTTTTGAAACAATTGTAGAATGGCATCACCCCACTTATGGAAATTTAAATGTCTCTGATTTCATAAAAATCGTAGAAAATGAACAAATTGTTATGGATTTGTCACAATTTATCATTGATAATGCCATTATTGATCTTATAAATGTACAAGAAAAGTTTTCCCAACAATCTTTCTTTATTTCAATTAATTTACCAAGCGCAGAAATGATTCATCCTCGTTTTATCAGTCAATTGCGTGCCGCTTTGCTTCGCCATCCGCTCCACAAAGGGCGTCTGATGATTGAAATATCTGAATTTGTCTTAAGAAATAATCCTGAACAATCAGCGCACTTTCTTGAACAAATTAAAACACTTGGAATGAATCTCGCACTCGATAATTTTGGAACAGGTTATTCGTCTCTGACCTATCTCGTACGTTATCCATTTGATATGGTTAAACTTGATCGTTCACTTATCTCAATCGACTCTCTTAAGAAGAAAATTGTTCTAAAGTCTATCATTAATATGGCAACAGATCTTAATTTGCAAATTATCGCAGAAGGTGTTGAAAATGAAAAAGAAGCAATCTTCCTCCGTCAAGAAGGCTGTAAATATGTTCAAAGTACACTTGTGACGAAACCGATTGCCATAGAAGAATTAATTACGCTCGTTCAGAGCCATTTCCCTTATAAAATAAAAACATAAGGGATAAAATAACGTGTAAAGTTAAAAAGCTTAGAAAAAACTCTACGCGTGTCCCATTTCAGAAGCAAGATAAGTTGGATCGATACCCATGCGTGTTAAACTTTTATCATACTTGCAGCTTAAATCGCTTTCAAAAAGAAAACTAGGTGATGTAGAACTGATTAGCCAACCATTTGTAGAAATTTCTGCCTCAAGTTGCCCCGCTTTCCATCCAGCATAGCCTAATGCGACCAGTGCATGTTGCGGACCTTGTTCGCAACTGATCGCTTTTAATATATCAATTGTCGCAGTAAAACAGATCTTATCTGCAATAAAAACAGTTTCTTCACAAGTATAATCATCTGAATGAAGGACAAAACCACGCGAAGGATCAACAGGACCACCATAGCGAACAGGAAACTGTTTTATTGGTTCAGAAAGACTTTTTTTTTGGCCACTGTCTATGACTCCCAAATGAAGCAAAAGCTCTGGAAAATCAATATGATGCAATTGATTAAGAATGATGCCCATCGCACCGGCATCAGAATGCGCACAAATATAAATAACAGAACGAATAAAGCGTTTGTCATTCATCCCAGGCATTGCTATGAGTAATTGTCCACCTAAAAAGCCATTACACCGCTTCATTAATCTGTTATTCTCCATAATTTACATGATAAAAGTTTGTTCATTTAGCACACTAGGAAAATAAAACTCCAATGAAAAAAAGTCGTATATTTACAAATTTACAAAATATCGCAACTTTCTTTTATAAAAAGCTTTTAGTTACTTTAAGCTTAACATTCATAGTTTTAGAATTACTTAACATTCCTGTAAATGCTCAAACAGAACAAAAACTCCAGCTTTTCGCAACATCTTGGTATGAATCAGATGGTGGTCGTATCCGATTAGCGATCACTGAACCTTCTCTTTCTGGAATAAGAGAAGGCATTATTGAAATTGAGCTTAAACCAGGATGGAAAACTTACTGGCGTAATCCAGGTAATTCTGGCATGGCACCATTTTTTAATTTCAACCAACAGATTTCTTATGAAATCTTTTATCCTACTCCACAGCTTTTTGAAACAGAAAATGATTGGTCATTAGGTTATAAAGATAAAGTAATATTGCCCTTCAATCTTTCTGGTTCAAGCAAAAATTTAAGTGGTGCTTTCACTCTTGGATTATGTAATAAAATCTGTCTTCCATTTACTATTAACTTTGATTTTTCGCCATCTGCTCTTAAAAATAAACAGCTTCCTGCTTCCTTCTTAAAAAAGGCGCAAGATTCTTTGCCCCGCATGATGCAGAATGCACTAAAAATAAGTGCCGAAAAAAATAACAGTACCCTTCTTATAAAAATACAAAATAACAACAAAACCACTCCTTCCTCTCTCTTTTTAGATGGAGGAGAAATGCAAATTGGAGCAGCAAGAAAAGTCAGTGATAACGCAGAATATACACTCTTCAGTGCTCCACTCTATTTCACACCAGAAGAAATAAACCAAAAAATTTTTTATACAATTTCTTTTAAAGATCACGCCTTAAGTGGAACATTCATATTCCATACGCAGCCAACCCCTCTTGCGTCTCCATGATAAAAGAAAAAGCTCTCAAAAAGCAATTATGCTGGAAAACGTCCATTTTCACGATATTGAGTAATTGCTTTGCGAGCAAGGGCATCTGCGCGTTCATTTTCTGGATGTCCCGCATGCCCTTTTACCCAGTGCCATCTAACTGTATGACAAGAACTAGCATCCTCAAGAGCTTGCCATAGCTCCATATTTTTAACAGGATTTTTTGATGCAGTGCGCCAATTATTCTTTTTCCAATCTTCAATCCACTTAGATATACCGTTACGTACATAAACTGAGTCTGTATAAAGATCGACCAAACAGGGCTCTTTAAGCGCCTTTAATGCACAAATTGCCGCCATGAGTTCCATTTGATTGTTTGTCGTATGGACCTTACCGCCATAAAGCTCCCGTTCATGACCATTCCAGCGTAAAATTGCCCCCCATCCTCCAATTCCAGGGTTCCCTGAGCAAGCACCATCTGTATAAATTTCAACGACTTTTTGTGGAGTTGCCATAAAATTTAAAAACCTAATTCACTTAGCGAATTTACATTACTGAAAAAACAAAGCTTGTGCCAATACTCCCATGGATCTTTCTTAATAACAAAGCTATTAGGCGGTGTATTAAACCAATCATATAGACGTGTGAGTAAGAAACGTAGAGACGCACCACGAGCTAATAAAACCATCTTGTCCAATTCTAAAGGGATCAATGGTCTTATTTTTTGATAACTTTCCAATAACTTACGTGCTTTGGTAAGATTATAGGAATGATCAGGCTCAAAGCACCAAGCATTTAAACAGATCGCTAAATCATAAGCAAAAAAGTCATTACAAGCAAAATAGAAATCTATCATCCCAGAAAGACGATGATTCACAAAAAAGACGTTATCATTAAATAGATCTGCATGAATAATGCCTATTGGTAAATTGAACGGCCAATTTTTCTGTAAAAAAGCCAATTCCAACTCAATTTTTTGTCCAAATTCTTTTAACAATGCATCTTCTTTGGTTTGACAACGTTGCCACAAGACCTTCCAATCCATAACAGAAAGAGTATTTTTACGACTAAGTGTAAAATCCTGTCCTGCTAAATGCAATTGTGCTAACCCCGTCCCCACTTCGCCACAATGATCTATATTGGGCTGGCGGATCCACTCTCCTTCCAGAAAAGTAATAATAGCGGCAGGACGTCCTGCTAATTCACAGATCATCATTCCATCATTTTGAATAACAGGTTGAGGACAAGGAATTCCACGCTGTCCTAAATGCTGCATCAAGCAACAAAAAAAAGGTAAATCATCTTTTGAAATACGCTTTTCATAAAGTGTTAAAATAAATCGCCCTTGTGTTGTCTCTAACATAAAATTAGAATTTTCAGTCCCCTCCTCTATACCTTGATAAGACAAAAGTGATCCTATTGCATAACGTGTTAAAAACACTTTTAAATCATTTGGGTGAATATCTGTATAAACGGCCATTATTCTGCTTTCGTTGTAGATATGTTTGTATTCTGATTTTCATTTTTTGCACTATTTGCTTGACCATTGACGAAAGCCATATCTTGAGACGTTAAAACGACGTCACGTAATTCGCGACTCACTAAAAATTTTTCCGTTTCTACCGCTGTTTCAGCTAATTCTATTGTGACATCATAACGCTCACGAAATGCTGAAATAATTTCATCAATAATAATTTCAGGAGCCGAAGCCCCTGCTGAAAGACTGACAATAGAAAGAGATTTTAGGTTTTCAAAATTAATTTCATCAGCGCGCTGAACTAAAATAGCTTGCCGCGCACCAGACTTTTCGGCAACCTCTACTAAACGTCGTGAATTAGAAGAATTTGGTGCTCCAACAATCAAAAACAAATCGCTCCCCTTTGCCGCTGCTTTAACCGCATCTTGTCGATTCGTTGTAGCATAGCAAATTGACTCAGCCGCTGGGGCTGCTAATGTAGGAAAACGTTGTTGTAATATATCGATAATTCCTGCAGTATCTTCAACAGAAAGCGTTGTTTGTGTCACAAATCCTAATTTATCTGGATCATTGGGTTGATAATGCAAAGCATCTTCTATCGTTTCAATAAGCGTCACAACTCCTTCTTCAAGCTGTCCCATTGTCCCTATCACCTCAGGATGACCAGCATGACCAATCAATATAACATGACGACCATGACGTTGATGTCGTATCGCTTGTTTATGAACTTTCGAGACCAACGGACATGTTGCGTCAAGATAAAACAAATTATAGTATCGTGCTTCTTCTGAAACAGATTTTGGTACACCATGAGCAGAAAAAACAACTGGTTGATTGCGATGTTCTTCTGGAATCTCATTAAGTTCTTCGACAAAAACAGCACCCCGTTGCTGTAATCCCTCAACCACGTAGCGGTTGTGTACAATTTCATGACGGACATATACTGGAACACCATATTTTTTTAATGCAAGCAGAACAATCTGGATAGCACGATCAACCCCTGCACAAAATCCACGTGGACCACAAAGACGTATCGTTAAAGGGGGAAGTCCAGACATAAATCATCCTTAATCTCTATAGTTTTAGCTATATATTCAAACAACCTATTATTATACATGAATAAGCAATGTAAAAAAACGTGCAATATCATCTTTTGCATAAGAACACACTCTATCGTGTTTTCTTACAGAATTTTCTTGAAGAAAAGCTCTTTTAAAATTTGCTCTTTCATTTTACGCAACTAAAGAGCGATAAAATACCAAACAAGAGATTCAATCAAAAGAATTCCAAAGATAGCTGCCAAATACAGTAACGAAAAGAAAAACGTTTTTTTGGCCATCAAAATAGTTTCATTATGTGTATCAGCTTGCCATAAACGATAGGCAAAATAAATAAAGATAATGCTTAAAATTGTTGAAAAAATACCATAAAAAATTCCGCCAAGACCAGTAAAGCAAGGAGCAGCAGCACACAATGCCATCAAAATAGTATAAAATAAAATCTGTTTTTTTGTTGAATGTTCACCTCGTACATTAGGCATCATAGGGATACCTGCAGCCTCATAATCAAGAGATGAAAATAAAGAAAGAGCCCAAAAGTGAGGGGGGGTCCACATAAAAATGATTAAAAATAATAAAAAGCTATCAATACTCACTGTCCCTGTTGTCACGGCCCATCCAATCATTGGTGGAAAAGCCCCAGAAGCACCACCAATAACAATATTTTGTGGTGTGATACGCTTTAACCAAATTGTATAGATAACGACATAAAAGAAAATCGTAAACGCAAGAAAAAATGCCGCAAACCAATTAATGAAGCTCCCCATAACCAATACCGAGAGCATAGAAAGAACCATGCCAAAAATAAATGCCTTTTGGGAGCTGATTTTACCCATGGGAATAGGACGCTTTTTAGTCCGTTCCATCACAGCATCAATGTCAGCATCATACCACATGTTCAGTGCTCCCGCACCACCGCCACCAGCAGCAATACATAAAATTGCTAAAAAACCATACCACGGATTGATAGGAACAGGCGATACAAGCAAACCAACCAGAGCCGTAAAGACCACAAGAGACATAACACGTGGCTTTAATAATGTGATGTAATCACCAATACCGGATTTTGGTGGCGTTGATTTACCATTCACAACCGATAACTCTTCTGAAACTGACATTCCACTCAAAGCCCTTTTCCATTTCTGTCATTCACAAACCCAATATTATCTGACAAATATTATCTAGCGTATGGAAATAACCCATTAAGACCAATCGTATTTTTGAGAAAATATGAAATATCTCTTTCGCACGTATCCCCTAAAAGTAAATGGAAATATTGGCAATAAAAATACATTTTTTCAATCAACGTTCTCTCCACATTACAAATGTATCATAAAAATATATCATATGAATTAATATATTTGGGTAAATACTGATTTTGTGTTATAGTTTTTTATAGGGAATTCATTTTTTATGTAAATCTATGCACGGTTGTGGGTGTTGAATCGGATAGGATTTTCTGTGATACTTTATAAATTACTCAAAAAAACTTTTTTTATTGGTGCTGTTCTTTACACACTTTATAGTAGTTTTATCAGTCATGCATTTGCACAAACACCCTATGCACAAGATGTTCCTGCTCCGCAAACCTATGGTGCATGGACAAAAGTGTGTTCTCTACCACCAGGTACACCTAACATGCAGTGTGAAGTTGTACAAAACGTTCACACACAAGGGCGTCAAGATATTACCTTGCGCGTTACATTTTATAAACTTCCTCAAAAGCAAGGTGCTTTGATGCGTGTTTTTGTTCCGATTCGCGTTGAATTACGTCCTGGCGTTGGAATTAAAATTGACGATAAAAATATGGGCAGAATGGAATATCGTCGTTGTCTTGGTGATAATTGTGTTGCTGAAGCCTTTCTTAAAGAAGACATATTGCAGCTCTTTTTAAAAGGAAAAATGGCAACCTATTTTATCTTTACAACTCCTGAACAAGGGATTGGAGGTTTTGTTGACCTTCATGGTCTTGGCGACGCCTATGCAACCTTACCGACATGAATGAAATCAATACATTTTAAACAATCAAAATCTCATCGTATATTTTGAAAGATTCTTAAAATTAGATTGATAAAAATCTTCGAAGCCCCCATACAAATAGGATAATTCTTATGAAATCGCTGATTGATCATTTTGATATTGCTTCCTCTAAAGTGCAATCACTTATACAGGAAACACTTCATCATGCTGATGATGGTGAGCTTTACCTTGAGTATACAGAAAGCGAAGCTCTTTTATTTGATAATGGACAGCTTAAAAACGGCTCATTTCATCAAGATATGGGATTTGGACTACGCGTTGTTGCTGGAGAGGCTACTGGATATGCTCACTCTAGTGAGTTATCAGCTGCTGCACTCAAACGTGCCAGTGAAGCTGCTAAAGCTGTTACCTATAATAATCATGCAGGGACTTATAGCATAGCACCTCAACAAACAAACAAAAGGCTTTATCAACCGCATAATCCCCTTGATGCTCCATCATTTGAAGAAAAAAGTGCTCTTTTGCAAAAAATTGATGCCTATTTACGTGCTAAAAATGATAAATTGCATCAGGTGACTGTTTCTCTTTCCGGCTCGCTACAACATGTTGAAATTTTACGTGCAGATGGTTATTTGGTTCGTGATATTCGTCCCCTTGTGCGACTTTCTATATCTGTGGTCGCAGCTGAAGGCAATCGTCGTGAAAATGGTTTTTATGGATGTGGAGGGAGACAAGCATTTAACCAATTTATTCATGAAGACAATTGGAAAAAAGCCGCGGATGAAGCCTTACGTATGGCTTTAACAAATTTAGAAGCAGAAGCAGCACCTGCTGGATCTTTTGATGTTGTCTTAGCTAACGGATGGCCTGGTGTTATGCTCCATGAAGCCGTAGGTCATGGTTTAGAAGGTGACTTTAACCGTAAAAAAACATCGGCTTTTGCTGGACTTTTAGGACAACAAGTTGCAGCAAAAGGTGTTACAGTTGTTGATGATGGAACAATTCCACAATGCCGTGGCTCTCTCACTGTCGATGATGAGGGGACCCCTTCAGGATATAACGTTCTCATTGAAGATGGAAAACTCGTTGGTTTTATGCAAGACAGGCTTAATGCACGGCTTATGGGAGGTAAATCAACTGGAAATGGACGGCGTGAATCTTATGCTTATGCACCAATGCCACGAATGACCAATACAATCATGCTAGGAGGAGATAAAACACCTGAAGAAATCCTTTCTTCACTTAAAAGTGGTATCTATGCTGTTTCATTTGGTGGAGGACAAGTTGATATTACTTCCGGAAAATTCGTCTTTGAATGTACTGAAGCATACCGAGTAGAAAATGGCAAAATTTGTGCACCAATCAAAGGTGCAACTCTTATTGGAAATGGACCGGATGCTATGAAACGTATCACAATGATTGGTAATGATAGTAAACTAGACAATGGTATTGGTATGTGCGGAAAAGCAGGGCAAAATGTCCCTGTTGGTGTTGGTCAACCTCATCTTCGAATCAATAATATGACAATCGGTGGGACTGCGCTTATAGAGGAATAAGCTTGCTCATTCCTTCCCAGTATTGCCTCCTTCTCGTCTATTACGACCATTTTGTGAGGGGGAGATTACAATGAATTGATTTATAAAGATAATCTAGCGTTATTCATATTGTATTAGAACCTTGAATACCGCAAGATTCTCTCATTTTAAATCTGTGTCTGTTGGATCAATCAAAATCATTCGTTTATACGTTACAGGCGGGGAGAGTTATATGGATAAAAACTGTACAAGAAAAGACTAAAGATTCCTCTTATGGGGCGTCTCAAGTGCCAAGAGTTTTAAGAAACATTAGGGGATGGCAAATATAACGACGGCACAGGCTTATTCAGACACATCTTTTTCGTAAGATATTAGTCTTTTGTGTGGGGTAACTTGTCTTTTATATTCATAATAAAAAAGACTTTCTACATTTAGTGCTCTTAAATCAACGAGAAAAAGGTTATTATTATAGATAAATTTTGGAGAGATTTTATAATAATACTCAGGTAAACTTTTAAAAAAATTAGGCTAAAGTTTCCAACCTTTCTTTTTTTTCTTTTTGCTCAAAACAGCAACAATTTCGACATGTGGTGACCATAAAAATTGATCAATCGGTATGATTTTTTCTACTGTATACCCCCCTGCAACAAGAAGAGATAAATCACGAGCAAATGTAGTAGGATTACAAGAAATTGCCACAACACGTGATACTATAGTCTTCGCTAATTCACGTACTTGTTGCTCTGCACCAGCACGGGGAGGATCAAAAACAACACTCTCAAAACATTCAAGTTCCTTTACAGAAAGGGGATGTCGGAAAAGATCACGTTTTTCACAAGTGACCGTTTTTAAACCAGTCGCAAAACGTGCTGCTGTATTTAGATTTCTTAATGCATCTTCATTATTTTCTACTGCATGAACATTCATCTTTTTTGCCATACGCAAGGTAAATGTTCCTACCCCTGAAAACAAATCAACAGCATTCTTTGCTTTTTTTAAATGAGTCAAAATAATATTGCCCATTATATTTTCAGCTTCACAAGTTGCTTGCAGAAAACCACCAGAAGGAAATTCAACACGGACATCTCCAAAGTAAATCTCTGGTTTTTCTCGTTCAACCAAAACTTCACCGTCAACAGATAAACGTATAATCCCATATGAAAGAGCAGCACTGATCATTCTCTGACGAAGTGATTCATGGTGTATAATGCAACCGCTTAAAGCAACATCTAAACCATTTTCAACACATGTTATCGTAACATGAAACCGTTTGGCAGAGCTCTTTAGAAAAGCACAGAGCTCTCTGATATTATGCAACTGAGAAATAAGCTCTGGACGGCTTACTGGGCATTCCTCAAGAGCTACAATCTCATGAGAGAGATAACGGTTAAAACCAACTTTTTGCCCCTGTGGGGTCATGGATGCTGTTAGAGTAATCCGCCGTCGGCTATAAGGTTTACATTCTATTAAAGGCGCAACAACATTATTAAGTCCATACTTTTTAAGCGCCTCAACAACCAATTGTTGTTTCCATACGCGATAAGCATCCATATGCCAATGCTGAAGAGTACACCCTCCACATTCTCCAAAATGCTGACAAAGAGTATCAATGCGTTCTGATGATTTTTCTTTTAATGTTATATATGTTGCATATTTTCCATGAACAGTAATTTCAGCACACTCTCCTGGTAAAGTAAAAGGAACAGAAACGAAGCCGTGAGACGTCTTAGCAATACCATAACCATTTGCTCCGATATGATCGATTATGACATTGTCATTCACTCTTGTTTTTCTCCGAATAGTAAATATTCCACGTTGCCATCACCACCTGTAATAGGGGAAGAAATTAAACCTTTTGCACTCCACCCTGTTTGTATATTTAACCAAACAAAAAGCGCCTCAGCAGTTTCTTTAGCACTTGATGGACTTAATATTCCTCCCTTACTAAAGTGTTTACGACCAACCTCAAACTGAGGCTTTACCAGTAAAACAGCTTGGGCACCCTTCTTGGCTAAAGACAACACGGGAGGCAATGCAAGTTTGAGCGAAATAAAGCTAACATCTGAAACGATAAGATCAATTTCTCGCCCACCTAAATGTTCCTGTTTAAAATCTCTGACATTCAAGCCTTCTAATAACGTTATAGCACTGTTGCCCAATAAACGTTTATCAAATTGATGATGCCCAACATCAACGGCAATGACATGATCTGCTCCACGCTCTAAGAGAACTTGCGTAAAACCACCTGTTGATGCACCAACATCAATGGCTGTCACTTTATCTGTTATAATTGGAAATGCATCAAGTGCAGCAATCAATTTTAACGCTGCCCGAGAAACATAATTCTGCGCTGGATCACAAACGGTAATCTCTGCATCGTCAAAAACGATTTGCCCAGCTTTAAAAACGATTTCTCCGTTAACTTTAACAGTTTGGCGCATAATTGCATCACGTGCGCGTGAACGTGTCGTAAAAAAGTTTTTTTCAACTAAAAGAATATCGAGTCTTTTTCTGGAAGCCATCTCATACTCGAATTTTCTATCCTGTTCGAATCTCGCGTCCCAAAACAGCAAAAACCGTGTTTAAAATACCCATAGCGTCAAGTCCGACACGTGAAAGAACTTTTTCTGGTGAACCATGATTCAAATATTCATCAGGAAATTTTAGTGTACGAACTTTCAAACCATGCTCTAAGAGCCCTTCTTGCGCTAAAAATTGTAATATGTGCGCTCCAAATCCACCGATTGCCCCTTCTTCAATTGTCACCAATACCTCATGCTCACGTGCCAAACGACGCATCAAATCTTTATCTAAAGGTTTTGCAAACCGTGCATCTGCAACCGTTGTAGACAATCCTTCAACCTCCAACGCATCAGCAGCTTGCAACACTTCTGACATCCGCGTTCCAAAACAAACCAAAGCGATTCTATTTCCTTCACGCAGAACGCGCCCTTTTCCAATTTCTAATAACTCACCACGTTGCGGTAAATCTATACCAATCCCCTCACCACGCGGATAACGAAAAGAAATTGGTCCCTGATCATAAGCTGCAGCTGTACGCACCATATGCATCAGTTCAAGCTCATCAGAAGGTGCCATAACAACAAAGTCAGGAAGAGTGGCCAAAAAAACAATATCAAAACTTCCAGCATGTGTTGCACCATCTGCCCCCACAAAACCTGCTCGGTCAATAGCAAAACGTACCGGTAATTTTTGAATTGATACATCATGAATAATTTGATCATAAGCACGCTGTAAAAAAGTAGAATAAATTGCAACAAAAGGCTTATACCCTTCACAAGCAAGTCCTGCCGCAAAAGTTACGGCATGTTGTTCAGCAATACCAACATCAAACATTTTTTCAGGAAATTTTTTCGCAAAAGAATCAAGGCCTGTCCCTGTTGGCATCGCTGCTGTTATGCCAACAATCTTATCATCATTGCGAGCTTCTTCTATTAAAGCTTTAGAAAATACCTTGGTATAGGGTAGAATATTACTTGATGCTTTTACCTGTTTTCCTGTCGTGACATCAAAACGATTAACACCATGATATTTATCAGACGAGGCCTCTGCAGGTGGATATCCCTTTCCCTTATGGGTTACAACATGCACCAAAACAGGACCATTAGGATATTCACGAACATTTTTAAAAACAGGCAATAAATGCCCCAAATTGTGCCCATCTATGGGTCCAACATAATAAAAGCCAAGCTCATCAAATAAAGTTCCCCCAACCAAAAGTCCACGCGCAAATTCCTCTGAACGACGAGCTTTATCCAAAAAAAACTTTGGCAATTTTTCGCTCAACATCTTTACGCGTTCACGCAAATGACGATAAGAAGGACGAGACACTAATCGTGCAAGATGTGCACTCATAGCACCTGTAGGTGGTGCTATAGACATATCGTTATCATTAAGAACAACAATCAAGCGTGCATTCAAAGCACCAGCGTTGTTCATGGCTTCATAAGCCATGCCCGCAGACATTGCACCATCACCAATGACAGTTATGATATTGCGTCTTGTCTCTGCTTTCAAAGCACTTGCCACTGCCATACCAAGCCCCGCTGAAATAGAAGTAGACGAATGCCCCGCTCCAAATGGATCATACACACTTTCTGAACGTTTTGTAAAACCAGATAATCCGCCCTCCTGACGTAATGTGCGAATTTTTTCTCTACGCCCCGTTAAAATCTTGTGTGGATAGGTTTGATGACCAACATCCCAAATAATCCTATCCTCTGGTGTATTAAAAATATAATGTAATGCAACAGTGAGCTCAACAACACCAAGTCCCGCCCCAAGATGACCACCTGTTACAGAAACCGCATCAATTGTTGCGGTCCGCAACTCATCAGCCAACTGTACCAAATCAGACTCAGGCAATGCCCGCAAATCTTGCGGAAAACAAACACGGTCAAGCAATGGTGTTAAGACCTGAGACAAAAAAAATCCTTCCTATTATCTTAACTCAAGAAAACACAATGATAAAAATATATCTTTTCTACTCTTTTATTTACAGTTTTGCATCTTTTTTACTGAAAAATGCTCTTTTCTATTTGAGATGAGCTATAATTTCCTCATTTTTAACTTATTTTATAAAAAAGAAATCAATAAAACTTTCTGTTTATAAACTAAGGTTATTGCTTCTCTTAAGTCCCACAATAAATATCCAAAAAGATTTAAATTATTTAGCATCAAGTGGTTCCACTCCTTCTGGAAAACCTTCTTCTGAAAGCTGGATTTTTTCAACTTTAGCTTCAGCAACTCTTAAGAGTTTTTCACAATGCTTTTTAAGCGCTTCACCGCGTTCATAAATATCAATGGATTGTTCCAAAGGCACATCGCCACGTTCCAAATTTTCGACAATAACTTCAAGTTGCTTAAGCGCTTGCTCAAAGCTTAAGGTCGTAATATCCCCCTCTTGTATCTCTTTTTTCATATGAACCTCAAAAAATATCTGTTCTGGATATACGAACTCCAAAACCTTCCAAACCTACATAATGATGCTCTTTAGAAGCATAAATAATAACAGAGCCTATTCCTAAATATTTTAAAATTTGTGACCCTAAACCAATTTTGCGCCATTCTTCTTCGCGTTCAATCGCCTGCACATGGTTTTCTGAATTGTTTCTTGTCATGTTTTGAATACCAACAGTTGATTGTATAACAGATCCTTCACGCAAATAAATAAATACGCCACGTTTTTCTTTTTCCATCATACGCCGCATCATCACCATAATATCTGAAGTTTGACAAAAAACGTCACTTATAATGTTTTCATGATGTAAATGCACAGGAATATTCTCACCCTCACGGACATCACCAAAAACAATTGCAATATGCTGAACGACTTCCCAAGGGAGTTGATAACTTTGAACAATAGCGGGACCTACGAATGTTTCAATAGGCATTTCTCCAACATGCTTGATCAATATTTCCTTACGTTGGCGGTAAGCAATTAAATCTGCAACCGTTATAATATGCAACCGATGTTCTTGCGCAAATTTCATAATCTGATCGCCATGTTTAACGCTTCCATCATCATTAACTAACTCACCGATAACACCAACCGGCGGCAAATTAGCTAATTTACATAAATCAACAGCGGCCTCCGTGTGACCTGAACGCATAAGCACTCCCCCTTCATGCGCAATTAAAGGAAAAACATGCCCTGGACGAACAAAATCATCCGCACTTGCATTTGAATTCGCAAGATTACGTACAGCTAATGTACGGTCATGTGCTGAGATCCCTGTTGTTATGCCGTGTTTAAAATCAACAGTAACCGTAAATTGCGTCCCATGTGCAGAGTTATTATCTGGTACCATAGGAGAAAGATTAAACCGTTTTGCTTCTTTTTTTGGCATAGGTGTGCACACAATACCTGTTGTGTGACGAAGAATAAACGCCATCTTTTCTTCTGTACAATGCGCTGCAGCAACAGTTAAATCACCCTCATTTTCACGGTCATCATCATCTGTCACCACAACAATTTCACCGCGTTCAAAAGCTTTAAGTGCAGAAACAATTTTTTTTTCATCATACGCCATTGTTCACCTTTTCAATCACCCAACTTGACCGCGATGTCTTAGATAATGGTCAGCAATAGCACAAGCAACCATCGCTTCACCAACAGGAACGGCACGAATCCCAACACATGGATCATGACGTCCCTTTGTTATAACGTCTATATCATGACCATCAACATCAATGGAACGACGAGGTGTTAAAATTGATGAAGTAGGCTTTACAGCAAAACGCGCAACAATTGGCTGTCCACTCGATATTCCCCCTAAAATACCACCAGCATGATTGGATAAAAAAAGCGGTTTTCCATCATTTCCCATTCGCATTTCATCGGCATTTTCTTCTCCCCTCAAGCGGGCTGCCGCAAAACCATCACCAATTTCCACACCTTTTACCGCATTAATCGACATAAGTAACGAGGCAATATCTTGATCAAGCTTTGCGTAAATAGGGGCTCCTAAACCTGCCGGAACATTTTCTGCAACGATCTCAACAACCGCACCAACAGATGTCCCCTCTTTACGGAGTTTACTGATATAGTCACTAAAAATGTGAACCATCTCTGCATCAGCTGTAAAAAAAGGATTATTATCAACCTCTGACCAATCCCAACGATCACGATTAATATTATGAGGACCAATTGCTATCACTGCTCCTCGTACACTCAAACCAGGAACGATTTTACGAGCAAATGCACCTGCTGCAACACGTGCTGCCGTCTCCCGTGCCGAAGCACGTCCCCCGCCTCGAAAATCACGAATGCCATATTTAATATCATAAGTATAATCCGCATGTCCTGGACGATACTGATGAGCAATTGCTCCATAATCTTGAGAGCGTTGATCTGTGTTTCGAATCAACAGAGAAATTGGTGTACCTGTTGTCACCAATGTCGTTCCATCGTCTTGAACAACAACTCCTGAAAGGACCTCTACTTCATCTGGTTCTCGGCGCTGCGTTGTGTATTTTGATTGTCCTGGCTTGCGTTTATCAAGATAAGCTTGAACTTCTGCAAGAGTAAAAATAATTCCAGGTGGACAACCATCAATGACACAACCAAGAGCAGCACCATGACTTTCACCCCATGTTGTTACACGAAACAAATGACCAAATGTATTATGCGACATGAAAAAAGATCCATTTCTCTGTCAAATATATACAACGATAACGTATGTTGTGTGCTATACACAAAACAGCTCTTTTCTCCCAAATACTCTTGGACACCTTAAATTTGGTCAAATTACTGCTGTCTAATAAAATCTTATAAACCAAACTTTATTCTTTAACGACAGAAATGTCTGGGGCATCAACTGCTTTCATACCTATGATATTATAACCCGAATCGACATGATGGACTTCACCGGTAACAGAACGAGACAAATCTGAAAGAAAATAAAGCGCAGAATCACCAACCTCTTCAATTGTTACCGTACGACGTAATGGAGCATTATATTCATTCCATTTTAAAATATAACGAAAATCACCAATACCAGAAGCCGCTAACGTTTTAATTGGTCCAGCAGATATAGCATTAACACGAATATTTTGGGGACCTAAATCTACCGCTAAATATTTCACGCTCGCTTCAAGAGCGGCTTTGGCAACCCCCATTACATTATAATTGGGAACAACCTTTTCTGCACCATAATAGGTTAGTGTCAAGATTGAACCACCATCTGGCATCAATTTTTCTGCACGCTTCGTTAGAGCTGTTAGCGAATAAACGGAAATATTCATGGTCATCATAAAATTTGATTCGCTGATATCAATATAACGACCACTTAATTCATCTTTATCAGAAAAACCAATAGCATGAACTAAAAAATCAAGTTTTCCCCATTTCTTCTCTATTTCTCTAAAGACCGTATCAATAGAGACACTGTCAGAAACATCACAATGTCCACAAACAAATCCATTTAATTCTTCAGCCAAAGGCTCGACACGCTTTTTCATTGCTTCACCCTGATAGGTAAAAGCAAGCTCTGCCCCTGCGCTACTTGCCGCTTTAGCGATTCCCCAAGCGATGGAGCGATTATTGGCCAACCCCAAAATTAAACCACGCTTACCGTACAATAAACCATTACCCTTAGCCATCAGCACTGCCCCATTGTTACTTAAAATTAGTATTATTCACCTGCCTATGACACAGGTCAACTTTTTCTTCAAGCAATTGGTTTAAAATCAAACAAAAACTACGCTTTTATATATAAAATTTTTAAAATTAATCTTGTTGCATTTGCAAAAACTGTTCTAGTGCGGCGGCATTTTCATCTCCCGGCAACATAATGCGAACATGCACATAAAGATCATCTCTTGTACCATTTTTTAAACGAAGCCCTTTCCCTTTCAACCGTAAAACGCGATCAGAACTTGACCACGCAGGAATCGTTAAAACCACACGCCCCTCCAACGTCTCAACTTCTTCTTTTGCTCCCAAAACAGCATGTTTGAGAGAAACTGGTAAATCAAGATGGAGTGCTCTTCCTTCAACCCGAAAACGAGGATGTTTTTGAATCTGAATGGTTATTAACGCATCTCCTGCTTGCCCGTGAGGTACCTCTTCTCCCTGACCTTTTAAACGAATAGTCTGTCCGTCTTCAATATAATCTGGCAGTTTAATTTTTAACTTTTTTCCATTTGGAAAAACAGCTTCCACCTTTTCTGCGCCAACCATCTGCTCTAATGTTATGGCAAGATTAGCACGAACATGTGCTCCTTGTTGGGGACGGTTATAGTGTGTAGAATTCGAAAAGCTACCTCCTCCTCCAAACAGATCCCGAAAAATATCACTCGCATCAAAACTTGCACCACCTGAAGAGGAAAAATCAAATCCCTTTGCTCTTCCTGAAAAGGGATTTTGTTTATTGCTAAAATTTTCACCAGCACCATAGGCTTGATAAAGCGGTTTTCCTTCCATATCAATTTCACCGCGGTCAAATTGTGCCTTTTTATCTTTATCACCTATAATTTCATAGGCTTGATTAATTTCAGCAAATTTCTCTTTAGCCTTTGTATCATCTTTATTATGGTCTGGATGATATTTCTTCGCTAATCTTCTAAATGCCGATTTAATCTCTTGCGATTTTGCGGTACGTGCCACACCCAGAATCGTGTAGGGATCACGCATATTGCCCTCTTTTCAATTTCTTCGTTTTCAAAATATCAACTGATACGTTGTTCAATATCCCTTATAGCTTCATCAGTCTATTCTAAAGAATAATTTCTTCTTTTCTCTTTATATGTCTATCAATAAACTAAAATACCAGATAAAATGAGATATTTATTTAATATAGCTCCTTGTAGTCTATGCTAAAGTAAAAATAATTAAATTACCATAGAAATACACGATAGCATTGGCTTTTTGAAAATAAGAAAAAATGGTACTGTGACTTCTTGATGATAAAGTAAATGAGAGAATGCCTCACCCATGCTCACTGATATTTGGAGAAACTATGAGCAAAAAAATACCAACAGATGATCATTTTATGCAAATGCAAAAACCTTTTGAACTTTTCGCAAAGTGGCTTGAAGAGGCAACGATAAGTGAAATAAATGATCCGAATGCTATGGCATTAGCAACAGTTGACGAAACAGGACTCCCTAATGTTCGTATGGTTCTCCTCAAAGACTACAATCGCCAAGGCTTTGTCTTCTATACCAATTATGAAAGCTGTAAAGGACAAGAAATTTTAAAATCAATGAAAGCATCCTTAGGTTTTCATTGGAAATCACTCCGTCGTCAAGTCAGAATTAGAGGAATCGTTGAAAAAGTAAGTCAACAGGAAGCCGATGCCTATTTCCAATCGCGACCACGTGGTAGTCGAATTGGTGCATGGGCCTCTAAACAATCTCAACCTTTAGACAATCGTTTTGTGCTCGAAAAAGCAATTGCTCAATATACTGCGCGTTATGCTCTAGGCAATATTCCACGACCACCTTATTGGTCTGGGTTTCGTGTTAAACCCCTTTCTATAGAGTTCTGGTGCGATCGCCCATTTCGTTTACATGATCGTCTGCTTTTTACACGGGATTGTGTTGAACACAGCGATTGGAAAAGACAAAAACTTTATCCCTAATCCTTCAAACTTCATCGTTATGAAGATTTTTTCTTCGCAACAATTAAACAAATATTTTTTATTCGAAAAATTCTAAAAGAAGCTGATTTATTTTATTTAAATAGAAGAATTTTATTTTCACTGTAAAGGTTAATTGGTGATATTTTCTACTGTATTGCTTAAAAATAGATTATCAACAAGCTTATTAAAAAAAACATACTGTATTCAATAGAAACTATGATTTTAGCTAACTTATTTTTAGACCGCAGAATAAAATATCATCCATATACCCCCACATACTAAACCAGCAAAAATCACAAAACCAATAAGCGAATTAGATTTGAAAAGCCTGAGGCATTGTGAACTATCATCTATATCAATGACTTTAATTTGAATAAACATATGGATGCTTGCCACAAAAATCCCAAAAAAACTAAGAACAGGAACTCCAGCTAAATAAAATGCTAGACTAACGAACATCACAAAACCACCATACAAAAATACTAAAGCACGCTTGGTTGCTTTACCAAAAAGAAGAGCCGTAGAACGGACACCAACAGTAATGTCATCTTCTTTATCTTGATGTGCGTAGATTGTGTCGTATCCTATGGTCCACAAAATTGATCCCACATAAAGCAAGATTGGTGCCCAGCTTAAACTTCCAAAGACAACAGCCCACCCCATTAATGCCCCCCAATTAAATGCAACGCCTAAAAAAAACTGCGGCCAATATGTTACGCGTTTCATAAAAGGATAAAATGCAACAGCTATCAATGACGAAATACCTAGAAAAAAACTAAACCTATTAAATTGTGATAAAACAACTAAACCAACTAAACATTGCACAAGTATAAAAACTCTTGCTTGCAACCGACTCACATGACCTGTCGGCAATGGGCGAGAACGTGTCCTTTCTACCTGAGCATCAATTTTATGGTCAATAAGATCATTCCAAGTACATCCTGCCCCTCGCATAGCAATAGACCCCAGAAAAAAAAGAAAAAGATACCAAACCCAATGAAGAAACATTGATAAAAGAGTATCGTAATGCATGTTATAAGAGAAAAAAGCCATTGTTGTTGACCAAAAACAAGGCCACATCAACAATTGCCAACCGATAGGCCGATCCCAACGCGCCAATTGCGCATAAAACCATAAAGAACGGGGAAGGAAGCTGTAGACCCATTGTTTGGAAGATGCATCCATAACCCGTCCTTGGCTATCATAGGACTGAACATGCGCGATATTTTTATTTTTTTTCATCAAATGATTTACCTTTGGTCTTGCGATAGAGACATTTCATTCTTATGAGAAGGGGATGAGATTAATTATCTTTTATGAGAGGAGCAAGCAATGAATATTCTTCTTATTGGCTCAGGTGGACGAGAACATGCTTTAGCATGGAAAATAGCAGCATCACCACTGCTAACAAAGTTATATTGTGCTCCTGGAAATCCTGCAACAACAGAATTTGGTGAAAATATTAATTTGAACATTGATGACCATCCCCTTGTTATTGATTTTTGTAAAGCACATTCTATTGATCTTGTAATTGTAGGACCAGAAGCACCCTTGGTGGCGGGTATAACAGACTCTCTTAATAGCGCTAACATCTGTGTATTTGGTCCTACTCAAAAAGCTGCTCAACTAGAAGGTTCAAAAGCCTTTACAAAAGATTTATGTCGGAAGAATAACATTCCTACAGGAAGTTACCAATGCTTTAATGATGCCTCTAAAGCTAAAGCTTACATTCAGCAACAAGGTGTTCCCATTGTTATTAAAGCTGATGGCTTAGCAGCTGGCAAAGGTGTCGTGGTTGCAACAACTATGGAAGAAGCGTTTAACGCAGTTGATGCCTGCTTCAAAAGTACATTTGGAGATGCAGGAAACAAAATTGTTGTAGAATCTTTTCTTGAAGGTGAAGAAGCAAGCTTCTTCTGCCTTTGTGATGGTAAAGTTGCTCTTCCTTTTGGATCTGCTCAAGATCATAAACGTGTAGGTGATGGGGATACTGGAGCAAACACCGGTGGTATGGGTGCTTATTCACCAGCGCCCATCATGACCAAAGAAACAGTGAATCGTACCCTCAAAGAAATTGTTGAACCAGCTTTAAAAAGCATGAACGAAATGGGAACCCCCTTTAAAGGCATTCTCTTTGTCGGATTAATGATAACGCAAAAAGGACCCGAATTAATTGAATTTAACGTACGATTCGGTGATCCTGAATGTCAAGTTTTAATGATGCGCCTCAAAGATGACATTTTGCCAATTTTTCTTGCTGCTGCTCAAGGAAAACTTGAAAATGAGCCTCTTCAGTGGTCTGAAAAAGCTGCTCTCACCGTTGTTATGGCTGCTAATGGTTATCCAGACTCTCCCCAAAAAGGTACTGTTATCCGTAACGTTGATCAAGTAAACTCTCTTCCCGATGTGAGAGTTTTTCAAGCTGGTACAGTGTTGCGTGATGGAGAACTCATTGCAAATGGTGGACGTGTTCTCAATATAACTGCAACAGGAAAAACGATTACGCATGCACAAAAACGTGCCTATGAAGCTGTTGATTGTATTGATTGGCCAGAAGGTTTTGTTCGTCGTGATATCGGATGGAGAGCCGTTGCGCGAGAAAATAAAATCCTTTGAATATTCTTTATTTACGATTTTATTATTTTATATAAGAGCATGACACACAAATTTTCTCACTGTTTTACGTTGACCATAATTTTGAAAAAATGAGTGTGCTTTCCTTTGAACAATCAAATATTATAAATAGAATATCTACTCATGATAAAATAGGAAAATTTTCTGAATCTGAAAAAAATTCAAAAACACTTCCAGTAATCTTCTGGTGTTTTAATGATGTGACAAAAACCCAAAATTATACCGCAAAAAAACAGTTTCTATTGTTATGAAAACCGTTTTTACCTCTCCGAAAAAAGCGTTTAACGTAATTGATTCCTGCTGCAAATGTATGGTGTTAAAAAACTCTTCATTTACAATCATTGGCTTCCTCTTTGTCTTCAAGAACCAAAAGTCACACCAAATTCCGTCTGTAAAGGTCTGGATTTTCATTGAGCGGATTCCTCTTGCTTCCCACTCATATGCTGCACTTACACAAATACCTACAAGCAAACTTAAGAATATTTGCCATATCTTCTAAAACACTTCATGTGTGAAGTTTACACGCCTTATATTACCGCTCCAAACAACGATGTTTTACAGCACAACAAGATAAATGCTGACGGTAGTACAAAAATGAATACATGTTAATATTACTGGAGTGCAATTCGATTCGCAATCACCAAACGCAAGCCTAACGGATTGCTATAACGAAGTAAAAAACGCTTTTGTTTAGAATGTGCTGTTGTACCAAAAAATCGATGTAAATCAGAACGATCTTTTACAACCAGAATGCGATTATCTTCATTGATCATAAGCATGGGAAGGCCATAAGTATCCGCCCATAACCGCCAATCCAGAAGAACATTATTCAAATCTCTGGAAACCAAAAGCGGTATACAAGCTTCCTCATCGGCATGAAGTAATTCTAATGCAACAGCTCTTTCTCCTGAACGCGTTTTTACGGTACGTGCTGCAATTCCTTGGAAATGATAAGGGGGTATTAAATGCGATAAACTTGAAGGCATATCCGTTTTAAAAGAAACACCACGCTCATTTAACGAACAAATAACCTGATTACCCGTTTTGGATGAAAAATATGTCGTCGTTTGTGGCAAATGGCACGGATCTAACCGAAATTCAAGCACCGCTTTTGCCTGATTAAAGCATTGATTAGCCATATACATTATCCCAATTTATCTTAAATAACATACACCCTTTAGCAGCTTTTTCTCATTGGATTATTAAAAGTTTGAATAAAAAACAACTGGTTTCTTTTTTGGTTATTAAAATCTAAACAAAAATACATGATCACCATTCTTGAATTATAATACTTTTCCAGGATTCATTATCCCTAAAGGATCGAGCGTTTTTTTAATCCCTTGCATAATATCCAATGCGACAGGCGATTTAAAAGAACGAAGTTCTTCGCGCTTAAGCTGACCAATTCCATGCTCAGCAGAAAATGCACCTCTATAGTCCACCACTAAACTATGAATGCGATGATTCATTGTTGACCATAACTGCAAGAACACTGCCGTATCAGCTCCTACAGGTTGTGTAATATTATAATGTAAATTTCCATCGCCCATATGTCCAAAACAAATCACCCGTGCTCCTGGAGCAATATCTTCAACAATAAGCGCTGCCTCAGCAATAAAATCAGGAATAGAAGCAAGTGGGATAGCAATATCATGCTTAATGGACCCTCCTGCTAACTTTTGTGCTGATGATATACTTTCTCGTAATTGCCAAAAAAAATCTTGCTGTTTTAAAGATTGCGCAACAACTGCATCTTCTATCACCGCATTCTTTAAAGCTTCTTCTAAAATAGTACTCAATACCGATAACGCCTCATCATTGCCTTGCAACGATGAAATGTTCATTAATACATACCATTCATGTTTCCGCTGAAGAGGAAGCTTCTCACACATCTTATAATCTAAAGCCATTTGCAAACTGAGATTTCCCATGAGCTCAAAACCTGTCAACATCCCTCCTCCATATTCTTGAGCCAGAGATAAAAACTCTAAAGCCTTCGCCGGACTATATAATCCCACCAAAGCAACAGCTTTTCCTTTTATTTTTGGAAACATCTTCAAAACGGCTGCGGTTATAACACCCAATGTGCCTTCTGCACCAATAAAAAGATCTTTTAAATCGTAACCGCTATTGTCTTTTTTAACAAAACGCAAATCATCTAAAATACGCCCATCCGGTAAAACAACTTCTAAACCAAGACAAAGATCACGCATATTGCCATAAGCTAAAACAGCTGTCCCTCCAGCATTCGACGAAAGATTTCCTCCTACTTGGCAAGAACCTTCAGATGCCAAAGAAAGAGGGAAAAAACGACCTGATTCATCCACTTTTTTCTGTAAATCCTGTAAAATAACACCAGCCTCTACAACAACAAAGTTTCCCTCAAGATTTATAGCTCTAATCTTATTTAATCGCTCCATGGATAAAAGAACGCCCCCTCCTCTTTCATCTGGTTGTTGCCCCCCCACAAGCCCTGTATTTCCACCCTGTGGCACAATCGGTGTGCGCGTTTTGCTCGCTAACTGCATAATCAATGAGACCTCTGCGCAAGAAGATGGACGTAAAAGTAAAGGTGTTTTTCCATGAAAAAGCCCACGCTCTTCAAGCAAATACGGTGCAATCAACGCTTGATCTGTTATAGCATGCTTAGCACCAACAATTTCCCTAAACCCCTCAATTAATTCCTGCTCCATGTTCATTTCTCCTTTGGAGCTGCAGCCCGTATAAGACGATCATTGATAGCCTCCCCTAATCCGTATAATGGAATAGGTTCTACTGCGATACATCTCACTTTAAATGAATCTAATTCCTTCATATATTGAAATAAATGAGAGGCTGCCTCTTCTAACTTTCCATCTTCGCTAAGGTTTAAAATAGACACGGCATTTTCAGCCCCCATAACACGCTTTGAACCAAATGCTAAAAGCGCTTCACCATTTTCCACCTTTTCTACATTCAAACGAACCGTAGCATTGGGAGCATAATGCGACTTTAACATTCCAGGAGCTTCAATCGCCGCCCTTTGATCTATCCGTTTTAAAGGCTTCCCCACAACTTCTTCAATTTCATCAGCCGCAAGCCCCCCTGGACGCAAAAGATAAATATTTTCACCACAAATTTTAATAATCGTTGATTCCAGACCTATTTTAGCAGGTCCTCCGTCCAATATCAAAGGAACAGATTCCCCCAAAGATGCAAAAACAGCCTCAGCTGAAGTAGGGCTAAGACGCCCCGATTGATTCGCACTAGGAGCAGCAAGTGGGCGGCCAAAATGTTGTACCACTTCTGCAAAACGACTGTCTGGAAAACGAACAGCCAAGGTATTCAAACCAGAGGTTGTTAAAGGATGGATATTATGCTGTTCCTTTAAAGGCAAAACCAATGTCAAAGGCCCTGGCCAAAATTCCTCCATTAATTGGCGTGAAAGAAAGTCAATTTTAACATAACGTTCCGCCATTTCTATGCCGCTGACATGCGCAATAAGAGGATTAATTTGCGGACGACCCTTTGTAGAATAAATAGAAGAAATTGCCCTTCCATTGGTTGCATCGCCCGCTAATCCATAAACAGTTTCCGTTGGTAACGCTACTAACTTCCCTTGTTCAAGAAGCGCTATTGCCTCTCTTATCGAAGCACTATCGAGTGGTAGAATCGTCATGACACATCATTTCTATAACACTCTTTTAGTGATATTATGCTCTTTTTTATTCATATATCACATTGATTTATATGTTTTTTTAAAGTATGTGGTTCATAAATAAAGGTTAGGGAATAGGATTTTCCAATATTCTTCTACAGAACATATCTTATTCTTCTAACTTTCTCTAATAATTTTTTGAATTTTGCTAAGTTCTCTTGTGAAAAGCTATTGTTGAAACTCTTGACATAGACTTAACGTGCAGTACATTGTACTACAATTGAATAGGGGATTTAGAAATGGGAAAAATTCAAGCCCGCATACCTGATCAAGTTCAAGAAATTGCAAGTGCAGTTATTAAGTCTACGGGTTTAACTGTATCGGATGCAGTACGCATGTTTATGACCCGCATTGCTAGAGATCGAACATTACCGCTTGGATCTTTCAACCAAATCCGGAAACATTACGAGCTATCGAGGATGCCGAAATGGGATGCGTCGAACGTACATCATTAGACGGCTTAAGGACCATGATACGCGAAGATAGAACCGAAATGCGTAAATCTGAAAAGAAAACCTAAGCTTGCTATATTGTCTATACGCGTTCATTCCGGTCTGACCTTAAACGTGAAAGCAAAGGTAGGTATGGCTAATACACTAGAGAAGGATTTGCTGCTTGTGGTCAAAGCGTTAGCGGAGAATGAACCGCTAAAAGCGCATTGGAGAGATCATGCGCTAACAGGTCAATGGCGCAATTGTCGTGATTGTCATATCAAGCCAGATTTAGTTTTGATCTATCGAAAGCCGAATACCAAAACACTAGGGCTCTTACGACTTGGTTTGCATTCTGAACTACGCTTATGATTGGATCTCCAATTCATAGTAAAAAGAATTTTTCGAAGTTTTTGCTTGTATGACAGTTTTTCTAATTCTTTGAGAACCACTGCTTCAAATGAGCGAAGATGTTGTCTATCGCATCCATGAGGCGTGCAAAATCAAGAATAAGCAAAAAAAGAAAAAATGCTATCCACTTCATCAAGCGAGACATCATTTTCACGCTTTGATAGGTGATGATCATTTCTTGAAGCATTTCTTTTTCTGATTCTGTAAGCTCTGTGTGTTTTTTGGATTTTTTTCTAACCATGTTTCCACCCACACAAGCGTTCACCTAGATTATTGTGCTTTAAGATCTCTCTTGCTAAATTGGAACTGATGGCGTTCAGATCTTTCTTGTCTAAATAAATTGGCAACCAGCCAACACAAGAAGAAGCATATTTATTTGTCATGCAACCAGTGAGAGAGAGCAGCACGCATATCAGCATCACTTTTTTGATTAACTTCACTTTCCACCTCAAGCCGTGTTGTGGCTGCTTTTAAAGCTTTTTCTGTTTGCTTTTGTTGCTCTACTTTTTTCCCAAGAGTAAAAGCTTTTGCTAAGGCAATAAAAAAAGCGGCTAAAGCCGCACCTGTTACCATCAAGTTTCTTTTCATCCATAAGATCATAGGCGGTGCTCCTGAAAGCGTTTAGCTACAAAGAAAATGCCAGTACATGCGGCTAAAACCATAATGGCGGATAAAGCCCATTGGATTGGTCCATTGCCCGCTAAAAACCCACCAAGACCTGAGAAAGAACCAATAATCGGTGCCAATGCTTCTGCTTTGAACCCCCCGTTGGTGCTTGCGTTTCTACTGTTTGATAATTGGAAGAAACATAAGCCCCTTTCGCCCATAGCCCTGCCTCTTCTACACGCCGGTGTACAAGACCTTGTAAACGTTTGCCTCCCGCTTTGGTCCATTTCTGCAATTCGGTTGGTACCGCTTCATAATCCCCCGATTAAGCCTTTTAAGTAGTGTTCTATAGGCTTCTTGAGGGCTTAACGTGTTGCCTATAACTTTCATGGCAAGATCTGGATATTGCGTGAGTGCTTGCGCATCTTCATCGCTATACCCTTTAGAACGTAAAAATTGCAAAGTTTGTTTATGTTGTGCGCGTTCCTTGTTGCCCTGCCGCATAAGGATAGATGCATTTGAAAAACTTTCTTGTGGTGTCTTTCCTAACGCAAGCCCTGCAAAAAAATCCATTAAATGTTCGGAAAATTCTGATTTTCTAAAACGCTCCCATAAGCTACTTGGATTTGCTCCTGTCTGAACAAAGTTATCAAGTGACTTGATATAATCTGTTTTTTGTTCAAGATCACCACTTTCTTTTAAATACTCCTCTTCTGGTAAGTGTGCATTCAAATGTTTTTCTTTTCCTATGGGTGCATCAAAAAGCTTTTCCTCATCATTTCCAGAATTGTTTTTCAAAGAGTTTTCCGCTATAGATTTCTCATTAAGTTGAGCAATATAATCCATCACATCTTTTTGCTGTCGCCCAGCTTCATCCCCATTAGACTGATCAATGTTCGCAACAAGTGGAGATTGAGGAATCATTGATGCAACACCTCCCTGCTCTGAAAAATCATGTTTTTGTTGCTCTGGTACCTCTTGTATCTTAACAGTATCCTTTGAAACATCCGGCAATGGAGGCATTTGGCGCTTTAAATCATCTGTAGACATAATCAATTCTGCTGGCGTTTTTTCCCAGCTTGTTCTGTCCCTGCTTGAGAACCGCGAATAAGCTCTGTAGGACTCAATTTTTGCGGAGTATTATCCCCATTGCTCGCATCAAAAGGGTCTGTGCGACAAGCAGCCCGTTCTAAAAAACTTGGCTTGTATCGTCCTTCCAACGGCGTGCTTGGAGGCATCGAGCGTTGTTGCAATAAATATCTAGGTAACTGCGGTATAACCTGATACATTAAAGGACGCAAAAATTTTGGATCAAACAACTTTAAAAGAGAATTTGTGTTTTCTTGTTCCATCACTGCACCCTTTCCATCTCGCAGCCACGCTTGCTATAATCTACATGCAAAAAACCTATCGCCTTATGCAAGAAAACAGCTTCAGGTTTTGACTTCAAAACATCTTGTGCCATCACCCCGCGATAACGCTCTGGATAGCCCCTGTAGTTATACTCATAGAGTTTGTATCCATCTCGCTGCCCTACTCGTACGATATTTTCTTTCGCTCTGATGTTGCTAAGCCCAGCAAAAGTACCAAGGATAGTTCCAACATTTCCAACAATCTCCCACGGATTAGGTTTTTTATATAACAAAATATTGATTTATAATAATAATCTAGCGTTATTTATATTGAATTAGCCTCCCGAATAACGTAGGATTCTCTCATTTCAAATCTGTTTATCTTGAATCAATCAAAATCACTTGCTTGCACATCATAAGCGGGGCTGATGTGTGGGTAAAAACTATAGAAGAAAGGAGTAAAAATGATTCTTATGAATCGTCTTAAGAGCCAAGGGCTGTAGCAACACCCACGAGCTGGTTTTGTACACTTTCAAAAATGATATCTTTACCTTCTCCCAAGGTGATATTCCCGCTCTGCTCACCATTTGCATAAACAGGATTGGTCCCAGCGATAATATCGGCTCCAACACCTTGAATGCTGCCTTATTTAAAGTGTCATCCGCTTGAATAAAGAAGGAGACGGCTTTGATCCCCTACTTCATTCGTGATTTTATCCAACGACCTTTTTAACGATGGGGAGGACGCTTTGGTGATCGCTTTTGTAAAGCTTTTTGCTTTTGCTGACGTTTTTTTTCATCCTCAAAATGCGTTAGTAAAGCGCTTTCCTGTTTCGTTTTGTTGGTCACACCAAAGGTGTCATTGTCCATAAATTGCTGATATCCTGCTATCATTAAATTGCTTAGGAATGAGCCACTTTTGGGAGGTTGTGTAAAATAGAGCCCTTTTGAATTTTGCAATTTATACCGGAAACCTGCTTTTTTCATGCACTCATAAACTGAGGCAAATTCACTCGCATACGAATTCATATCACTAGAAGAAGCATAAACCGGTTTCCAACCACATTTTGATAAGGATTGTTGGATCATCGCTTTATCGACACCTGGTTTTTCCCATAATGCTAAAGTTGATGGAGGAGGTTGGTTAACACATCCAGCTGTATTTAAGAGAGCTATGCAACTCAATAGTTTTAAGATTTTCTTCATTATTCCCCTCCTTCAGTGGGTTTCTTTACAATAAAACAGCTCGGAAGCTTGTTGATATTTTCTGTCACCGCTGCTTAAAACAACGGTGAACAATATTGAGATGATGGATTGAGGGAACAGTCCCGCCATTCCAAGAGAAGGCAAGGATAGCGGATTGTTGATCATCACAAACAGCAAGACTTAAGGCTCGCATTCAGGTTGTTCTGGATGCTTTGTACAAAAAGGGCTGTTCAAGCGCTTCTTGACACTGCGCTGTGGTATGACAGCACCTGGACGACAAATCGGCAAGTTTTTCTCTTTAAAAGTATAACACCAGTTACCCCTCCCTTTATAGTGGAATCCTGCTTGGAGCATGCAGGCATAAGTTGTTGCTTTAGCATTAATGCTCTGCTGTTGGTTTTCTGGAAAAACATCATAAGGGGTTGGCATACCACATTCTAACAATGCTTTTCCTATCTCCGTAAAATCTGCTCCAGACTTCTCCCACATACTTAGATACCCTGGAGGAGGCTTATCGATGTTACATCCAGCTACACTAACCAAAACTATTCCGCTTAATAATTTCAAGATTTGTTTCATTTTTTCCTCCCTGAATATTTTGAATAAATTGGCGTACGATTAGGTGAA